>JAHDDY010000101.1 GCA_020629115.1 Paracoccaceae bacterium | reverse complement strand
GCAGCGGTCGATCTGGATGGCCAGCGCCGGGTCCGCCTGCCAGCTTTCCATCCCGTGGGCCGCGCAGATCACCGCGTCCGCCAGCCCCACGGGCCGCCGCAGCAGATGCGCCGCCCCCGACGGCCACAGCACGTAGGCCGCCGCCCCCGTCCGGTCCTGCCACAGCCGCCGGACGGGCAGCTCGGGATGCCGCGCGCGGGCCATCAGCTTGCGCCGCCCCCGCGCCTCCAGCGTCACGTGGTCGAACCCCGCGCGCGCCGCCAGCGCGTCAAGCAGGGCGGGCACGCGGTCCGACAGGACGGCGTCGTCCTCCAGCACGAGGCACGGCTCCGCCTCCCCCGCCACCCGCTCCCACACCCGCCGGTGCGAGGCGTAAAGCGCCTTCTCCACGTCGCGCAGGGGCCGCTCCCACGCATCCCACGACGGATCGTCCGGGGGCGGGGCGAGGGTCGCGGGCGTCACCGCCTCGACCCGCTCGAAGGCCAGCCCGAGGCGGTCGAGCTGCGCCGCCTGAAACCCCATCCGCGCCTCCTCGCCCGCGACGTTGAGCACCCGCACCCTCATGCCGGGCCGTTCGCGAAGAGGTCGAGATACTGATCGACGATGGCGTCCTTCGAGAACATCGCCCCAAGCTGCGCCTGCCCGCCCCGGACGAAGCGCGCGCCGAGGGCCGGGTCGTCCCGCAGCCGGCGCAGGCGGTCGGCGAAATCGTCCAGCGCGTCGATATCGACCAATGCGCCGTTCTCGCCGTCGACCATGTACCAGGACGGCCCCTCCGACCGGGTCGAGACGACGGGCGTGCCCGCCTGCCACGCCTCCAGCACCACGTTGCCCAGCGGCTCGTGGCGCGAGGGCATCCCCACGGCGTCCGATGCGGCGAGGTGGTGGATCGGCTCGTCGACCCAGCCGACGAAGCGCGTGCGCGCGCCGATGCCCTCCGCGGCGGCCAGCGCCTCCAGCGCCGGGCGCTCCTTGCCCTCGCCCACGATCCACAGCCACGCGCCGGGGATGCGCGCCGCCGCGCGGATCAGCAGGTCCATGCCCTTGCGATGCACCAGCCGCCCCGCCCCGCAGATCAGGAAGGCGTCCTCGGGCGTGTCGTGCGCCGCGCGGGGCACCGGCACCGGCACCACCTCGCGCGCGAAGTTCGAGATGGTGCGCGTGGGGCGGGTCCAGCCCAGCCCCTCGCAATGGGCCGCGATGCCCGGCTGGTTGCCGACCAGCACGTCGCAATGGCGGAAATGGCGCAGATGCGCGGGATAGTCCCCCAGCCGGGTCAGCCGCACGGGGCCGGGCACGTCCGGGACGAGCCGCGCGGCGCGGGGCATCCACGCCATCACCGCGTCGGGCCGCCAGTCGCGCACCATTCGCGCCACCCGCCGCTGGAGCAGCAGGCTCGACAGCGACAGGTAGCGGTAGTTGCTCAGCCAGACCGGCCCGTGCCGCGCGACCGCGCCCTCCCAGCTCCGCCCCGGACGGATGACGAAGCGCTGCGCGACCCCGCGCTCGGCGAAGGCGGCGGCGAGGTTGACGAAGAACCGCTCCGCCCCGCCCTCCTTGCCGAAATGGATGTGCAGCACCTTCATCGCACCCCCCGCCAGCGATGCCAGTGCAGCCGCGCCGCGTAGCCGAGGCGATAGCGCAGGGACCGCAGCGCCGTGCCGAGGCCCTTCGGCTTGCGCGCGCGCCGCTCCGCGCCGATGGTGCCCGTCACCGCCTGCTGATCGCCCACCGTCACGGGCGAGGGCAGCACGAGGGCGACCGTCAGGCCCGTCTCCCAGAAGAACTTGTGATCCTCGTCCACGGGGCGGAAGAAGGGCGGCACCTGCGCCAGCAGCCGGACGGCCGCCTCCCGCGCGATGCCGTAGCCGATGAGGCAGGTCGGCACGCGGTAGGGCACCACGAGGCGGTGATCCGGTCCCAGCGGGGTCTCGGACAGCACCTTCGGCGTCTGGTCGAAGGAGAAGAGCTTCACGATGTCCCAGTCCCGCGGCCCGTCCGACAACCGCGCCATCACCGCCCCGAGCGTGTCGTCGCCGAGAAAGTCGTCCTCGAAGACGAAGCCGCCCGCCGCGTCGCCCGCCGCGATGCGCCGCCACGCCGCGATATGGCTCAGGTAGCAGCCGATCTCCGACGGCACGAGCGGGGCCTTGGCCCGGGCCGCGTTGGCCGCCGCGTCGTACTGGGGCGCGGGGTCCGCCAGCGCCCGCCCGTCCACCGCCGCGATCCGCTCGAAGGCGATGCCGTGGGCCGCGAACTGCGCCGTGGAATTGGCCAGCCGCGCGGCATTGGCGTCGAGGTTGATGAGGTAGGACGGCCAGGTCATGCGCGCCTTCCTAGTCCCTGCGCCCCCGCACCGCAACACCGGGCGAGGCGCCTAGACCCGCTCGAACCGCCGCGCCCGCGCATCCCAGCGCAGGCCGTCCCCCTGCCCCATCGCCGCCAGCCGCGCGTCGATCCGCCGGCGGTTCAGGACGGGCAGCCATTCGCGGAAGGGCACCAGCGTCTGCTCGCCGAACCCGTCGATCAGCACGAAGCGCCCCGCCGCCCCGTCCCAGACGATGTTGTTCGACCCGATATCGGGCGCGTTCACCCCGAGGCGGTAGACGAGCGCGACGAAGGCGTTCAGCGCCGCCACCTGCGCGGCGTCCAGCCCCCCCTCCCGCGCCCGCAGCGCGCGTAGCCGCACGGCCAGCCCGCCCTCCCCGTCCGTGACCTTCTCCACCACCTGACCCGGCCCGCGATCCGTGCGCACCACCTCGCACACCATCGCCAGCGGCACCGCGCATCCCCGCTCCGACGCCCGGTGGACCGTGCGCAGATAGGCGCGGTACTCGCGCAGGAACCCGGTCGACAGGCCCAGCGTCGCCCGCCGCCGGAGCGCGGCCAGCGGGCCGGTGCGGTTCTCGAAGGCCTCGCGCTTGCGGGTGCGCAGGGTCTTTATAAGCCGGTCGTCCCGGTCGGGATGGGCATAGACGTCGCGCACCGCGCCCCGGGCGAGGCGGGGCCTGCCGGACAGGGACACGAAGCCGGGTTCGGGCGCAGGAGTCATGCCGCCCGCCCTACCACGCGCCGCCCGCCCCGGAAAGGGCGGTCCACCGCCGCGCCATGCAGCGCCCCGTGCCCGCGCGTCCGGCGATTGAGCGGGCGGGCGATCCGGGGTATCGGTGGAGGCGAACGGAGGCGCCCGATGGAAACCGCTCTCATCCTGCTCGGGCTGGCGATCCCGGTCTCCTATATCTGGCTGATCGTCGGCCATATCCTGATGCACCGCACGATCCGGCGACTGCGTGAGGATGTCGAGCGGCTCAAGGCGCGTCCGGCCCCGGCATCCGCGCCGCAGGCGGCCCGCACCGGCGGCGCAGCCACCTCGCCCGCGCCGCCCGCCTCCCCCTGGCACGATACCGCCCCGCCCCCCGCCGATGCCGCGCCGGCGCGCTCGTCCCTGCCGCCGCCGCCCGCCGACCCGCCGCAGGACGCCGCCCCGCCCCGGTCCTTCGTCTTCTTCGCGGAGAACGGGGCGCGGGCGGTCGCCTGGGTGCAGGAGAACTGGTTCGTCGCCGTGGCGGCCCTGTCGCTGGCGATGGCGGGATTGTTCCTCGTGCAGTACGGCATCGAGAACGGCATCCTCTCGCCCCCCTTGCGGGTGCTCTGCGCGCTCGGCTTCGGCGGGGCGCTGATTGCGGGGGGCGAATGGGTGCGGCGGCGCGGGGGCGACCGGGAGGGCGAGGCGACGGCCTTCCTGCCCTCGGCCTTCGCGGGGGCGGGCATCGCGACGCTGTTCTCGGGCATCCTCGCCGCGCGCCAGCTCTACGGCCTGATCGGGCCGCAGGTCGCCTTCGCCGCCCTGGTCGCCATCGCCGTGCTGGCGATCCTGCTGGGGTGGATCTACGGCACGTTCCTGACGGTGGTCGGCATCGTCGGGGCGGTGGCCGCGCCGTTCCTGGTGGGGGGCGAATCGGACGGGGCGTACCTTCTCTTCTACTACTTCGCGCTGATCGCGGCCATCGGGCTGGGGGTCGACGCGATGAAGCGCTCGGCCTGGGTCTCGGCGCTGGGGGTCCTGGTGCCCTGGATCGGCGCGGCGCTCCTGTGGCTGGGGTCGGGGTCGGAGCATCTGCTGGGTTTCGCGGTGCTGGTCGCGGCGGCGGCGACCTGCATCCCGACGCTCTCCCCGCGCCCGGCCTTCGGGGGAGCGATGACCTTCCGCGTGCTGCACGGGCGGGGCGAGCCGGGATGGCCCGCCTTTCCCACGCGGCTGTCGGCGGCGTCGCTGCTGGCGCTGGCGGGGGCGGCGGTGCTCGTCTCGCTGACGGGGGAGGCGGGGCTGTGGCTTGCCCTCATCGCCCTCGCCGCCGCGCTCTACGCGCTGGCCTTCTGGCTGGACGGCAACGCCACGCTCGACGATATCGCGGTGCCGGTCGCGCTGGCCATGCTGGCGGCCATCGGGCTGCACGGCCTGTCCGGGGCCGAGGGGGCGCGGGTGTTCGTGCCGGAGGCGGGCGGCGAGCCGGTGGCCTCGGGCACGATCACGGCGCTGGTCGGCTTCGGCATGGGCATCTCGGCCATGGCGGGGTGGAAGAGCCTCCTGCCCGGCCCGTTCCGCCTCTTCTGGGCGGCGGGCGCGGCGGTCTTCGCCCCGGCGGTCGTGCTGCTGCTGGCGCAGTTCTGGGAGCCGATGGCGGGGCGCGGCGATATCGCCTGGGCCATCCACGTCATGGCCGTCGCCGCGCTGATGACGCTGCTGGCCGGGCGCACGGCGCGGGTGGATGGCGGGGGCGGCCTCGGGACGGCGCTGTTCGTGCTGGCGGGGCTGAACATGCTCGCTTTCGCGATGTCGGTCGTGCTGACGGAGACCGCGCTGACGCTGGGCTTCGCGCTGATCGTCGCCTCGGCGGCGTGGCTGGACCGGCGGTTCGACCTCGCGCCCGTCGGCTGGTTCGTGCAGCTCGGCATCCTCGCCTGCGGCTTTCGCCTCGTGGTCGATCCGGGCCTGCCCTGGGCGCTGGACGCGCCATTGTGGGAGATCGTCGTCGCCTATGCCGGCACCGTCGCCCTGCTGACGGCGACGTGGCTGCTGCTGCGCGCGCGGGGGCGGACGGGGGCGCTGATCGTCGCGGAATCGGCGATCTGGAGCCTCGCGGGCCTCTTTGTCTGCCTGCTCCTCTACCGCGCGCTGGATACCGCCGAATCGGAGACGCACTGGTCCATCGGCCTGTTCGGCACGATCTGGCTCATCACCGGGGCGACGCAGCTCTGGCGCGTGCGCATCGGCGGGGCGCTCGCCCGGGTGCGGCTGGCGCTCGGGGCGGTGTTCGGCGGGGTGGGGCTGGCGCTGGTCGCCATGGCCGCAACGCTCGCGAACCCGCTCTTCGCCCATGCCGTGGTCGGCCCGCCGATCCTCGACAGCCTCGCGGTGGCCTACCTGCTGCCCGCCGCGCTGCTCGCGATGACGGCGCTGCGCTTCGATCATCTGGACCCGCGCCTGCGCATCGGGACCGGCGGTATCGCGGTGGCGCTCGCGGTGCTCTATGTCGGGCTGGAGATCCGGCGGCTGTGGCTCGGCCCGGTCATCCAGGTGCCGGGCGTCGCGGACGGGGAGCTGTACAGCTACACCATCGCGCTGCTGCTGACGGGGGCGGGCCTGCTGCTCGCCGCCTTCCTGCGCCGCTCGGCGCCGCTGCGCAAGGCGGGGGTGGCGGTGGTCGCGCTGACGGTGGCGAAGGTGTTCCTCGTGGACATGGCCGGGCTGGAGGGCCTGATCCGCGTCCTGTCGTTCCTCGCGCTGGGGCTGTCGCTGGCGGGACTGGCGCTGGTGAACCGCTGGATCACGGCGCGGCTGGCGGGGTGATGCCGAGGCACTGACCCCCACCGCTCCCGGCGAAGACCGGGAGCCTCGCCGAGCCGCGCGTCGGACTGCCGGACCGGCGCGCTGTTCTGCGAGGTCCCCGGTCTTCGCCGGGGACGGGTGCTACTCCCCGTTAACCCTAACTCTTAAAAGGCTTTTCGTACCCCTGCGCTAGAACGGCCCGGACCTGCAACGGCCCGGAGCGCGCCCCATGTCCGATCCCCACGTCGTCTGCGTCTTCGGCACCCGGCCCGAGGCGATCAAGATGGCCCCCGTGGTGCGGGCCTTGCGGGCGCGCGGGGACGTGCGCACCAGCGTCTGCCTGACCGGCCAGCACCGCGAGATGCTGACCCAGGTCACGGACCTCTTCGGCATCGCGCCGGACCGCAACCTCGACCTGATGCGCGCGGCCCAGGGCCTGACCCACGTCACCAGCGCGGCGCTGGAGGGGCTGGACACGGCCTTTGCGGAGATGCGCCCCGACTGGGTGCTCGTCCACGGCGACACGACCACCACCATGGCCGCCGCGCTGGCCGCCTACTACCGGCAGATCCCGGTCGGCCATGTCGAGGCGGGGCTGCGCACGGGGGACATCTACTCCCCCTGGCCCGAGGAGATGAACCGCCGCATCGCGGGCGCGATCTCGACCCTGCATTTCGCCCCGACCACGGGCGCGGCGGACAACCTGACGCGCGAGGGCATCGACGCGGGGCGCATCGCGGTCACGGGCAACACCGTCATCGACGCCCTGCTCTGGTGCCGCGACCACGCCCTCGCCGACCCGGCGGCGCGCGCCGCCATGGAGCGCCGCTTCGCCTTCCTCGATCCGGCCAAGAAGCTGATCCTCGTCACCGGCCACCGCCGCGAGAACCACGCCGGCGGGCTGGAGAAGATGTGCGCCGCCCTGCGCTCGCTCGCCGCCCGGGGCGATACGGAGATCGTCTATCCCGTCCACCTGAACCCCGAGGTCCAGCGCGCCGCCAGGACGGTGCTGGACGGGGTGGCGGGCGTGCATCTGATCGAGCCGCTCGACTACCTGCCCTTCGTCTGGCTCATGACCCGCGCGCGGCTGATCGTGACCGATTCGGGCGGCGTGCAGGAGGAGGCGCCGAGCCTCGGCGTGCCCGTCCTCGTCACCCGCGACACGACCGAGCGCCCGGAGGCCGTCGAGGCCGGGACCGTGCGCCTCGTCGGCACCGACACGGACGCGATCCTGTGGGAAGCCGAGGCCCTGCTCGACGACGAGACCGCCCATGCCGCGATGGCCCGGGCGCATAACCCCTACGGCGACGGCGCGGCGGCGGGCCGCATCGTGTCGCGCCTGCTCCAGGAGAAACCGGAATGGTATCGAAACTCTGCGTCGTCGGCCTCGGCTATATCGGCCTCCCCACCGCCGCCGTCTTCGCGGATGCGGGCGTAGACGTCCACGGCGTCGACGTGAACGAGGCGGCCGTCGCCTCGATCAATGCCGGCGAGCCGCATATCGTCGAGCCGCACCTGGGCGCGCTGCTGCGCCGGGTGGTCGAGCGGGGCCGCCTGCGCGCGAGCGCCGAGCCGGCGACGGCGGAGTGCTTCATCGTCGCCGTGCCGACCCCCTTCAAGGGCGATCACGAGCCGGACCTGCGCTATATCGAGGAGGCGGCGCGCGCCATCGCGCCGTATCTGGAGAAGGGCAACCTCGTCATCCTCGAATCCACCTCCCCCGTCGGCGCGACGGAGAAGATGGCCGCCTGGATGGCCGAGGCGCGGCCCGACCTGACCTTTCCGCAGCAGAAGGGCGAGATGTCGGACATCCGCGTCGCCCACTGCCCCGAGCGCGTGCTGCCGGGCAGGATATTGCAGGAAGTCGTGGAGAACGACCGCGTCGTCGGCGGCCTGACCCGGCGCTGCGCCAGCGCGGCGGTCAAGGTCTACAAGACCGTCGTCAAGGGCGACTGCCACGTCACGGACGCGCGCACCGCCGAGATGGCCAAGCTGACCGAGAACGCCTTCCGCGACGTGAACATCGCCTTCGCCAACGAGCTGTCCATGATCTGCGACAAGCTGCGCATCAACGTCTGGCAGCTCATCCGCATGGCCAACCTGCACCCGCGCGTGAACATCCTCAGCCCCGGTCCCGGCGTGGGCGGGCATTGCATCGCGGTGGACCCGTGGTTCATCGTGGACAGCGCGCCGGAGGAGGCCCGCCTGATCCGCGCGGCCCGCGAGATCAACGACGGCAAGCCGGACTGGGTGGTCGAGAAGGTGCGCGGCAAGGCCGCCAGCCTGCGCAACCCGACCATCGCGTGCTTCGGGCTGGCCTTCAAGGCGAATGTCGACGACCTGCGCGAAAGCCCCGCCGTCGAGATCACGGAAAAGCTCGCGAAATCCCAGGCCGGGCGCATCCTCGCCGTCGAGCCGCACATCTCCGGCCTGCCGCCCTGCCTGCGCGACACGAATGTCGAGCTGACGGATTTCGACGAGGCGATGGACCGCGCCGACATCGCGCTCCTGCTGGTGGATCACGACGCCTTCACCCATGTCGACCGCGACATGGTGAAGGACAAGATCCTGATCGACACGCGCGGCGCGTGGTAGGCGCATATCAGGCCGGGCCGTCGTCCAGCAACAGGTCCGGCTTCCGGCTCGCCTCGCGCACCAGGCGGCCGTTGGGCAGGTCGTTCTCCTCCAGCCGGGCGCGCACCTCTTCGGCGGTCAGGGCGTAGCCTTCCCACCGGGCGGCGAGGCGGCGGCGGAGTTCGGCCTCGGGCGTGTCCACCAGCACGGTCAGGTCGAACAAACCGTCCAGCCCGCGCCACGGGTCGCGGTCGAGGAGGAGGTAGTTGCCCTCGGCGATGACGATCTCCACCTCGCGGGGGATAAGGGCCGCGCCCGCCCGGGCGATCTCGATATCGCGGTCGAAGACGGGGATGGCGACCGTCGCCTCGTCCCGCGCGCGCAGGCGCAGGAGCATCTGGCGCAGGCCGCCCACGTCGAAGGTGTGCGGCGCGCCCTTCCGCGCGCGATGGCCGCGCGCGTCGAGCACCCGGTCGTCGTAGTGATAGCCGTCCATCGGCAGCACCGCCGCGCGCCCCGGCCGCGCCGCGTTCAGCGTCGCGGCCAGCCCCTCGGCGAGGGTCGACTTGCCCGAGGCGGGCGCGCCGGCGATGCCGATCAGGTGACGGCCCGGGGGCAGCGCGGCGAGGCGGGCGGCGAGGCTTCGGGCATCGGTTCGCGCGCTCATGCGGGCGACCCGCCACGCCGTGCCGTCTCCCCGACGGCATGGACTCCGAAACCCGTCATGTCGCGCCTCCCCTTTCTCGTCCGCACCACGGCATGGCCGGGCACACCTGTGTAGCGCGGAAAGGTCCGGCTGTCTGCGCCCCCGGCGGCGGGGCGGGTCAGCGCGTGCGGGTCAGGGCGGGGACGACGCGGCGCTGCTCGTAGAGGCGCTCGGCCTCGGCGGTGCGGCGCTCGCCGTCGCGGATCAGGCGTTCGCCGCGCTTGATCTTGTCCTCGCCCTCCTCCACGCGGTTCTCGCCCTTGGCGATCTGGCGGCGGCCCTTCGAAATGTCGTCCTCGCCGTCCTCGATCAGGGCGCGGCCCTCCTCGATGCTCTCGCGGGCGACGGTCCAGTCCTGGCCGATCTGCGCGACCTCGCCCCCTTCGAGGACCAGGCGGTCGCCGAAATCGTCGGAGCCGGAGGCGCAGGCCGAGAGCGACAGGGCGATCAGGGCGGCGAAGGCGGTGCGGGCGGTACGGGTCATCTGGGTTCTCCTTGTTGCCTGTCATGGGCAGGCAGGTTCCATGCCAGACAAGATAGGCGCGCCACAGCCATAGGGAAAACGAATAATAATGCAGCTTGAGACGAGAATTTCTCAACCCCCGGATATCTCGTCCAGATCGTCCAGCATCCGGTCCGTCAGCGTGTCCCAGACCCGGGCGAGGCGGCCCAACTCGCCCAATGCCGCCGCGCGCAGGTCGGCGTCGAGGCCCGTATGGGTGACCGCGTAGCACGGATAGGCGAAGGCGGGCGCGTCGGCCACGAGGTGCAGCTCCCCCGCCTCCACATGCTCGCGCACCACCCGCGCGGGGAAGTATCCCGCCCGGCGGTTGCGGATCGCGTAGTCGAGAGCCAGCGCCCCGATGGCGAAGGTGGTGCGCGGCAGGGGGTGGTCCGGAAAGGCCGTCGCGTGATGGGCCGCGAATTCCGGCCCCCAGTCCATGTAGAGATAGCGCGCGTCGAGGACGACGGTGAAATCGTCGTCGGCCGCGACCAGGACCAGTTCGTCCTCGAACAGCTCCTCCACCTCCAGCCCCGGGCGCAGCTCCGGCTTGTAGGTCACGGCCAGATCCAGCACGCCTTCGAGCAACATCTGGATGAGTTGCTCGGGCCGCCCGGTCTCGACCCGGAAGGCCGTGCGCGGCAGGCGCTGCTCCAGCCGCGAGACGAGGCGCAGGGCGAGGCGGGGCAGCAGGCTGGGCGCGGCCCCGATGATGAGCGTGCGCTCGAAATCCTCGGGCACCGCCACCAGATGCCGCGCCTCCTCCCAGATGCGCAGCGAGGCGATGGCGAAGCGTTCGACCTGCTTGCCCGCGGGCGTCAGGGACGCGCCGGCCTTCGACCGCTCGAAGACGGGACGGCCGAGCAGGTCCTCCAGCTTGCGCACGCGCAGGCTCACGGCGGACTGGGTGACGAACAGGCGGTCGGCGGCGGCGGCGAAGCTGCCGGTCTCGACGACGGCGAGGAAGGTGCGGGCCAGGACGGTATCCATGCGGTTTCCTCGTATCATCGGCGATGAATATGCGTTTTACTATACCGTCATCCGGCCCCATCATCCACCCCACGCCGCCGGAAAAGAAGCGGCCCGCAACCCGGGGGGAAACGGCCCGCCGACCGGCGTCCGCCCCGCCGGCGGCGGGTTCGTCCCGCGAGAGGAGACGCACGGCCATGACCGACCGCCGCCCCGACCCCTTCACCGAGAGGACGATCCTGTCCCTGCCGCCCGGCCTGTGGCGGCGGCGGCTGACCCTGCGCGGCGCGGTGGATACGTGCCGGACCACGCTGACGGTGCAGAAGGCCGAGGACCGGGGACCGATCCTGCTGATCGTCGGGCAGGAGCGGCACCGGGCGATCCTCGCGCGGTTCGACGCCGTGGGCGCGCGGCTGCGCCGGGGGGTCCTGGTGGTGGTCGAATGCGCCGGGTCGGTCGCGTCCACCCTGACCGCCTCCGCCATCGCGGCCCTCGTGGCCGACAGCGACGACCTGGTGGTGCTCGGCCCGGAGGAGAGCGCGGAGGCGGCCGTCGCGGCCTGCCTGGCCCGGATGCGCGCCCTGCGCATCGCCGATGCCTGCACCGCCGACCGGCTGTTGCGCTGAGGCGTCAGCCGCCTTCCCCTTCGCCCCGCGCCATCGCCCGCGCCGCCTCCAGCCGCACCTTGCCCATGGCGTTGCGCGGCAGGGCCTCGACGAAGACGACGCGGCTCGGGTGCTTGTAGCGCGCGAGGGTGCCGTCCAGCATCCCCAGCAGGTCGCGCCCCGCCACCGGCCCGGCGCGCACCGCGACGACGACCGGCGTCTGCCCCCACCGCGCATCCGGCACCCCGACCACGGCCAGCTCCGCGATGGCGGGATGCGCGCGCAGGATGCGCTCGATCTCCGCCGGGTAGATGTTCTCGCCGCCCGAGATGACGATATGCTTGAGCCGGTCGGCGAAGCGGTACAGCCCGTCCGCATCCCGCACCGCCACGTCGCCCGTACGGAACCAGCCATCCGGCAGGGCGCGGGCGGTGAGGTCCGGGTCGTTCCAGTAGCGCAGCATCACGTTCGGCCCCCGCACCAGGATCTCGCCCGGCTCGCCGGGGGCGGCCTCCGCGCCGTCGGGTGTCACCAGCCGGATGTCGCATTCGGCCCCGGCCCGCCCGATGGTGCCGGCGGTCGCCATCGCGTCGGCGTGAGTCTGGTGGATGGCGACGGGCGCGGTCTCGGTCGCGCCGTAGATCTGCACCAGCGGGACGCCGCGTGCGTGCACCCGGTCGATCAGCCCGCGCGGCACGTCGGTCGAGCCGATGGAGAGGCAGCGCAGGGAGGACAGGTCCGCCCCCGCCCATCCCGGCCGCGCCATCACCGCCTCCAGCACCGTCGGCACCGTGATGGCGGCCCGGACGCGGGACAGGTCGGCCAGCATCGCATCGGGGTCGAAGGTCCGGTGCAGCACCACCCGCGCACCGATCGAGAAGGCCGGGGTCGGCAGGATGTTCAGCCCCCCGACATGGAACAGCGGCAGGACGTTCAGCACCGCATCGAGGGGGGTCAGCCCGTGCGCCGCGACCGACATGCGCGCGTTGGCGGCCAAGGCGGCCTGCGCCAGCACCGCCCCCTTGGGCCGCCCCGTCGATCCGGACGTGTAGACGATCAGCAGCGGGTCGTCCTCCGACGCCCGGTCCGCGCGCCCCCCGGGCCGGGCGAGGGGGAGCGCGGCGGCCTGCGCCTCGAACGCGCCGTCGCCGTACAGCGCCGCCGGGGCGCAATCGGCCACCACCTGCGCGATCTCGCCGGCGGAAAGCCGCCAGTTGAGCGGGACGAGGATGGCCCCGATGCGGGCGCAGGCGAACAGGAGGACGAACACCTCCGGGTGGTTCATCCCGTACCAGGCCACCCGGTCCCCGCGGCCGATGCCGCGCCCCCGCAACTCGGCGGCCCGGGCCTCGACGGCGGCGGCGAGCGCGCCGTAGGTCGTCGTGTCGCCCTCGAACTCCAGCGC
>JAHDDY010000256.1 GCA_020629115.1 Paracoccaceae bacterium | reverse complement strand
GGCGGAGAAGTTCCTGTCGGAGGACGGCGTGGGGGTGAAGGGCTGGGGCTGAGTCTCGTTGATGGGTCAGAGGTCGGCTATCGGTCGAGTAATACTTGACACCAGCGTTGCAAAATACTACCACACTGAAGTGCACCCTCTTCTAGGTGCGTTCGGTTTCTCCTTACCGTAGATTAAGGGGTTTCGGCTCTACCGTCCGATATCGGTAGTTTCGGTTTCTCCCTGTCCGCAATAGGGAGTTTCGGTTCTTGCGCCCGATAGCGCATGTTTTCGTGATGCTTCCGACGAAATGGCGAAGCCCAACGAGAGCATGGAGCAATACCATGAAAATACGAGCAAAGATGCTTGTCATGGTGAAGCGGCTTGGTATCGCCGTTTTCCTTCAAATCTCGATCAAATGATCGAGTGGCTGGCGGCTGTAGCCGTCAGCCGCCCTTTCGCCTGTATATTTTATCGTATCCCCATTCCCGGACGGTCTCTCGATTTCCGGATGGGGGTGGAGGGTAGCTAAGGCCACCGCCCGCCCTACCTGTCGCCCCATGACAGAGAACCAGACCCATTTCGGCTATCGCGACGTGAGCGAGGCGGAGAAGCCGGACCTCGTGCGCGGCGTGTTCACCTCCGTCGCGACCCGCTACGACATCATGAACGACGTCATGTCGGGCGGGGTGCATCGCCTGTGGAAGGCGGCCATGATCGACTGGCTCGCGCCCCGGCCCGGCTGGTCCACGCTCGACGTGGCGGGGGGCACGGGCGACATCGCCTTCCGCATCCTCGACCGGGCCAACGCCAAGGGGCCGGGGACCGAGGTGACGGTGCTCGACCTGACCGAGGGGATGCTGCGCGCCGGGATGGAGCGGGCCGAGAGCCGCGCGCTCGCCGGACAGCTGACCTGGGTCAACGGCGATGCCATGACCCTGCCCTTCGAGGACGAGACGTTCGACGCCTACACCATCGCCTTCGGCATCCGCAACGTGACCCGCGTCGAGGAGGCCTTGTCGGAGGCGTACCGCGTGCTGAAGCCCGGGGGGCGCTTCGTGTGCCTGGAGTTCAGCCAGGTCACGGTCGCGGGCATGGACCGGCTCTACGACGCCTATTCCTTCGCCGTCATCCCCCGCATGGGCGAGATGATCGCGAAGGACCGGGACAGCTACCAGTACCTCGTCGAGAGCATTCGCCGCTTTCCCGATCAGGAGCGCTTCGCGGGGATGATCCGGGAGGCGGGCTTCGGGCAGGTGCGCTACCGCAACATGACGGGCGGCGTCGCCGCGCTGCATTCGGGCTGGAAGCTGTGAGGGACCGGAAACACTCTGCCCCGGACCCCGATCCGGGGCCTCTCGAAACCAGGCGCTTCGCGGCGACAGGCCCCGCCGCTGCGCGGGGCTATCCAAGTCCGGGGCAGAGCGGCTTCACGTATTCCCGCTCCGAGCGCCCGACACCATGAGCCTGCTCGAAGCCCCCGCCCACCTGTGGCGGCTGATGCGCATCGGCGGGACGATGGCGCGGACCGGGGCGCTGGCGCGCATCCGGTC
>JAHDDY010000100.1 GCA_020629115.1 Paracoccaceae bacterium | reverse complement strand
GTGAACGACGGAGCCGGATTCCAAGCGTTCACCGTTGCGTTCGTCGCGGCATTCCTTCTGGACTTCGCCGAGGACTGGCAGCCGTGGCCCGTCGCCCTGGCATTCGTCGCACTTGCGATCTGGGTGGTAAGCCGTCCATCGGTCGGGAGACTCACTCTCTGGTCGGCGTTGAGCGCTTGGTGGATCGTCCATCACTTGCCGGCGCTGTCGAACCACTACAGCCTGTACCTGCTCATCGCTGCAGCGATCGTTGGCGCTGCGAGCGTCGAATCAGCTCGCGCCCGTCGACTCGCCAGCGGACGCGAGATCTGGCCGGCGTTGCGTCCCGCCCTGGCCTTGACCACCGTTGTGATGTACTTCGGTGCTGGTTTCCACAAGCTCAACTCGGCGTTCTTCGATCCAAGCGTGAGCTGTGCACTGGACTACGCCGACCGGTTCTCACTCTGGTACCACCTGCCCGCGCTACCTCGGTCGGCTTGGGCGGTCGCAGCGGTCGGTGGCGCAACGCTCTTCTGGGAGGTCGGTGGAGCCTTGGCGCTGCTGATGCGGCGGACGCAGTGGTTGGTGCTCCTCATCTGTGCCACCGCCCATGGCCTGCTCTCACTGATGATGTTCTACGACTTCTCAGCCCTGGCGATCGCCCTGTTCGTCTCGTTCGTGCCCCAGAAGGGCCGCGCACGGATCGACGATCGCGCCCGCGTCTATGGCCCGTCGATCATCGGGTTGACCATGGCTGCGTGGGGTATTCATCAGCTCGTCTCCTTTGCCAACACCCAACGAATCGTCGGCGCCGCCTTCGTGATCGTCGCCGGATGGTTCCTCCTCGCCGACTTCGGCTCCTGGCGTCGAGTCGGTGCGCCGGTGATCGAGCGCTGGCATCCCGTCGCCCTCCTGCTACCCGCAGCGGTCCTGCTGCTCGCGGCGACGCCATATCTCGGACTGCGAACCACCGGCAACCTGTCGATGTTCTCGAATCTCCGAACGGAGGAAGGGCAGACGAACCATCTAGTGGTCCCGGAGGGCACTCAGCTCTTTGGGTACCAACACGATGTCGTGATCGTGCAGTCCGACGCAGGGCCGATTTACAACGACCGGTGGGAAGACATCAGCGGCTTCGCCCTCGTCACGACCGCCGTCGACGCAGAGCGAGACTTTCTGATCGATCGGAACGGCGACTTCGACGTGACCAGCGGCGCTGCGGGCGCTTCCCGCTCATCGATCTCCGAGCTTCCGTCATCGTCGAACTGGCTCGAGCGGACGCTTCTGCACTTCCGCCCGATTCAGACCTCGGATGAAGCCAATTCCTGCCGATGGTGAAGCACGCGAAACTCCGGGCCATATCGGTCAGTCGGGAGCCATCGAAGTGACTTCTTCATGGATGAGCCGCCTCGTTCGGCGGTCCGAACAACTGGATCCCCTCGAGCCCGAGATCATCGCCGTGTTGATCGGCGAGACGCCCGGCTGCTTCAGTAAAGCAGCGATCGAGCAGGCGCTCCTGTTCGAGATCACAGAGCTCGTCGCGCCACACATCGAGGCCGGAGCGTCATCCAAGGCGACCATCGAGCGAGTGGCGGCCGTCGTTGCGCTGGCAGCCCGATCCGCCGCTCGCCGGCCACAGCTCGACGATGCTCTGAGCGAAGTCGTCGAGCGCCTCGCGACCGTCGGCCAGCGAGCGCGGGTGGTCAAGGGCCCGGCTGCGGCGCACTCGCTGTACTCCAGTCCTCTGGAGCGGGCGTACAACGACATCGACCTCTATCTCGACCCCACCTCGAATATCGATGAGTTGCGCGCTCTGCTCTCGGCGCTCGATGTGGGCCAGCAGCGATCCGACGCTCTGCTGGAGCTGGTCCGTCGAGCACGTCCGCTTCACGAGTTCACTGCGCACATCGGCGGCGTCATGATCGATGTGCACTTCAACCCCTTTGGGCTTGTCTCACCGGTCATCGACGGTCGGGCGCTCACCGCCCGTTTCGCGCCTCGGGGAGACTTCGACGTGCCGGATCCCGAGCTCGGGCTTCTCGTGACGCTCGTAAACCTCACCCGGAAGGGCGGTGGCGCGCTGTGGCTTGTGGCGGATGCACTTCGTTACGCCGAGCGAGCCGATCGCATCGTTTTGGCGGAGCTCGCGTCGCGGGAGCGCGTCCGCGGGATCGCGGAGCGTGGCCTGCACCGGATCGACCTGCTGCGTGTCGACTCCGCTGCAGCATCGGTTCCAACCCATCGCGCCTTGGCGATTCCGGAGCCGGACACTGCCGGAATGCCGTTCAGGCAAACACGGATTGTGCTCCAACGCGAAAGAAGCGCCACGACCGAATCGGTCGTAGCGCTTCTTCGTTGGTACCTGCCGGGCCGACTCCAACGAGCGGCCCGCAGGGACTGATCAGGAATCGTTCGGGGCGCCTTGGCCTTCACGATCGTCAGTGACGGTCATCTTGGACGATGCCGTCAGGGCACGCAGGTCACCGAGCTCTTCGAGCTCGGGAGCTTCGTAGTATTCCGCCATGATTGTTCTCCACTCCGGTTCGTGATGATCAGTGGCGAAGCGCCCACTCAGGAGTCGCCGCCACCCTCCATGTCGTCCCCGACGGTCATCTTCGATGCAGCCGTAAGGGCTCGAAGATCGCCGAGTTCGATCAGCTGAGGCTTCTCATACTTTTCCACGTTGCACCCTCCAGGGTCCGCCAAGACCGAGCGTTCGCCCGAGACCGCCACCGTAAGTGTTTGGAACTCGAGGTTGCAACGCCACGTAACGTAGTCCACTTGAATTGGGTGGGTCAACGGGTCGTCCGGGAAAAGGGATCTCACTCGTCGACCCAGACTCGGGCCCATGCTTCGACAGAAGCGACGATCGTGAGCAGCGCTGCGGAGCCCAGCGCTCCCGCACGAGTCCGTTCGACCGCGCCGCAGAGCCAACGCTCGTCCACCCACCCGTTCGTGACGACCGATGCCCGCGTCGGGTCGTCGAAGATCGCTTCATCGATCACCGACGCTCGATATGGCTCGGTGAAGTCGGCCTTGTCTCGCCGCTCCGTCACAGCCCTCGGTAGCACATCAGCGAAAGCATGGCGATGAGCGGCCCGAGGGTCTGTCGGCGTCGTGCGCAGTCGTTCGGGCATCTGACAGCAGAGCTCGATTACTCGCCAGTCGAAGAACGGGTGCCGAAGCTCCAGCCCGTGTGCCGATGCCGTCCGTTCCGCTGCCTCGAGATACTGATGTGGAATCTCGCCGGTCGCCCATTCGATCAGCTCGTTCTGGACCGGAGTCGGTGCGCCGTGGCGTCGCGGCATGATCCGCTCCTGAAGGTGGACGCGTCGCCGCAGGTCGGCCGTGAGCCAGGATCTCGAGCCTGAGTCGGGTCCCCTTGGTCCCACAAGGCCGGCAGCCGCAGCCGAAAACAGCCGTCGTGCGATGGCTCTGGGGGCTTCCACGCCGGCGTGGTGGCGGACCGCCTGATACGCGCCGACGAGGTCGCCGTGCAGGAGACGTTGCTGCGGCAGTCGGTATGAATGGCCGAGTCGTTCATCGCCGCCCTGACCACTCAACGTGACCCTCACGCCGTGTCGTCGGATCGCCGAGAGCTCCGTTCGCCATGCGCCGAGATGGGGGACGACGGGTCGGTCGCCAGTCAGGCGGGCATCGGTGAGCATCCACCCCGCGTGGCTCTCCTGGGCCGGAGTGATGAGGCTGGGCACGGGGTATCGGCGAAGCGCCGCCTGCCAGTAGGCCGTCTCTTCCGTCGGTGTGCCGGTGTAGTCGCGAACAACCGCGAGTAGGCGTTCGTGCTCGGACGTCGAGGCAGCGATGGCAAGGTTCGTCGTGGAGTCGAACCCTCCTGACAACTCGACCGCAGTGATGCCGTCGGCATCGATCCGATCAGTCACCGCCGCCGTCATCGTCGCCCGGAGCGCTTCGAGCCACTCTGCGTCTGATCTCGACGGCGAAGCCAGCTCGATTCGTCGGCTCGGGGAGATGGTCATGTGGCCAGCTGACGAGATCGCTCCGACTGCGAGCGGGTTGACCCGCTCGATTCCTTGCCACAGCGTCTCGCTCCGATGTTGGGGCGCGCCACTCAAGTACTCGGCGATCATGCCTTCGTTCGGCGCCGGTCGCGGGCCGATCTCGAGGAGCGGTGCGGGCTCTGAAGCGAAGCCCAGCAACGTACCGGAAACTCGCTTCATGAGCGGTTTGATCCCTGACCGGTCGCGCGCGAAACGGACTTCGCCCGAGCGCAGGTCGACGCCGATCCAAGCCACCTCGCCGTCGAGATCGTCGAGGGCCTGGAGTCCGTCGCGTTCGCAGCTTTGGAGAAGGTCGTCGATCGTCGGCCGCGCGCTGGGCGATCCGAGAAGGGATGCCCGTCCATGTACGAGCAGGGCGAACCGTCGATTGGTCATGACCTGAGCATGGGATCCCAGCGCCGAAAGATGTACCCACGGGAGGGGGGTGGCTGAGCCCGGGGGTCCACGATGGGCACTCACCTCGACGCACCTGCTCATAAGCTGCCGGGCGACCGGCCGACGCTCGAGGTCGATCAGCGCGATGAGTCCGCTCATCGGATCACTCCCGTCACGAGGCGATCTTCTGTATGAAAAACATCTACCGGTACGCGGGCAAGCTGATCGAGACCGAGCGGGACCTCCCGTCGTTGCCGCTCGCAGACGGCGACCCGGACATCCTGCTCACCGTGATCGACGCCGCCGGCCCGATCTCGGGAGACGAGGGCGGCGTCGACGTCAGGCGGGTCGGTGCGGTGGTGACCGGTCGGAGTGCCGGCGAGGTGGGATTCGTCTTCGACAGCACACGTCTGCCCGAGGTCACGATCGAGGTCGAGCCGCACGTGCCGGCGCACCGAGTCGACCAGCTGGTCCTCGACTGGGTGCTTCCCTACGTTCGGGCCGCGCAAGGGGCACTTGTGATGCATGCGACGGGAACGGTGATCGACGGCCGGGTCTTTGCTTTCTGCGGGCAATCCGGGAGGGGCAAGTCGACCACCGCAGCAGCCCTCGCAGTTCGCGGGCACGAGCTCGTGGCCGATGACACGCTGGTCGTCGATGACGCCAGCATCCCGCCGCTCGTGTTGCCCAGCCATCCGAGCAGCAGGCTTCGAGCCGACAGCCTGCAGCGTCTGACCGACCGCAACGCGTCGGATCCGAGCCGGAAGACCGTCCTCGACGAGGGCGATTTCCCATTCCGTAGCCAAGCGACCGAACTCGGCGGGGTCTTCATTCTGAAGCCGGGCGCCGCCCCTCGAATCGAGCCCCTTGGCGCTCACGGACTGAGCGAGTTGATCGAGCAGACGTACATCATCGGTGACATCGGCGCCACGCTGGATCGGCTCATCGCACTTGCCGGTTCGGTCCCGATCCAGAGCCTGTATCTGCCTCACGACTTCGAGCAGCTGGGGGACACCCTCGACCTCATCGTCGAGCGCGCTCATGAGGTTTGACCCGGGGCGTCGGTGAACGGCGTCGCCTGAAGCCGGAAGAGGTGTGCGTAGAGCCCGTTGGCCGCAAGCAGGGTCGCATGGTCACCGACTTCCACGATGCGCCCGGCGTCGAGCACGACGATCTTGTCGGCTGCCCGCACGGAACCGAACCGATGTGAGACGAAGACGACCGGCCGACGAGTTGCCTCTTCCCTCGCCAATGCGACGAGTTCCTGCTCCGCCTCGGCGTCGAGGGCGGCCCCGGGCTCATCCAGCACGAGCAGCGCGGCATCTGCTGCGAGTGCACGGGCGAGAGCCAGTCGTTGCCACTGTCCGCCCGAGAGCTCCTCGCCGTCGAACTGTCGTCCGAGTTGGGTGTCGAAGCCGGCTGGGAGTTGCTCGACGCGGGGTTCGATTCCCGCTCGCCTCGCCGCAGAGACGATTCGGGAGCGATCGGAGGCCCCTGTTGGGTCGATCGCTTCAGCGACCGTGAACTCGAGGCGGCTGAAGTCCTGGAAGAGGACCGACGACGACTGCTGGATCGACGTCTCGGGCACGTCCCGTGTGTCGAGGTCATCCCAGGCGACCGTGCCGGTCGTCGGCCGGTACAGGCCGCAGAGCAGGCCGATCAGCGTCGACTTCCCGGCTCCGTTCGTCCCGACGATTGCCGTGACCTCATTGGCTTCGAAGGTGATCGAAACATCTGCGAGTGCCGGAGCTTCCGCTCCCGGGTACATGAAGGCGACGCTGTCGAAACGAATGCGACCGACCGATGAGATCGGTTTCGCGGCGGGGCTCGATCCATCTTCGGCGCGGGCCAGAAATCCCGTGTAGTCCTCGAGGTAGAGCGCCGAACGGTGCAGCGCGGCAGAGTCGCGTCCAGCTCGGCTCGTGATCGTCGCCAGCTGTCGAACGCCCAGCACGCCGACACTCGCAGCTGACAAACTGATGCGATCCGACGTCGTCAGCAAGACGACGAGAGCAAGCGCAGCTCCGACAACGGCTGCAGAGGTGACTTGGGCAACGACGGAGCGAACAGCGCGCGTCCGAGCGAGTTCGTACACAGCGTCCATTCGTCGAGTCCAGATGTTCCGATGCTGCTCCCACAGGACGTCTTGGAGGCCGAACGTCCGAATCTCCTTCGCCGGCGATCGCCCGGCGAAGAGGGATTCGAGATAGGCAACTCGACGATCGTCGGTTGTGAGCCCCCAGCTCAGACGGTGGAGCATCCGATTGTTCTGGGTGCTGACGACGGAGAGCGGAAGATACGCGACCAGTGCGACAGGGATCACGATGGGAACGATCACCACAAGCACGGCCAGCGTCGTGACGAGGTCGATCACCGAACGCACGAGCCCAAACGAGCTGTTGGCGATGCGCCAGACGTGCTGGCTTCCGCCTTCGTGAGCGCGGCGGAGCGCGTCGTAGAACGTTGGATCGTCGAAGGCGGCATAGGGCATCCTCGCCGAGGCTCCGAGCACCGCCGACGAGGTCTCCGCCCGGGTCCGGTCGCTAGCGAGCTCGCTGAGGTCGTTGCGGACGGCCGTCGATGCGAGATTCGTTGCCACCCCGAGGGCCGCGGCGACAACGCCGGGTGTCACATCACCGAAGGTCGGCTCGTCGGCCAGCCGACCGAGAACCCAGCCGGCGGCGATCAACGTGGCCGCTTGAGCGAGACTTGCCAAGACATCGAGGCCGATCACGGCGGTCGTCAGACGTCGAGACGTCCGCCAGAGCAACCGGCAACTCGACCGTAGCGAGGTGAGTGTCGCGTTCACAGTCGCTTTTCACCGTCGTCCGCACCGATTGGCGGCCCGAAGTAGTTCAGGTGGTCCACGAACCACGGCCGCGCCCACACCCAATAGACGTAGTGGCGGATCGTCTGGGAGCGGTTGGCGCCTCCGCGGTGTCGCGCCCGGTAGTCGAAGACCAACGCAACTCCGGGCTCGGCCGGAGCGACCGCCGGGGACGGATCGTCGTCGTCGGCCAGCCATGCACCGAGATCGAACTCGGGGGGCCCAGGTTCTGTCCCGAATCCGATCACCGGAGCCATCACCGTCAATGCATAGGGAGGTGTGGGAAGCGGCTGCTCCGGGAAGAGCCCCTGACCGCCGTCGCGGTGCCAGTGCTGTGCCCGGGCTCCGGGCGCCGAGACGATCGAGCCGGTCACGAGACACCGGCGCGTGTCGCCGAGGAGTTCGGTTACGAGATCGTCGGCGCCGGCGATTGCGCCGAACCGCTCGACCGTTCTTTGGTGAGCAGTGCCGCTGAAACGGAGGTCGACCCGTCTCGGAGATCGGGTCTGAACATCCTCGAATCTCCGCTTGCCGTCGAAGACGTCCTCCCCAGCGGCGCGGAGTTGGCGTTGCACCGCGCGGAGGCGGCGATCCGAGACGGTTGCGAGCGCCTCGAGTTCGGATGGGCGCACCGCGCTGTCGAGCGCGACCACTCCATCCCTGATGAAGGATCTGCGGGTGTCCTTGAGGGTCGTGCGCTCGGAGAGCTGCGACCCCGAGACGACGCAGATCACGTTCTAACCGACGTCGTTGCCGACCGGCATGGCGATGTCGACGAGCCCGCGGGCGCTGAGCTGACGGACGAACGCGAGCAGATCTGTCTTCAGGGTGGCCTCGGTCGCTTCGTAGTGTTTGCCGAGCCGTGCCAGGCCATCAGCGATGGACGGCGCCTCGACGATCGTCTCCAGCATGAATCTCGCTGAAGGGTTGAGGCCGAGGTATGCCTCGGTCTCGAGGTCGAGGATCATGCCCTCCTCCTCGACCGGACGGAAGAGTACGTGTTTCGGCAGTCGCACGTTGCAGGCGAGGAGTTGATCGTCGTCCATTCCGGTAAGCGTACTCAGGGTTGCAACCGCGTTGGATGGGCTGATCACTTCATCCGGGGATCGTGCTCGGCAGGAAAGGCGAACAGTCGACCCTCGACATCGCTCGAGTCATTCACCGGACCATCATCGTCTTCGAGCCAAGCATGTGCTTCGAACGGCTCGCGCGTTGCGACTCCGAATCGGACTCTCGCAGGTCGCCCGTTCGCTTCGGCGATGCCGAGCAGGAGGAGTGACTCGGCGACGCAGTCGACCCCAAGCGCGGCGATGGCCCAGTGATGGCTCGCCGACACCACCGTGCGGCTTGCGCTTCGGAGGCCGAACCCGTCGATCGCGCCTCGGCATCGGGGCCGGGCTCGACGGGCGATGGCTGAAATCAGCGCGCAGGTTCGTCTGAACCCGACCAGCGTGAGTGATGCCTCGATGAAGAGCAGCACAACCGCCGCCATGCCGGCTCGCCCTCGCCTTCCGAGTGCAGCGGTCATCGGTGGCCGAAGCCCTTTGCCGAGAGCAGTTGTCCGTGAAACGTCGAGGCGGTCGTCCGATCGTCGCCACGACCGACCGACCACGTGATGGTGTTGAGCTCGGGTCGAATGTCGATCTCGACGTCGATCGTGATGCCTTCACGGGGGGCCGACGGAAGAGGGAGAACAGCGACATCCCGGTCGATCCGGCCCGATCCGAGGTTGCTGATCGCGACTGCCGGCGCGAGCTCGACTGTCCACCAGACCGCGATGCCGGTGCATGGCCGCTCGATCGCTGGCAATTGACCTGCCCAGCGGATCGGCGCCGTCGACCACGTCGGCTGCGCATCGCTGATCGTCACCGGTTCGCCGATTGTCTCGAGCCGCTCCGCCCGAACCAGGTGAACGGTGTTCCGCGCAGCGTCGGCGAGCGCAGGAAATCGCAGGCCGGTGTCGCTTCCTCGCGAGCGCTCCAGCGTCGCCTCGACAGTCGGTGCATACACGCCGGCGGCCTGAATGGTCATCGAACCAGGGATCGTGAGGCCTCCTGGCTGGAGAAGTCGGGCCCGCGCATCGGCCAGAAGGCGTCCGAGGGCGGCTTGAGTGCCGATGCCGTAGGCCTGGTCGCAGACAACGAGGTCGACCTGGGTCTCGAGTTCGAGGTCGAAACTGGAGATCTCGTGAACTTCGACACGGTCACCGACGCCATTTGTTGCGGCGTGTGCGGCGATGAGGCTGGCGATCGGGGCCTCTTCCACGCAGATCACGCGTCGAGCGCCAGCCTGCGCGGCCAGAATCCCGAGTACTCCGGTGCCGGCACCGAGGTCGAGGACGACAGCGTCAGAGGGAAGGAGAAGCTCGAGCGCCTTGCGATACGCGTTCGTGCGGCGGTGGTCCGATACGTAGCGAGCGTGCTCGACGAGCTTCGAGTAGGTCACGATGCATCCATCGGCGATTCGAGGACCTGATCGAGCGCTCGGACGACGGCACCGGCTACGAGCTCGGATCCGAATAGGGAGAGATGGTTCGAGTCTCTTCGAGTCCAAGTGCCGTCGACGAACGTCAGGCAGACGCGGTCGGGGCAAACGACCGGCGTGAGGTCGAGGGAAACACCTCCGGCCTCGACGACGGCGCGACGCTGTTGTCGAATGACCTCGTCCGGGGAGGTGGTCTGATCGAGCGACATGGTTGCCTTGCATCGACCTGGGTCGTGCGCAGCGAAAAGAGACGCGCATTGCCTTGCGTTCCACCCATCGATGGGAGGTATCGGTTCGACGTAGACGACGCCGATGTTCTTCTGGATCGTGATGTCGAGGATCTCCGCGATGCCGCTGACCAGGAGGTCCGCCTTCTCCGAGCGGTCGACCGTGAGCCCAGCGGCTCCGTCGAGACCGAATGTCGACCCGTATGCGTACACCGTGGTGGCTGACGACATGACAACAGCGTCGACACCGAGTTGCTCGGCCGATCGGAGATTCTGGGCAAAGAACTCGCGACACGTCGCTCCGGTGCCGCCGGTGATGACGGCGACGTCGGCTGCCGGGCAGGCACCGGCTGTCGCAACCAGCAGCCTCAGGTCGGCTTCCACCGCCAGTGCCTCGAGACCGTACATCAGCTGACCTGCTGTGGAGTCGCCGAGTAGCGCGACAACTCGTCCCGCCGTCGGATTGATGTCACAAGGTCCACCCACCGCCTCCTCGAGCGGCTGCCAGCGACATCCGTACAGCTCGTCCGGATGGGGTCCGATCTCTGATCGGAACTGGTCGGCCCCCGTGGTCGAGTAGGCGAGAGGTGCCGTCGGGGCCGCGATCGAAAGGACAGCCGCGGTCATGAGCAGCGCAGCAGCGGCTCGGGTGGCCGGCCCCGAGCGCACCGAGGCCTGAAGCGGTCGCTCGAGCAGAGTCGTGCTGATGACGGCGACCGCCGCTGCCACCACCACCGCCAAGACATCGTTCAGTGGCGATGTGTCGACTTGGAGAGCACGAGCGAAGACCAGCAGCGGCCAGTGCCAGAGGTACCAGGCGTAGGAGATGCCGCCGACGGCGACCAGCGGCATGAGCGCTGGGTGCCCGTCACCTGCATTCGAGGACTGGAGGAACACAAGTGATCCGACGGTCGCCAGGAGGACTGCGGGTCGCTCGTCGACGCCTCCTGCCATCGCCACGCCCGAGCCGATGATCGCAATTCCGAGTACGCGGCCCACTGCGCTCCAGCGTGCATTGTCGGATCGAAGCGCGAGCAACACACCAGCGCCAATCTGCCACAGTCGGAGTAGCGGGTTGAAGAACGCGTGGCCGGCAGGCCACGAAACGACGTCGCTCAACGGTGCGGCGAAGACCCACCAAACGCCGATGGAGGCGGCAAGGAGGACAGCGGCAATTCCCGCTGCAGACCTTCTGCCCAGCCCGACTCTCAGACAAGCCGCGACGGCGACGGCAAAGGTGAGGTAGGCCTGTTCCTCGACGCCGAGGGACCACGTGTGGAGGAGGGCGTTCCGTTGGCTGTCGAGTTCTCCATAGTCGACGCGATCGAAGAGGAAGTAGAGATTCGATCCACCGAGCGACGCAGCAAGGGCGGCTCGCCGCGTCGGGCCGACGGCAGCGATCGGGCCGATGAGCGGTGCTGCGAGGGCGACGAAGCAGAGCATCACTGCGAGCGCGGGAGCGAGGCGCCGGACACGACGGCCGAGGAACTCGCGCATCGAGAAGTGCCCGGAGCCGAGGCGCACGAGCGTGGATCTCGTGACGACGTACCCGCTGATCGCGAAGAAGACGTCGACGCCGAGATACCCGCCATCAAGCCACCCCAGGTGATAGGCGACGACAAGCAGAATCGCGACTCCGCGCAGCGATTCGATCTGAGCGCTTCTCTCACCCGGCACCTCGTAAGTTCGCCGCGTGACCTCGAGATTTGCAACAAGCAGTTCGCGATCGGGGGGCGAATTCCTCTAGCGGCACTGTGCGAAGGCCATCAACATAGGGGGGTGAAAGATCGCCTGCTCGGACTCGCAGAGGGATGCGAGGTTCTCGAACTGGTCGGCCACGACGGAGGACTGCTCGCCACGGGAGTGGAGGGTCGCCCGTGGCTTCGGCTCAATCCTGGTGCGTTGGCCGTGTGCAGGTCGTGGCGGTTCCCGGGGACCGAGTCCGAGGTCGCTGCTCGCCTCGTCGACACCGGCGACGCCCGGCTTGACGATGTCCTCGGGAAGGTTCGAAAGGTGAGCCGATTCCTCGCCGAGCGGAGCCTTCTTGTCGAACGAGCAGTCGCTGCCCCGCCGAGCGACGAGCTGGCGACCTTGTTCGGGGCGCGCAGCCTCGCGCCGATTCCCAGCCGAGTCATCGAGGCTGTTGCCAGCGCAGCTGCGGTGGCGCCAGGAGAGGTGGCCTTGGTCTTTCCGCCCGGCTCGACCGAGCCGATCGAAGATCGGTCGCGACGCCACACCGACGACGTGCGCGTGTCGGGAACTGACGCCGACGAGCTCACCGAGGCGATCCATCGGTCGATCGCCGAGGCCGCTGCGGCGCTGGCGGTGGACTACGACGTCGTGACGAGGATTCAGATTCTTCGATACGGCATCGGCCAGTTCTACGGATGGCACCGCGACGCCATTGTAAGTCAAGATGTCGCCAAGCTCGCAGCGCGCAGGCTCTCCTACGTCCTGATGCTCTCCGCACGCTCGGCCTACGCCGGCGGTGAGCTGGAGCTCGAGGGTTCGCTGGACCCAGGCATCACCGCCCGATGGAGAGTTCCGCTCAGAGCGGGCGACGCCATCGGCTTTGTCCCGCAGACGCTCCATCGTGTGGTCGAGGTGACTTCAGGCCAGCGCATTTCCGCTGTTGCGTGGGCGAGCGTTGGCAACTGACGCGACGCAGTTCGTGTGGATGAAGTCCCGGTGCGACGTCGGTCGGATCAGTCCGCTGCAGCCAGCTTGGCTGGAGCGCGACCCTGACCAT
>JAHDDY010000099.1:10980-12731 GCA_020629115.1 Paracoccaceae bacterium | reverse complement strand
TCGGCAGACCAGCTCACCGTCATCGTTTCGGTCCTTCGTCGTCGCCCATCCGCGCGGGCCGCGCCGCGCGTCTATATCGGTCGCGCGGCATGGTGTCCACAGGGTCGACGCCGCGCCGTTAACCACGGGGGCAGACGGTTTCTTAAGGGGCGGACCCGATAGTCGGACCCGTGGAGCGGCGAGGGTATCATGGTACAGACGGCGTGGGAGAAGGCGGTCGCGGGCGGGGCGGGATGTGGGCGCGAGGCGATGTCCCGGGCCGTGCGGCTGATGGAAGCCGCGATCGACGGCATCTCCCCGTCCCAGACCCTGCTCGACGTGCCGGCGCGGTGGTCCTGCCGCGCCGCGTGCCCCGATCTCGCGCGGCCCGCCCTGCCGCGTTTCCGCTCGCCCCGTGACAAGGGCATCGTACCGCCGTCGCCCGACGCCGCGTCCCTCGATGCCGCGATGGCCGGGCGGCTGCTCGTCTTTCCGGCGGGTTTCGTGCTGGAGCCGGACGACCGGCGCGTCCCGTGCCTCAACGTCCCGCGCTCGGGCATCCTCTCCGTCGTCTTCTACCGCGACGCGTTCCACGCGCATTTGAAGACGGACCATACGGTCGTCGTCGGCACGGATGCGGTGGACCGGGTGGATTCGCTGTTTCAGGCCTGCTTCTGGAACCCGGAGGCGTGACCGGGCGCGCCCCGCCTGTCGAAAGTCTCTTGACGCCGCTGTCGTTCTCTTCTTCTGTCATGCGTCGGTGCCGTGCCCCGACGGGTGGCGGATAGATGGAATCGAGCCATGCGCGGACCAGAGGGATCGGACCCGATCACTTACGTCTTCCTGCTCGTCGAGGACTTCTCGATGATCGCCTTCGCGTCGGCCATCGAGCCGTTGCGCCTCGCCAACCGGGGCGCGGGACGCGATGTCTACGACTGGCGACTCATTTCCGAGACCGGCGCGCCCGTGCGGTCCTCGTGCGATGCGCGGGTCGAGGTGGCGGGGGGGCTGGGCGACGTGCCGCGCGAGGCACGGATCGTCGTCGTCTCGGGGCTGAACGCCCACAGGGCCGCGACGAAGCCCGTGCTGACCTGGCTGCGCAAGCAGTCGCGCCTCGGCTCGCCCATGGGAGCGCTGTGCACCGGCGCGCTCATCCTCGCCAAGGCCGGCCTGCTCGATGACAGGCGGTGCACGATCCACTGGGAGAACCAGGCCGCCTTCTCGGAGGAATTCCTCGATATCGAGCTGACGAACCGCCTGTTCGAGATCGACGGCAACCGCTTCACCTGCGCGGGCGGCATCGCGGCGACGGACATGATGCTCACGCTCATCGCCCGGGACGTGGAGCCGACCGTGGTCAGCCTCATCACCGACCAGATCATCCACACCCCCCTGCGCGGCGAGCGCGAGGAGCAGCGGCTCTCGGTTCCGGCCCGCATCGGCGTGCGCCACCCCAAGCTCGTGACGATCATCCAGATGATGGAGCAGAACCTGGAGGAGCCGATCAGCCCCTCGATCCTCGCCCGGGAAGCGCAGATGTCCACGCGCCAGCTGGAGCGCCTGTTCCGGCGCTATCTCGACCGCTCGCCGAAGCGCTACTACATGGAATTGCGGCTCCAGAAGGCGCGCAACCTGCTGCTCCAGACGGAGATGTCGGTCATCAACGTGGCGCTCGCCTCGGGCTTCACCTCGCCGTCGCATTTCTCGAAATGCTACCGCTCCTATTTCAACCGCACCCCCTACCGCGAACGCGGCGCGCCGCCGGTGAGCGA
>JAHDDY010000099.1:0-10880 GCA_020629115.1 Paracoccaceae bacterium | reverse complement strand
GCCTCGACGCCGCGGAAGCGGCGCTCGAACTTGCGGTTCGCCGCCGCAAGCGCCTCTTCGGCGTCGACGCCCAGATGCTCGCCCAGAACGGCGACGACGAACAGGAGGTCGCCGTATTCCTCCGCGACGGCCTCCCTGTCGCCACCCTCGCGCGCCTCGGCCACCTCGCCCGCTTCCTCGGCGATCTTGGCCAGCACCCCGCCATGGTCCGGCCAGTCGAACCCGACCCGCGCGGCCCGGCGTTGCAGCTTCTGCGCGCGCATCAGGGCGGGCAGGGCGAGGGCGACCCCGGCAAGCGCGCCGTCATCCGGTCCGGCCGTCCCGGCGGCGTCGCGCTCGGCCTGCTTGACCGTCTCCCAATGCGCGGTCTGCTCCTCGGCGCTGGCGATGGCCGTGTCGCCGAAGACGTGCGGGTGGCGGCGGATCATCTTCTCGGCGATGCCGCGTGCCACGTCGTCGAAATCGAACGCGCCTTCCTCCTCGGCCATCTGCGCGTGGTAGACCGCCTGAAGCAGCAGGTCGCCCAGCTCCCCGCGCAGGGCCTCGCGGTCGCCCGCGCGGATGGCGTCGGCCACCTCGTAGGCTTCCTCGACGGTATAGGGCGCGATGGTCTCGAAGGTCTGCTCGATATCCCACGGGCACCCGGTCTCGGGATCGCGCAGGCGGCGCATGATCTCGCGCAGGGCATCGACGGGCGTGGGGCCGTATTCCTCGATCATGCTCCGTTCAGAACAGAGATCGCCGCCGCGTGCAAGGTTTCCGTCGCCGCCGCGACCACCTGCCCGCCATGCTGCGGATCGCCGCCCTGCCAGTCCGTCACCAAGCCCCCCGCCGCCTGGATGACGGGCATGAGGGCCTGGATGTCGACGGGCTTGAGCGAGGCCTCGACCACCAGATCGACCTGGCCCATGGCGAGGAGGGCGTAGCCGTAGCAATCGGTG
Source organism: Paracoccaceae bacterium (assembly GCA_020629115.1). GTDB lineage: Bacteria > Pseudomonadota > Alphaproteobacteria > Rhodobacterales > Rhodobacteraceae > JAHDDY01. The sequence continues at coordinate 9,939 of JAHDDY010000099.1, read as the reverse complement.
CCGTAGCGCGTCATGCGCACGCGTTCGCGCATCCGGTCGAAGGCGGCGCGCTCCGGCGCGGTTCCGAAGACGCCTGGATCGGTGCAGCAGAGAAGGGCGTCGGAGAGCCGGTCGGTCCGGGCCGTCGCCATCCCGCGCGCCGCGCCCCGATGCTCGAAGGTCGCGCGGCCGCCGAGGACGCCGACGAACCGCTCGCCGGTGAAGGGCTGGTCCATGATGCCCAGCACCGGGCGCGCGCCGTCGTTGGCGGCGATCAGGACGCCCCAGTTCGGCAGGCCGCACAGGAAGGCGCGGGTGCCGTCGATGGGGTCGATCACCCAGGTGATGCCGCTGCGGGAGGGACGGGCATCGTATTCCTCGCCGAGGATGCCGTCTTCGGGACGCTCGGTCGCGAGGATGTCGCGCATCGCTCGCTCGATCTCCCGGTCGGCCTGGGTCACGGGGTCGTAGGCCGCGTCGGCGGCGGACTTGTCCTCGACGCTCAGCGCCGCGGACCGGAAGTGGCGCAGGCCGAGGGGGCGGACCGCATCGGCGAGCCGGTGTGCGACCGCCAGGCACGCGCGCGCCTCATCCTCCCCCATCGGTTCCTCCGGTCTTTCAGGCCGCCGCGCGCGAGAGCGAGCGGGTCAGTTCGAAAAGGCGGCGGCGCGGCTCCTCGGGCATCTGGTAGTAGCAGCGCAGAAGCTCCAGCGTCTCCTTCTCGGAGAAGATGTCCGCGGCGGGCGCGGTGGTTCCGGCCTCGACGGGCGCGGCGGCGTCCTGTCCCTCGGGGGCCTCCTCGGGCACATCCTCGAAGAAGAAGGCGACCGGCACGGCGAGCGCCGTGGCGATGTCGTAGAGCCGGCTCGCGGAGACGCGGTTCATGCCGGTCTCGTACTTCTGAATCTGCTGGAACTTGATCCCGACGGCGTCGCCGAGCTGCTGCTGCGTGATGCCCAGCATCCAGCGGCGGCGGCGGATACGCTGACCGACATGGATATCTATGTGATGTTTCATGGGGGCACCCTTAATATGCTTGCTTACGATGCGTCCTGAACACTGACGCCTGCGTAAGGTAGCAAGGTGAATGCCAGCTTTACCCTACCGAGCCAAGAAGTATGTGCACGGCAGAGTTCTCCGTGGAAAATCAGAGTCCCGGCTGCGGATATCGTGCGGAACAGCAGTTTCGAGCCGGGCGTGAACCGAGGTTATGCCTGACGACTGATCGCAGAATGCGACTCTTTCTTAGGCGAATTGCGTTATGCGGATGCAACCGCACGGGATTGTCGCTTGCGCTCGTGCGGGTCGAGGAAGCGCTTGCGCAGGCGGATGTGGTTGGGCGTCACCTCGACCAGCTCGTCGTCGGCGATGTAGGCGATGGCCTGCTCCAGGCTCAGGCGCACGGGCGTGGTCAGCACGACCGCCTCGTCCTTGCCCGACGCGCGGACGTTGGTCAGCTTCTTGCCCTTGAGCGGGTTCACTTCGAGATCGTTCTCGCGGTTGTGCTCGCCGAGGATCATGCCCTCGTAGACCGCCTCGCCCCCGCCGATGAAGAACTTGCCGCGGTCTTCGAGGTTGAAGATGGCGTAGGGGACGGCGGTGCCGGTCTCCATCGAGATGAGCACGCCCGCGCGGCGGCCCTGGATGCGGCCCTTGAAGGGCGCCCAGTCGTGGAAGATGCGGTTGAGCGTGCCGGTGCCGCGCGTATCGGTCAGGAACTCGCCATGATAGCCGATGAGGCCGCGCGAGGGAACGTGCGCGACGATGCGCGTCTTGCCGGCGCTTGAGGAGCGCATCTCGACCAGCTCGCCCTTGCGCTCGGCCAGCTTCTCGACGACGGTGCCGGAATACTCGTCGTCCACGTCGACCGTGACCTCCTCGATCGGCTCGTGCCGCTGGCCGTCGATATCGCGATACACCACGCGCGGGCGGGAGACGGACAGTTCGAACCCTTCGCGGCGCATGTTCTCGACCAGCACGCCGATCTGCAATTCGCCCCGGCCCGATACTTCGAAGGCATCGCCGTCGGGGGTGTCGGCGATCTTGATCGCCACGTTCGATTCGGCCTCGCGCATCAGGCGCTCGCGGATGACGCGGGACTGCACCTTGTCGCCGTCGCGGCCCGCATAGGGGCTGTCATTGATGCCGAAGGTGACGGAGATGGTGGGCGGGTCGATGGGCTGCGCCTCGATCGGCTCGGTGACCGCCGGGTCGCACAGGGTGTCGGCAACGGTCGTCTTGGTCATCCCGGCAAGCGCCACGATGTCGCCCGCGACCGCCTCGTCGACGGGCTGACGGGCGAGGCCGCGGAAGGCGAGGATCTTCGAGACGCGGAAGCGCTCGACCTCCTTGCCGTCGCGCGACAGGCCCTTGATGGCGGTGTTGGGCTTGAGCGTACCGTCCTCGACCCGGCCCGTCAGGATGCGCCCGAGGAAGGGGTCGGCCTCCAGCGTGGTGGCGAGCATTCGGAACGGCTTGTCCTTGTTGGCCACGACCGCCGGGGCCTCGACATGGCGCACGACAAGCTCGAAGAGCGGCTCAAGGTTCTCGCGCGGGCCGTCCAGCTCCGTATCCGCCCAGCCGCTGCGCCCGGAGGCGTAGAGGACGGGGAAATCGAGCTGTTCCTCGTTGGCGTCGAGGTTGGCGAAGAGGTCGAACACCTCGTCCAGCGCGCGGTCCGGCTCGGCATCGGGCTTGTCGACCTTGTTGAGCACCACGATGGGCTTGAGGCCCAGCGCCAGCGCCTTCGAGGTGACGAACTTCGTCTGGGGCATCGGCCCCTCGGCGGCATCGACCAGCAGGACCACCCCGTCGACCATCGACAGGATGCGCTCCACCTCGCCGCCGAAATCGGCGTGGCCGGGGGTGTCGACGATGTTGATGCGCGCGTCGTTCCACTCGACCGAGGTGCACTTGGCGAGGATGGTGATCCCGCGCTCGCGCTCGATGTCGTTCGAATCCATCGCCCGCTCGGCCACGGACTGGTTGGCGCGGAAGGCGCCCGACTGCTTGAGCAATTCGTCCACGAGGGTCGTCTTGCCGTGGTCGACATGCGCGATGATCGCGATGTTGCGAATATCCATGATACCGGGGTCCGAATGGGAAAAAGGGGGATTGCGCGGCGTATGCCTCATGTAATGCTGCAATGCAACCATGCAACACCGTTGCCGGAGGGAAACGGTGCCCGCCGGGACAGGAAAGACGCTTCGCGCCGCCTCAGTTTCCGGAGAGCGGAGGGTCGTCCTGCACCACCGTGGCCCGCGCCTCGATCCGGTCGCCGTTCACGGCGAAGTAGGCGTGGTCGTTGGTGCTCAGGGACGCCGTGATCTCGTGCTCGCCCGGGGGCAGGGCCGGGATGTGGAAATACGGGCCGTAGAGGCGCGCGACCTTCATGCCGTCGACGTAGAGATGCGCGTGGCCCGTATTGTCCTCGTGCGCGCCGCCGGCGCTTTCGGGCGCGAAGGTGAAGTTCCGCGTCTCCAGCACGACGTTCCAGCCCTGCATCGGGTCCGGCTCGACCCGGATCGACAGCGCCGGCGCGCCCGCCGCCGGAATGTCCAGCGTCGTGTGCTCGTGTTCGGCCATGGCCATCGCCATGGCCGAGGTCTCGCCCCCCTGCATGGGCGGCATGTCCCGGAACATCGGCGCGACGAGCACCCCGACCAGGATGGAGCCGATGCTCAGGTATACGAGGTACGGAAGACGGAGCGAGAAATCAGACATCCCGAGGCACCTGCACGGTTCGAATGGACGTGTTCACCCGGCGCTGCGGCATGAAGTTGGTCACCTTCAGCCGCTGTCCTGCCCCCAGCAGCATCAGGATCAGCGCGACGCCGATCACCGGCATATGCCCGATGAACTCCACCATCGCCGCCTCGTTCTGCCCCTGGATCAGGAACAGGACGTTCGACGAGAAGAGGACGATCGAGAAGGCCAGCACGGTGAGCCGCGTGGTCGTCCCGAGGATGAGGAGGATGCCGAAGATCACCTCGACCATGCCGGCGGAGAGGACGAACAGGCGGTCGGTGAAGAAGTCGAACCCGATCTGCGGCATGAAGTTCCACCGATGCGCGACGAGGAAGCTCTCGGCCATCATCGCCCCGACCAGCTTCTCCGCCACGCCGAGGGTGACGAGCGAGATGCCGGTGAGGATGCGCAGCAGGTCGACCGAGTAGGGCTTGAACCGCTCCCGCAGATCCATGGTCGGCAGGTTGTTGATAAGCAGGAAGACCGCGATGGCGACGACGATGAGATACTCGAACGCCGCCAGAAACCCGAACTTGATGGCCAGGCCCAAGTGCAGCAGGATCATCAGGATCGCGGCGTGCCGGGTGTAGCGGTTCGAGATGAGCAGGATGCCGATGGCGGCCTGCGCGAACAGCAGCACCGTGCCGAACGTGCCGAAGGCGATCAGGTGGGGCGCGATGATGGCCCCCTCGTAGGCCGTCAGCAGCATCGACATGCCGGTGAAGATGCGCAGGATCTCGATGAAGTCGTGACGGGTCTTGCTGTCGACGATGCGCATGTCCGGCAGGCGCATGTCCAGCGTCACCGAGGCCCCGATCACGCCCGCCGCGATGGCGATCCAGACGACGAACTCGATATCCGTCAGGGCATACGGCTCGAAGTTCTCGATCGTGGCCTCGCCGTCCACGAACCAGCGCACATGGGCGGCGGCGTCCACCCCCCACAGGGCCGCGCCGAGAAGGCACAGGACGGCGCAGGCGGCGATCCCGCGGAGGGGCAGGGCAGGGCCTCCCGTCGTGTCGGGTCGTCGCGACGGTCGGTCGGTGCGATCCTGTCTTCGCATCGGGGAATGATCCTGACTGTGGCCGGTGCTACCGGATCTAGGGCGATTGCGGGCGTCAGACAGGGGTGCCGCCCCGGACCGCCTATCGCCTGAGCATCCGCCACAGCATCAGGACCGTGAATCCCGTGCAGGCCAGCATCCCCGCGCAGACGGCCCAGAAGCCCCACGGCACCTGCGTCATCGGCAGACCGGCGACGTTCATGCCGAACATCCCGGTGACGAAGGTGATGGGCAGGAAGACGACCGACACGACGGAGAGGGCGAGCATGATCTCGTTCATCCGCTCGGCCTGGCGCGCGCTCATCTCGTCGCGCAGGACGGCGGCGCGCTCGCGCACGCTGTCGAGGTCCTCCACGATCCGGTCGTGGGAGGCCGCCTCGTCCTCCAGCACATCCGCCGAGGCGAGCCATGCGGGACGATGGCGCAGGATCGTGCGCAGGGCTTCGGCCTGGGGCACGAGATAGCGGCGCAGGATCACGGCGTCCTGCCGCGCGTCGATGAAGGCGTTGCGCGTCGCCGCATCGGGCACGCGCGTCTCGCGCAGGGCGTCCAGCTCGTGGCGCTCGATGATCTCCTCCAGCTCGTCCACCACCGGCTCGGCCTTCCGGCGCAGGCCCCGCACGATCCGCTCGACCAGCGCGCCGGGGGAGGGCGGCACGTCGCCCCGGCGGAAATCGTCCTGCAACTCGTCGATGGCGCGCAGGCGGCGCAGACCGACCGTGACGACCGTATGCGGCGCGATGGACAGGCGCAGGGACACCATGTCCTCCGGCTCGGCCCCCGCGTTGAGATTGACCCCGCGCAGGAACAGGAGGCCCGTCCCCTCGACCTCGGTGTAGCGGGGGCGGGTGTCGTCGGCCATGAGCGCCCAGGCGGCCGGATTGGGCGGGATATCGCCGTCGAGCAGCCAGCGCTGGGTGCCCGGCCCGTCGCGGTGCAGGTGAATCCAGCGCCACGTATCCGGCTCGACGGGGTGGTCGAGGCTCTGCCACCCGAGGCTCTCGGCCCGCCCGTCCGGCCCGACGAGCCAAGCCCCGAGCAGCCCGTCATTCTCGATCTCCATGGCCGCCTCGCCTCCCTGCGCGATCCGCTCCCGGAGGGTTATGACGCGACTCGCCGCGATGGGCCAGAGGCCACGCGCGCCGCCGGGGACGGCGGGCCATCGCCGGGGGAGAATCGGTTGTCAGGAACAATGCGGAACGCTATAGCGAGCATCGTTTTAAAGGAGAGTTCGCGTGTACACAGAAAAAGAAGAAAAAACGCCCGTTCCGGTAGAGTTCCACGGGAAGACGGGAGAATGGTTCGGCATCTGGATCGTCAACCTGGTCCTGTCGATCCTGACCATCGGCATCTATTCGGCCTGGGCCAAGGTGCGGACTAAGAAATACTTCTACCAGCATACCTATGTCGGGGGCCGCAACTTCGATTACCACGCCACGGGCAAGCAGATCCTGATCGGGCGTCTCATCGTCATCGCCGGACTGGTCGTCTACGGCGTCCTGTCGGCCATTCCCATCCTCGCACTGATCGGTTTCGTCGTTCTCCTGTTCCTGATTCCATGGCTGGCGGTGCGCTCGCTGATGTTCGACGCCCGTATGTCGAGCTGGTCGAACGTGCGCTTCGGGTTCCACGGCACCTATGGCGGCGCGGCCAAGGCGCTCATCCTCTTCCCGATTCTCGCCGTGCTCACGCTCTACACGACCGCGCCCTTCGCCGACCGCGCCCGCCGGCGCTTCGTGGTCGACAACCACACGCTCGGCAAGGCGCCCTTCGCCTTCGACGCGCCGATCTCGAAATTCTACAAGGCGTTCCTCGCCTTCCTCGCGTGGATCGTGATCGGGGCCGTGCTCATGGGCGCGGTGCTGATGGCGACCGGCCTGTTTGAGACGCTCGCCATGGCCTTCGCGGGCACCATGGACCCCTCCGCCATGGACGACCCCGCCATGATGGACCCGATGGCGCAGGTCCTGCCGATCCTGATCTTCTATGCCGCGATCATCGTGCTCTTCGCGCCGGCGGGAGCGCTCTACTACGCGATGACGCGCAACATCGTCTTCAATCACTCCACCCTCGGCGGCGTCCACGCCTTCCGCTCGACCGTGCCGCCGCTGCGCTACGTCTGGATCGTGCTCAGCAACGCGGTGGCCATCGTCTGCACGCTGGGCCTCGCGCTTCCTTGGGCGCATATCCGCAAGTCCCGTTTCCTGGCGGCGCATACCACGGCACTGGTCGGCGGCTCGCTCGACGACTTCGTGGGCGACATCAAGACCGACGGCGGGGCCGTGGGCGACGCCTATGGCGATATCGAGGGCCTCGGGCTGGATATCGGGGTCTGACCGATGGCCGTCGCGGGGCGATACTACGCGGCGCAGACCTCGCGGATGATCGAGGCATCGGCCATCCTCTCGACCGCGGGCGGGGAGGATCATCTCACCGTCCGCTCCGGGGACGGCACGGCCCTCGCCTCCGCGCCGCTGGGAAGCGTCGCCTTCTCCGACCGCATCGGCTCGGCGCCCCGGCGGCTCGTCTTTCCGGACGGTGCCGTCTTCGAGACCGACGAGCACGACGCCGTCGCGATGATCGAGGGCGATACCCGCGCCTCGCGGCTCCACGCCTGGGAGGCGTTCCGTCCCCGCCTGCTGGGCGTGATCGCGGTCGGGCTGGCCGGGATCTGGGTCATCTGGCGCTACGGTCTCGACCTGATGGTCGCGGGGGCCGTCGCCCTGACGCCCGCGCCCATGCTCGGCGCGATGGATGCCGGGACGATCCAGGCCATCGACGCCACCCTCGCGGACCCCTCCACCCTGTCGGGGGGCGAAAGGGCGCGCATCCGCGCCATCTTCGACGACCTCGTCGCGGCCCTGCCCCCCGGCTCGACCCGCTCAGGGCAGGACTTCACCCTCGATTTTCGCGCGGCGCCCGGCATGGGGCCGAACGCCTTCGCGCTGCCGGGCGGCTCGGTCATCCTTACCGACGCATTCGCGGAGCAGTTCGGCGAGGACGACGTGATCGCCGGGGTGCTGGGCCACGAAATCGGCCACGTGGTCGAGCAGCACGGCCTGAAGCAGGTCTATCGCAGCCTGAGCATCTTCCTGCTGGTCGCGCTCATGGCCGGGGATACCGGCCCGATCCTCGAGGACGTGCTGCTGGAGGGCAACCTTCTGCTGTCGCTGTCCTTCTCCCGCGAAAAGGAGCGCGAGGCCGATGCCTTCGGCGTCGCCCTGGTGCGCGAGGCCGGCTACGACCCCTACGGCCTGGCGCGGTTCTTCCTCGAACTGTCGACCATGGCGCCGGACGGTCCCGGCTGGTACTCGACCCATCCGTCGAGCGCGGACCGGGCCGAGCGTATCGAGGAATTGATCGAGGCGCCGTGATCCCCTAGAACCGTCCTCGATAACTAGGTTCGGTCATGATCGGACTCGTTCCGGCCATCCATCTTTCAATACGCACAGCCGTCGCGGGTTGGGAAATGGACCCTCGGAACAGGTCCGAGGGTGACTTATTCCCTTATGCCTATCGAGAGAAAGGCCCGCCCATGTCCGTCGACGCCGATACCGTCCGCAAGGTCGCCAAGCTCGCCCGCATCGCGGTCGAGGAGCACGAGGTCGAGCCGTTCGCGAAGGAACTGTCGGGCATCCTCGACTGGGTCGAGCAGTTGCAGGCGGTCGACGTCGAGGGCGTCGAGCCGATGACCTCCGCCGTGCCCCTGCGCCTCAAGCGCCGCGACGACGTGGTGAGCGACGGCGATCGGCGCGGCGATATCCTCGCCAACGCCCCGGACGCCCGCGAAGGCTTCTTCGCGGTGCCGAAGGTGGTGGAGTAACCACCGCTCCGCCCTGCGCGCTGCCCCGGATGCCTCGCGGCATGAAATGACGCGATGCTGATCCGGGGCCTCTCCCCGTTATGTACACTGCTCTAACAGGCCCCGCCGCTGCACGGGGCAACCCAGCATTGCGGTACTGCGCACCGCAAAGCATCCGGGGCGGCGCAGTACTACTCACCCCCCGACGTACCGGCTCGCCACCCAGTCGTGGAAGCAGTGCGTCGGCGCGTCCATGGCGGGGGAGAACTTGCCGCCGTCGAACAGGTCGCCCCGGCGGCCCTTCTGCATCCCCTCCACGACCGCGATGTCCTCGACGAAGATCTCCTTCCACAGCGACGCGTTCTTCGCGCGCAGGTCCGCGTAGGCCGGCCCGGTCATCTCCGGCGTGGCGTAGTACAGTTCGACATGCTCGACCGTCCGCGTCGGTCCCTGCGGCTCCAGCAGGATGGCGAAGCTGTGGTCGCGGTGGACGCCGAACAGGACGTTGGGGAAGAACGAGACGTATTCTGCCCCCGTGTCCCACTTTTCCGACAACCCCTCGAAATTCGCGAAGGCCCGCCCGTCGTCGCTCAGGCTGGGATCGTAGACCACCGTTCCCTGGCCCGAGAAGGCGCGCGGTTCGACGATGTCGTAATGGTCCTCCAGCCGCGAATAGCTGTTCAGCCCCGGGTGGACCCAGGGCAGGTGATACGCCTCGCAGTAGTTCTCCACCGCCAGCTTCCAGTTCGTCGCCACCTCCAGCGTGAAGGACGACTCGGCCCCGCCATGGTGCTGCGGCCGCTCCAGTTCGGCCCAGCGGCTCAGCAGCTCGGCGGCGTGCTCCGCGAAGGGCGGGGCGGTGCCGTCCATGTTCACGAAGATCACGTCGCGCCAGACATGGCTGCGCACCTCGATCAGGCCCAGCTCCTCGCGCTTCATGTCGGGATGCGCGTTGCGCCCCGGCCCGCCCACATGCGGCGTCGCCTTCAGCGCGCCCTTCAGGTCGTAGCACCACGAATGGTACGGACAGCGCAGCGCCCCCTCGATCCGGCGCGGTTCCTCCAGCAGGATCATGCCCCGGTGGCGGCAGGCGTTGAGGAAGACGCGCACCCGGTCGTCCCTGCCCCGCACGACGATCAGTTCGGAGCCGAGGAAGCGGACGGGCCGCGCGTCCCCCGGCTCCGGCACGTCCTTCGCGAAGCCCAGACCAGCCCAGGTCGCGGCGAACACGGCGCGCTGCTCCTCCTCGAACATCGCCGCATCGGTGTAGTATCGGTTCGGCAGGCCCCGCGCCGTCTCGATCGGCCCGGTCACGGCATCGAGCATCGCCCTGTCGTGGATCGTCATG
>JAHDDY010000255.1 GCA_020629115.1 Paracoccaceae bacterium | reverse complement strand
GAAGTGCGCGACGCCAACGTCGGTCGCCTCATGCCGGACGGAACGACCATTCATTCGACGACCGAAGAACTCGGCGCCGGATGGGATCTCCTCCTACCGCACGACGCCGTCGCGCCTCTCGAACCGCGGGTCGACGGTCCGACGCCCGCTGCCAACGCCGAGGCAGTCGAAGACTGGATCGACGTCGAACACGGCGACCACTTCTGGTCCATCGCCGAAGAGGCGCTCACCGATGCGTGGGGACGAGCCCCGACTGACACCGAGATCGCGCCGTACTGGGCCGAGTTGGTGCAGACCAACGACGGCCGTCTGCTCCCACCCGAGGATCCGAACCTCATCTACCCCGACCAACGATTCCTACTCCCACCGATGCCCGAGGACCCCACCGTGCCCGAAGCCGAGGAACCTCCCACCAACTCGGCCACACCCACGGTGGTGCCTCCGACGCCAGGCGAGGAAGCGCCCGAACCTGCTCCATCGACCACGACCCCGCCAACGACGGCCCCGCCAACCACGATCGCCGAGCCGCCGACGACCACCGTCGTCGAGACACCAGACCTCACTCAGGCCGCGGCTGCTGACGAGACGAGCATCCCGTTGGCATCCGTAGCGCTTGGTCTGGGAGCGGTCAGCGTCGGCGCCGGCTCCCTCGCAGTGACGCTGCGCCGTCGCCGGGCTCATCAGGCCGCGAAACGCAAGCCGGGAACCACACTCGAGCCACCTGCCGAGGAACTCATCGAGTACGAGCAGCGAATCCGGCCGGTCGCAGACACGGAGGCATCCCGGTGGGTCGCGGCCACCAACAAGCTCATCACCGCCCGCCTGGCGACCCAGACCTCGCATCGCCTACCCGCCGTCATCGCCATGCGAGCCGGCCGCTTCGGTGTCGAGGTCTTGCTCGATGAGCCTTGTGCTCCGCTCGACGGCTTCGTGCCTGGCAACGCGCAGAACAGCGCATGGCGTCTCCACCCCGACCTCGAACTCCGAATGATCGAGGCGGAAACGGAGGATGCGCAGCCCTACTGCCCAGCGCTCGTCACGGTCGGCACAACCGAGGCAGGAGACCTGCTGCTCGACCTCGAACAGATCGGCGTGCTCAGCGTCGAGGGTGACGAGGACACCGCGCACTCGTGGTTCCGCAGCATTGCGACCAGCATCGCTGCCGCCGAATGGAGCCAGCTTTGTGAGGTCGTTGTTGTCGGCGGAATCGAGGGGATCGACGGCCTTTCCTCGGTCACGGCTCCCGAGGACGCCGAGGCCTGGGTCTCCAAGACGGTGACGTCGATGCGGAAGCTCCACGACCGGCTCGAAGCGACTCCCTACGAACAGCGCGTGAAGCCGGGCGAGATCTTCCACCCCACCGTGGTGCTGGTAGTGGCGGAAGACGCGGACGCAGCCAGCGCGCTCGCCGAGGCCGCCGCTCTCGTGAACACGCCTCTATCGGTCGTCGCCGCGTGTCCGCTCCCGGTCGCCGACCGAGTCCACCTCGATCCGCGGCAAAGCACCCTCGAACCAATCGGCCTCGAGTTTGAGCCCGCCCT
>JAHDDY010000254.1 GCA_020629115.1 Paracoccaceae bacterium | reverse complement strand
TCGGCAAGAACGTGCTCGTCGCGTTCATGCCGTGGAACGGCTACAACTTCGAGGATTCGATCCTCATCTCCGAGCGCATCGCCAAGGACGACGTGTTCACCTCGATCCATATCGAGGAATACGAGGTCTCGGCCCGCGACACCAAGCTGGGGCCGGAGGAGATCACCCGCGATATCCCGAACGTCGGCGAGGAGGCCCTGCGCAACCTCGACGAGGCGGGCATCGTCTATATTGGGGCCGAGGTCGCGCCGGGCGATATCCTCTGCGGCAAGATCACGCCGAAGGGCGAATCGCCCATGACGCCGGAGGAAAAGCTGCTCCGCGCCATCTTCGGCGAGAAGGCGTCCGACGTGCGCGACACGTCGATGCGGATGCCCCCCGGCGATTTCGGCACCGTGGTCGAGGTGCGCGTCTTCAACCGCTACGGCGTGGAGAAGGACGAGCGCGCGCAGCAGATCGAGCGCGAGGAGATCGAGCGCCTGATGCGGGACCGCGACGACGAGCGCGCGATCCTCGACCGCAACATCGACCAGCGCCTCCTCGGCGTCCTGAACGGCCAGACGGTCTCGAAGGGACCGAAGGAACTGCGCTCCGGCTCGACGGTCGACGCCGAGAGCATCGCCCCCGTCCTGCGCGCCGACCGCTGGAAGATCGTCGTCGAGGACGAAGCGGTCATGCGCGAGATGGAGGCGCTGAAGGAGCAGTACGACAACCAGCGTAAGACCCTCGACCGCCGGTTCGACGACAAGGTCGAGAAGGTCCGCCGCGGCGACGACCTGCCTCCGGGCGTGATGAAGACGGTGAAAATCTTCGTCGCCGTGAAGCGCAAGCTCCAGCCCGGCGACAAGATGGCCGGTCGCCACGGCAACAAGGGCGTCATCTCGAAGGTCGTGCCGCAGGAGGACATGCCGTTCCTCGCCGACGGCACGCCGGTCGACTTCGTGCTGAACCCCCTGGGCGTGCCGTCGCGCATGAACGTGGGGCAGATCCTGGAGACGCATCTGAGCTGGGCCTCGGCCAATCTCGGGCGCACGATCCAGGACGCGCTGGAGGCCTATCGCCACGACGGCGACATGACCCCGGTCAAGGGCGCCATGAAGGACGCCTACGGCGCGGACGTGTTCGACGGGGCCTTCACCGAGATGACCGACGACGAGTTCGTCGAGGCCGCCGAGAACGTGACGCGCGGGGTGCCCTTCGGCACGCCGGTCTTCGACGGCGCGAAGGAAGCCGATATCGTCGAGAACCTGAAGAAGGCCGGTCTCGACGAGAGCGGGCAGGTCACGCTCTACGACGGGCGGACGGGCGAGGAGTTCGCGCGCAAGGTGACGGTGGGGTACAAGTACCTCCTCAAGCTCCACCACCTCGTCGACGACAAGATCCACGCCCGCTCGACCGGCCCCTACTCGCTGGTCACGCAGCAGCCCCTGGGCGGCAAGGCCCAGTTCGGCGGACAGCGCTTCGGCGAGATGGAGGTCTGGGCGCTGGAAGCCTACGGCGCGGCCTACACGCTTCAGGAGATGCTCACCGTCAAGTCGGACG
>JAHDDY010000098.1 GCA_020629115.1 Paracoccaceae bacterium | reverse complement strand
AATCCGGGACTCTGGTGGGTACCGGCAGGAAGGAATGCATCGAACGGGCCAAGCGCGCCCTGCGGGGTGCCCCGGGTCGGTATCAGCTGCGGCGGGCGGGTTTCACCTTGCGGGCGGCCATTGCGGCGACGCGCAACTCCTCGGCGATCTCCTCGGCTTCCTCGGGGGTGAAATCCATCGGAATCTCCGTCCCCCCCGCCGCGACGAACAGGCGGACGGCCCCGAGCGACGTCGGCCCGATCTGGAGGTCGGCGGTTACGTCCGATTCGGTGTTGATGCTCATGGTCTTTCCCGTGTCGGTCCCGGATTCGTGGCTGCAATGATAGCCCCGAACGCCCCGGCGATGCCAGTGCATCGGGGGCTTGCAATCCGCACGCGCCCGGCGTATCAGGCGCGTGCGTGCCGTCGTAGCTCAGTTGGTTAGAGCGCTAGATTGTGGATCTAGAGGTCCCTTGTTCGATTCAAGGCGACGGTACCATCTCCCCCCCGCCTTCCGGTCGCGCAGCATCCCTCCCGACGGGATCACTGCACCAGCTTGACCCACTGTCCCGGCTGCACGGGCTGACCCGGCGCGAGATTGTTCATCACCGCGAAGCGCGCGACCTTCTCGTTCTGGAACCCCGTCTGGGCGGCCAGCGATTCGACGGTCTCGCCCGGTTGCACCCGGCGCGTGACGATGCGCAGGGGCGGGGGTGCCTGGCCCGGACCGATGGTGCGGAAGCTGTTGGCGAGCTGGACGAAGCGCGGCTCGTAGCGCTGCCAGTTCCGCGCGTCCGACGCCATCTTGTACTGGTAGCGGCGACCGTCGTTCCCCTCGATCACGATGACGCGCAGCTTGGCGGGCTTGCCCTGGATGCTGCCGTCGGCGGAGAGCGTGACGGCGGGCGAGCCGTTGAGGGTGATGCGCTGGGGCGGGCTGACGTTGCCGACGCCCTTCGTCCCCATCTCGCGGCGGGCGATCTCCTCCAGCGAGCCGCCCCCCGTCGCGTTCTCGAACACCGCCAGCGCCTTCTTGTCCTCGGAGAAGATGCCGACGGCGCGCTGCCTGTTGATGAGGTCCCAGCCCTGCGGCACGTCGAAGGCGAAGCCGAGATCGGGGTGCCAGAACGTGTTGTTCCGCACGTACCCCTGATCGGGCGAATCGCCGTAGATCATGCCGTCGATGAGCTGCATGTAGCGGTCTTCGTTGCGCGGGCGGGACCCGGCGGCCCCCGTCTGTCCGGCCAGTTGCGCCGAGCGCTGCACGCGCTGCCCGGTCGCGGGGTGGCTGGCGAAGAAGCCGACGGAGTTCGGATCGTAGTCCTTGCCCGACAGGCGGGCGTGGAGCGCCGCCTGGTCCTTCATGCCGTCGAGGATGGCGGCCAGCGCGAGCGGGTCGTAGCCTGCCTCGGTCATGTACTCGATGCCGAGCGTGTCGGCCTCCAGCTCCTGCTGGCGCGAGAAGCTGGCGACGCTGCCCCGGGCGGCGAGGTTGCCCATCTGGCCGACCTGCCGGATCGTGGAGCCGTCCGCCCCGAGGACGGCCGCGCCGAGCGTCGCCGCCAGCGCGCCGATCCCGGCGATCTGCTGGCGGGTGCCGCGCTGGGCGCTGTGGCGACCGGCGACGTGGCCGATCTCGTGGCCGATGACCCCGGCGATCTCCGCCTCGCTGTTGGCGAGCGCCATGATGCCGCGGGTGATGTAGACGTACCCGCCCGGGGCCGCGAAGGCGTTCACGTCGGGCGAATCGAGCAGGGTGAAGGTGAAGCTCTGCTGCCCCGCCAGTTGCGAGTTCGCGGCAAGTTGCTGTCCCAGGTCGTTGATATACGCCGTCATGCGCGGGTCGCCGTAGGCACCGAAGCGTTCGAGCACCTTCGGGTGCTGCTGATCGCCGATGCGCTGTTCCTGCGCGCGGTCGATGGTGGTGAACTCGCGCTGTCCGGTGACCGGGTTCTCGGTCGCGCTGCACGCGGTCAGCGCCGCCATCAGCGTCGCCGCGAAGGCCGCGTGCCGCCGCCCGGTCGTCAAAATGCCTTTTGTCACGATGAAATCCTCCCCCGATGTCCTGCCCGTCGGCACACCATATAGGGCGGGGCGGCGGACGCTTCCAAAACGAAACCTCAGGCCGCGCCGAGATAGCGGACCGCCCCGTCCCGCTCCATGAGATAGAGCAGCACGCGCAGCGCCTTGCCGCGGTCGGTCTCCAGCGCCTCGTCGCGATTGACGATCAGGCGGGCGTCGTCGCGGGCGACCGCCAGCAGGTCGCCGTGCACCTCCAGATCGGCGACCCTCATCCGGGGCAGACCCGCCTGCCGCACGCCCAGGAGGTCCCCCGCCCCGCGCAGGCGCAGATCCTCCTCGGCGATGCGGAAGCCGTCCTCCGTCTCGCGCAGCACGCCGAGCCGCTCGCGCGCCGTCTCGCCCAGCGGCCCCTGGTACAGCAGGACGCAGGAGGAGCGTGCCGAGCCGCGCCCGACCCGGCCCCGCAGCTGATGAAGCTGGGCGAGGCCGAAGCGTTCGGCGTGCTCGATGACCATGATGGTCGCCTCGGGCACGTCGACCCCGACCTCGACCACCGTCGTCGCCACCAGCACCTGCGCGGCCCCCGTGCGGAAGGCCTCCATCGCCGCGTCCTTCTCGCCCGGCTTCTGCCGCCCGTGGGCCATCACGACCCGCCCCTCGCCGAACGTATGCGCCAGCACGCGCGCGCGATCCTCGGCGGCGGCCACGTCGAGCACGTCGCTCTCCTCGACCAGGGGGCATATCCAGTAGGCCCGCGCCCCGTTCGCGATGGCCCGGCGCAGGCTGTCCACGACGTCGTCGTAGCGGGACAGGGAGACCATGCGCGTGTCGATGGGCTGCCGTCCGGGGGGCTTCTCGTCGAGGACGGACACGTCCATGTCGCCGTAGCTGGCCAGCGCCAGCGTGCGCGGGATGGGGGTCGCGCTCATCACGAGGATATCCGCGCCCACCCCGTCGCCCTGGCCCTTGTCGGCCAGCTCGTTGCGCTGGTCGACGCCGAAACGGTGCTGCTCGTCCACGACGACCATGCGCAGGTCGGCGAAGGCGACCGATTTCTGGAACAGGGCATGGGTGCCGACCACGATGTCGATCTCCCCCGCCTCCAGCGCCTCCTGCGTGGCGCGGCGGACCGATGCCCTGTCCTTGCCGGTCAGGATGGCGAGGCGGATGCCCGCCGCCTCGGCCAGCGCGCCGAGGCCCGCATGGTGCTGGCGGGCGAGGATCTCGGTCGGGGCCATCAGCGCGGCCTGCCCGCCCGATTCCACCGCGATCAGCATCGCCATGAAGGCCACCAGCGTCTTGCCCGCGCCCACGTCGCCCTGAAGCAGGCGCAGCATCCGGTGCGGGGTCGCCATGTCGGCGGCGATGGCCTCGATGGCCCGTTCCTGCGCGCCGGTCAGGGCGAAGGGGAGCGAGGCACGCACCTTGCCCTGCAAGCGCCCGTCGCCCACCGACACGCGCCCCTTGGCCCGCCGCCGCCGGGCGCGGACCAGCATGAGGGCGAGCTGATGCGACAGCATCTCGTCGTAGGCGAGGCGCTCGCGGGCGGGGGAATCGGCCTCCAGGTCGCCTGGCCCCTCCGGCGCGTGCAGCCGCGTCACCGCCGCGTGCCAGGACGGCCAGCCGCGCTTCGCCATCCAGGCCGGGTCGAGCCATTCGGGCAGGTCGGGGGCGGCATCCAGCGCCGTGCGCGCCGCCTTCGCGATGACCTTCTGCCCCAGCCCCGCCGTAGCCGGATAGACGGGGGCGAAGCCGTCGGGCGCGTCCTCCTTCTCGGGGTCGATGACCTCCGGGTGGGGCATCTGGGCGATGCCGTCGTAATGCTCGATCTTGCCGCAGACGTAGCGCACCGCCCCCACGGGCAGGATGCGCGTCAGCCAGTCGGGCGAGGGGCGGAAGAAGACGAGGACGAAGTCGAGCGATCCGTCGTTGACCGTGATGCGATACGGCGCGCCGGGGCGGCGGGGGATGCTGTGCGACAGGACGACCACCCGCACGCTCAGCGTCGTCCCCTCCATCGCGCCCTGCACGGACGGGCGCAGCCGCCGGTCGATCACCCCCGTGGGCGGCAGGAACAGCGCGTCGCCGACCTTGCGCACGCCGAGGCGCTCGAACAGGGGCAGGGTCTTCGGCCCGACCCCCGGCAGGGTCTTGGCATCGGCGAAGAGGGGGAAGAGAATCTCGGGGCGCATGGCGGGGGATTTACCACGAATCGCGCCTATGGCCACGCCCCGTCGAGCCGCCCTTCGGCCAGGACGAGGGCGGGCGGGTCGGCGATGGCGCGAAAGGGATATGCGCCGCCCGTCTCGAAGGTCGCGAAGGGGATTTCGGCGATCCTCCCATGCCCCATCTCGCCCAGCACGACATACTGCGTCGCAGGGGACGACAACTCGCCGACGATCGCGCGATACCCCCGCTCCCGCGCGATATCCTGCGCGGCGAGGCGCATCCGGCGGTAGAGACCCCGCCCCGCCGCCGCGCGCGGGACGGCGGCCATGTCCACCAGCACCGCCTCGCCCGGGCGCGGCGTGCGCAGGGCACGATAGCGGGCGGCCATCGCGGCTGTCAGCGCGGCCAGAGGCGCGAGGCGCGCGGGCGGCGCGATGGCGGACGCAGCGGACTCGAAATCCGCCGCGACGAGGCATCCGCATATCGCACCCGTTTTCCGCTCGACCGCCACGACCGACAGCCCCTCGCCCACCATCGCGGCGAAGGGCGCGCGCAGGTAGGCGCGGTACTCGTCCAGCCCGATGCCGAGAGCGCGGTGGAGCGTGCTGCCCTCCACGAAGACGCGGGCGGCGAGATCGAAGGCGGCGGCGCTGTGCGCCTCGCCCAAGGACAGAATATCGACGCTCAACCGTCCCCGCGCGCCGGGAAGACCGCCGCAGGGTCGTACCCGGCGAAGCTCGACAGCGTCTGCGCATCGCATTCCGCCTGCCAGCGCGAGCCGGGTACCACCGCACTGATGCAGGGATAGCGGGCGCGATAGCCTTCCGTCCGCGGGTTGGTCTCGATGGCGATGGCGACGAGACCGGCGACGACGCCCTCCTGCCGCTCGACCAGCCGGATGGCCCCGTCCATCGTGCCCCCCGTCTCGACCCACTGATCCACCAGCAGGACGCGGGTACCGGGGGCGAAGGCGGGCTTGCGCATCTCCATGTCCTGCACCCGGCCCGAATAGTTGCCGAAGCTGACGGAATCGGTCTCGACGCACAGCTTGCCCGCCTTGCGGATGGGCAGGAAGCCGACGCCGAGGCGCGTGGCCAGCGCCGAGCCGAGCACGAAGCCCATCGCGTCCAGCCCGGCCACCACGTCGCAGCCCACGCCGTCCAGATCGGCGGTCAGGTCGTCGAGCATGGCGTGGAAGGCCGCGCCGTTGATGTAGATCGAGGTCGGGTCGAGCCAGGCGAAGCGCTCGCCCTTCGTGTTCGGCGCCATCAGGCGCAGGTACCATCTGTCGTCGCGCGGTCCCGTGTCGTCGCTCATGTCGCCTCTCCCGTTTCGCGGGCCACGGCCATCAGGGCGGCCAGGCGCGCGGGGTCGATGTCGTAGAAGTTGCCCGGACGGTTGATCCCCGTGGCGACCATGAAGGCGTCCACGTCCCGGTAGCGATGCGCGTTCTCCGGCGCGATGCCCGAGGCCAGCGCGAGGGGAGCGTCGCCGATGGCCGCGCGGAAGGTGGCGATCTTGGCGTCGTCCGCCTCCTCGCCGGTGGCGATGCCCGAGGTCGTCACCACGTCCATCCATCCGGCGGCGAGGCGCGCGGCGGTGCCGAGACCGGCCGCGGCCACGGGGCGCTGCTTCTTGAAGGCCGTGCCGCCGAAATAGAGGCCGTCCCACCCGCTCGCCGCGCGCACCCGCGCGATCTCGGCGGCCTCGTCCTGCGCCGCCGCCCGCTCGTCGATGCGCGCGTCGTCGGCCCAGTAGGCATCGACGGCGCAGCCCTCCCCCGCCAGCCGTCCCAGCACCGGAAAGGCGTCCCGCCCCGTCACGGCGAGGAAGTTGACCCCCATCCACAGATCCGGATGCGCCGCCCGCACCGCCCGCATGATGGGCAGGAACGGCTCGACGCCGAAATCGTGGTTGATGAGAAAGCACCCCGCCGCGCCCTCCGCGCGCAGGACCTCGACATTCGCGAGGGTGCGCGGCGTGTCGAGCACGTGGATCACCGGCAGCACGACGGGGCCGGGCGTGTCGAACAGGGCATGGAAGTCGCTGCGATTCACGGGCGGTAGTCTATCGGGGGCGACGGGTCATGCAATCCCCGTTGGAAGCGGACGTCCCGGTCCTCGAAAACGAAGGCACGCCGACCCACCGCGGCCATCAGCCAGCGGGGCGCGTGGACCATCTGCCCGATGGCGAGTCGACGACGCATCCCTCCCCGGTCGAGCGTGCCGGTGCTCAGGGTCAGGCACAGGCGGTGGAACCTGTGCCAACGCCTCTGGCGACGCTCGACATAGGCGCGGATGCCCCGCGCGGGATCGTCCGCGTGCCGCCGGAGGCTGTCGGCCAGGACGACCGCATCCTCCAGTGCCAGACAGGCTCCCTACCCCAGGGACGGCTGCATCGGATGGGCCGCATCGCCGATCAGGGCGATGTGGCCGTGGACCGCCGTCACGGGCGGCATGTCGCGGATGGGCGATGCGATGACCGCCCCGGCGGGCGTCGCCCCGACGAACCGCTCGGCCAGCGGGCCGAGGGCGAGGATGCCGTCGCGCGCCGCCTCGAACGGCATGTCGGCCGTCTCGCCGTCGACGAGGGCGAACCAGTAGAGCGCATCCCCGGGCAGGGGAAAGAACCCGGCGCGATGATGGCGCGTGCCGAACACCTCAGCCGGGACGGGCGCCGTCTCGCCCCGGAGCGGGACGATGCCGCGATAGCACACCTGCCTGCGAAAGCGCGGCACCGCGTCCGTCAGGTGCCCGCGCACGACGCTGCCCTCCCCGTCGGCCCCGACGATCAGGTCCGCCGCGACCGTACGCCCGTCCGTCGCGACGGCCCTGCCCTCCTCGATCCGCGCCAGCGCGAAGGACGGGACGACCGCAACGCCCGGCGGCAACGCATCGCGCAGCAGGCCGAACAGCGTGCCCCGGTGCATCATCAGCGGCGACACGTCCCCGCGCAGGGACAGCGCCCCGTTGTCGCGCAGGATGGCCGGTCGACCGGGGCGGTGGATCTCGTAGACCGGCCATGCCCGCCCCGCAGCCTCGGCCGCCCCGCGCAGGCCGATGGCCTCCAAGGCGTGCAACCCGTTCTCCCAGACCGACAGGCCCGCGCCGACCTCGCCGAGCGTCGCCGCCCGTTCGAGCACCGTGACGCGCGCGCCCGACAGGCCCAGCGCCCGGGCCAGTGCCAATCCGCCGATCCCCGCGCCGACGATGGCGATATGCAGATGCGAAAGGGTCATGTCGCCGACCCGCATAGCACGAGGGGCGCGCGGGGTTCTACCGCACTGCAATAACCCTTGGCACCCGGGCGATTCGCTGGTTAGGCTCGACGGCATCCCTACCGAGAACAGCCGACGGAGCGACGAGATGACCAAGCACGCGACCTCCCTCACCAAGCGCACCCTGCTCAAGACCGCCGGGGCCGCCGCCCTCTCCGCGCCCTTCGTCAACCGCGCCTGGGCCAGCACCGTCGAGCTGACCATGCTCGGCTGGTACGGCACCGCCGAGCCGGACATGGTCGGCGCGTTCGAGGAGGCGAACAACGTCAAGTTCGTGCCCAAGTACTATGCCGGCGGCGACAACATGCTCGCCGCGCTGGCGCAGAACCCGCCCGGCACATTCGACATCATCCACACCGACGCCGAATACGCCAAGCTGCTGATCGCCAACGACCTGGTGATGCAGCTCGACCCGTCGGACTACCCGATGGACGACCTGCTGCACCCCGATTTCCGCAAGTTCCCTGGCCATTGGGACGCGGACGGGACCATGTACTCGCTCATCTCCCGCTTCGGGCATCTGGGCGTTTCCTACAATACCGAGGCGATGACCGCCGAGGAGGCGGGCACCTACGAGGCCTTCTGGATGCCCAAGCTCGAAGGCAAGGTCGGGCATTTCGACTGGCACCTGCCGTCGCTGGGGCAGATGAGCCTGCTCGAAGGCAACGAAAGCCCCTTCGACATCGACGGGGACGCCTGGGAGGCGGTGCAGGCGCGCACGCTCTCGCTCAAGCCGCAGGTCGGCGGCTATTTCGACTTCGGCGGCACCTTCGCGGGCCTCAAGAATGGCGAGATGCTGGCCATGTGCGGCATCGGCGACTGGGTGACGGGCATCCTGGAGCGCGACGGGGCGCCGGTCTCGTCGGTCATCCCGAAGGAGGGCGGCATCCAGTGGACGGAGAGCTATTCCATCGTCGGCACGTCCGAGAAGAAGGACATGGCGCTGAAATACCTCGCCTACACCATGTCCCCCGAGGGGCAGGTGAAGACGGCGCAGATGCTCGGCTATCCCGGCCATTGCGTGACCGAGGCGGGCCGGGCGATGCTCCAGAAGGTCGACATGGCGGAGGCGAAACGCTCGGGCCAGATCGACGGCCACCCGAACGAGCCGATCGCCCTGATCGAGGCGGGCCGCATCCACTATCGCGACATCCCGGTGCAGCAGGATCTGGAGGACTGGAACGACTTCTGGTCCGAATACAAGAACGCCTGACCGGAGCCGCGCCATGGCGACGACCGAGGTCGAGAACGTCAACACGCCGGGCCGCACGGCGCGGGTGGATGCGGAGAAATACGCGGCCACCCGCGCCGCGCTCCTCGCCGTCCTGCCCGATACCGCGCCGGGCCTGCCCTTCGACGCCATGAAGGAGGCGGCGAAGGCGCATCTGCCCGAAGCCCTGTTCCCCGGCGGCAAGACGTCGGGGTGGTGGTGCAAAACGGTGCAGCTCGATCTGGAGGCAAAGGGGCTGGTCGCGCGGACCGTGGGGAAGCCGCTGCGGTTCTATTGTGCGTCCGACGCCGATGGCTGAGCGCATAGGATCGACCACACGTCGCCCCTCCCGCGTCATCACCCGGCTTGACCGGGTGATTCATGATGGCAACCGGCAAGGCTCGACGGCTCTGGATTGCCTGGTCGAGCCGGACAATGACCCCGCTTGGGTGGCGGGAAAGACCGCATGAAACCCCGCCTGAACGCCTACGCCCTGACCTTCCGCCTCCCGATCCTGATCTGGCAGGCGCTGTTCTTTCTCGGGCCGCTCCTGTTCATGATCGCGATGTCGTTCTTCCTCGTGCGCAACTACCGCATGGAGGAGGCGTTCGTGATGAAGAACTGGGAGCGGATGCTCTCGCGCGGGTTCGTCTGGGACAGCTACTGGTACACGCTGGGCATGGCCGCGCTCGCCTCGCTGACGGCCTCGCTGCTGGCCTTCCCGGCGGCCTTCGCGCTGGCCTTCCGCACGTCGGAGAGCGTGCGCCGCTGGGCGATCTTCCTGCTCGTGATCCCGTTCTTCACGTCCTATCTGGTGCGCACCTTCTCGTGGTACGTCATCCTCGCGGAGTCGGGCGTCATCAATGCGGGGCTGGGGGCGGTGGGCCTCGGGCCGTTCACGATGCTCAACACGGCCTTCGGCACGCTGGTCGGGTACATGACGCTGACCCTGCCCCTCGTCGTCATCCTCCAGACGGTGACGCTGGCCGGCATCGACCCGTCGCTGATCCAGGCGGCGCGCAACCTCGGGTGCCCGCCCTGGCGGACGATCCCGTCGGTCGTCCTGCCGGCGGCGAAGACGGGGATGGTGGTGGCGGCGCTCTTCGCCTTCATCCTCTCCTTCGGGGATTTCGTCGCGCCCTACTACCTCGGCGGATCGAAGCCGCCGACCCTGCCCATCCTCATCATCGACACGACCAAGGCGGGCCAGCAATGGCCGCGGGCGGCGGTGGTCGCGGTCATCATGATGGTCACGCTCTTCGTCATCGCCTTCGCCGCCATCGCCTTCGCCTACCGCAGGCGGGCGAGCCGATGAGCGGGCGGGCGGGCACCTGGGTGTTGCGCGGCTACGTGCTGCTCGTCTTCGCCTTCGTCTTCGCGCCCATCGTGATGAGCCTGATCTTCTCGTTCAACGCCGACCGCTTCCCGACCATCCCGCTCGGGGGGTTCACGACGCATTGGTACGCGACGATCTTCGCGGATGACGGGTTCTGGCGCGCGGCGCGGAACAGTCTCGTCGTCTCCGCCTGCACCTGCATCCTCGCCACGGCCCTGGGCTTCTGCACGGCCTATTCGGACTACCGCTACCGCTTTCGCGGTCAGGGCGCGTATCTGGGCATCATCCTGCTGCCGCCCACCATCCCGCTCATCATCATGGCGCTGGCCATGCTCGCGTGGTTCTCGCGGGTGGGGATTTCGGGGCAGGTCTACTCGGTCGTCCTCGCCCACACGGTCCTGACAGCCCCCTTCGCCATGGCCATCATCCGCCTGCGGCTGGAGCGGATGGACGCGAGCCTGGAGGCCGCCGCCTGGAACCTCGGGGCGAGCGAGTGGCGGGCGATGCGCGAGGTGATCCTGCCGTTCTGCCGCCCGGCGATCCTGTCGTCCCTGTTCCTGACGGCGGCCATCTCCTTCGACGAGTTCACGGTCGCCTGGTTCGTCTCGGGGCTGAACAAGACGCTGCCCGTACATGTGCTGGAGATCGTGCAGGGCACCATCGACCCGCAGGTCAACGCCATCGGCACGCTGGTCTTCCTCGTCTCGATGACGCTGGTCGTGCTGGCGCAGCTGATGATCTTCTTCCGAATCCAAAGGAGCGCCCCATGAGCGAGCCTCTCGTCGTGCTCGACGGGGTCGAAAAGCGTTTCGGCGACTTCACCGCCGTCCGCCGCGCGGACCTGACCATCGACGAGGGCGAGTTCGTCGCGATCATGGGGCCGTCCGGCTGCGGCAAGACCACGACGCTGCGGATGCTCGCCGGGCTGGAGACGCCCAGCGCGGGCGAGATCCGCATCGGGGGCCGTTCGATGAACGACGTGCCGCCCCACGCGCGCGACACACCCATGGTCTGGCAGAGCCTCGCCCTCTTTCCGTTCCTGACGGTGCGCGAGAACGTCGAGTTCGGGCTGAAGATGCGCGGCATCGCGGCCGCGGCCCGCAAGGCCCGCGCCCTCGACTGGCTCGACCGGCTGGAGATCGGGGACTTCGCGAACCGCATCGTCGACACGCTCTCGGGCGGGCAGAGGCAGCGCGTGGCGCTGGCCCGCTCGCTGGTGACGGAGCCGCGCATCCTGCTGCTGGACGAGCCGCTCTCGGCCCTCGACGCGCATCTGGTCATCCGGATGCAGGGCGTGCTGACCCGCCTGCAGCGCGAGCTGGGCATCGCCTTCGTCTACGTCACCCATTCGCATTCCGAGGCCTTCGCCATGGCCGACCGGGTGGTCATCATGTCCCGGGGCGAGATCGCGCAGGTGGGTGCCCCGCGCGCGATCTACCGCGCCCCGGCGAACCGCTTCGTCGCCGAGTTCGTGGGCCGCAACACGATCCTGACCGGCACGGTCGAGGGCGCGGCCCTGCGCACGCCCATCGGCACCTTCGCCCTGCCCGCCCCCGCGACGGACGGGGCGACCGCCCATCTCGTCCTCGCCGCCGACATCCTGCACATCGCGCGCGCGGCGGACCCAGCGGCGCGGAACGCGGTCGAGGCGCGGCTCATCTCGGAGGAGTTCGTCGGTTCCATCGTCACGCTGTTCCTCGAAGCCGCCGACGGCACCGAATTCAAGGTGCAGATGCAGGAGCGGGCGCTGACGGGCCTCGACCTGCACGCGGGCGGGCGGTTCCATCTCACCTGGGCGACGGACGACGCCCATCTCCTACCGGAGGTCCCTGCATGATCCAAAACCCGATCCCGTGGCCGAACGGCGCGCGCTGCGCCTGTGCCATCACGTTCGACATGGACGCCGACAGCCTGATCCACATCGCCCGCCCCGGCGACTCGCACGACCGGCTGTATCCTGTCTCGATGGGCCGCTATGGGCCGACGGTCGCCATGCCGCGTATCCTGGAGACATACCGGCGGCTGGGGCTGAAGCAATCCTTCTTCGTCCCCGGCTGGTGCCTCGACACCTACCCGGAGACCATCGAGGCCATTCTCGCCGGCGGGCATGAGATCGGGCATCACGGCTGGATTCACGAGGACCCCGTCATCACGAGGGGCGCGGCGCAGGCCGAGGCGTTCGAGCGCGCGCTCGACGCCCACAGGCGGCATTGCGGCGGCACCCCGGCGGGGTACCGCGCGCCGGTCTACAACGTGACGCAGCAGGTGATCGACCTCCTGATCGAACACGGCTTCCGCTACGACAGTTCGCTGATGGCCGACGACATCCCCTACGAGATGCGCACGGCGGACGGTGCGTTGTGGGAGATGCCGGTCCATTGGGGCACCGACGACTGGCCCCCCTTCGCCCATTACGACGAGATCGGCTACATGATGCCCGTGCGCGGCCCCTCGGCGGGGCTGGCGGGCTTCTGGGAGGAGTTCGAGGCGCAGTACGAGGCGGGCGGCTTCTTCATGCTCGTCGCCCACCCGTTCCTGACGGGCCGCCTCGCCCGATGGCGGCAGGTGGAGCGGTGGCTGGAGACGACGCTGGAGACCCGCGACGTCTGGTTCGCCCCCTTGCGCGAGATCGCGGATCATCTGGATGGGCTGAAGCGGGACGGCTTCGACCCGCGCGTGGAGACCTTGCCGTATTACGACGGGCCGCAGTCGTAGAAGCGCCCCGCTCCCGGCGAAGACCGGGGACGGGGGGGCTACGCCCCCTCCACCCCGTGCATCACGATCAGGAACGCGTAGTCCTCGGCCAC
>JAHDDY010000253.1 GCA_020629115.1 Paracoccaceae bacterium | reverse complement strand
TCAGCGAGAACAAGTTGTTCCACGGCGTCGGCCTGTACGCCGCCATGGCGCTCGCGAACTAGTTCGAGAGTGGCTGCCGGAGGCGATCCGGCCCGAACCCGACCGACAGGGCGGCGAGCACCGTGTCGCGGTGCCGGTCGCACTCATACCGACCACGCCGATGCCGCCCTCCCGGGCGGTCAGCGTCGCCTGGCCAAGGTGCCAGCGTTCGATCCGGTGTTCGTGGTCGGGAATCGGCAGGGGGTTGGTCGATTCATCCACGGGATCGAACGTAGCGCCCCGATGCCCCCGGATGGGCGCAGGAACGATCTGACAATACGGCATTCGCACGCGCGTCATCTGCCGAGGAACAGCTCCACGAACGTCCGGTCCCGAGATGCCTCGGCGCGAGCCTCCTCGATCGTTCCCAGCACCGCGTCGTGGCCATGGCGATCGACCAAGTCGGACAGCAGTCGTCGCCGATCGGCCTGCGAGAACCGTGAGGCTCGGAGTTGCACCTCGCCGTGATCACCGTCGAGACGCAGCACGAGCCGCGGACCGGAGAAGCGGCCCAGCGTGCGGGTCGTCGGAACCCGAAGTGTGTCGAGGCGGCCGGAGGAGCGACGCGGCCAGCGACCGATCGACCAACGATCCCCGTCGATCCGGACCGGCGTCGTCGAGAGGACACCGACGGCGACTGCCCCGATGGCCCCGAACACGCCGAGGACTCTCGGGTCATCCGGCAGCGCGTCGAGGGCGGCGACGGCGAGTACCACTCCGAGCCCGAGCGCGAGGGCGAAGACGACTCGCCACGTGCGGAGGTGGCCGAGGCTCACGGACGACTGCCGCGCTGCGTCGAGCTCGGGGCCCGACATCGGGGCGGACACACCCCAGCGACGCCATGCCGCCAGCTCGGGCCGCCCGGTGGCGGCGTCGCCGTGCTCGACCGGCACGGCGCCGGCCGGAGGAAACACGGCGTCGGCGCCGAAGGCATCCACCAGGACCGAGACCAGCACCTGCCGGTCTGAGGCCACGAAGTCAGACAGTCGCAGCCAGGTGTGATCGTCACTCGCCCGGAGCTCCAACCACAGCTCGCGGCCGACACCGACCGGGGTCGCACGGACCTCGGGTGTGATGCTTGCGAAGGTGAAGTCGAACCGCCGGGATACACCGTGTTCGTCCAACACGAGGGCGTGGCCCTCCAGCCGCAACGAGGCGCCGGGCCCGCCGTGGGCGGGCGTGACGGGCAGCAGCGGTAAGTCGAGGGCGGCGATCAGCGAGGGTGGGGGAGACCCGGGAGCGGTCGACACCCGGAGGTGGCGTCGGCGCTCACCCCGGCGCCACGCACTGAGCTCTTCGTCGTCGATCGGGCCCGGGCCGATTCGCCACCGACGCCAAGGATTCCCGCTCGCACCGGGGGCGGCCAGCAGTTCGGCCCGGCGACGTTCGTACCCGCTCATGCCGATCGGATTCTGCTCAGCTGCATCACGCCACTGGGAACGCCACCCGCCGTCGTCCGGTTCCCGATCAGTCGACCGCTGCGGCCCGGACGGCGGCGACGACGTCGTCGGCC
>JAHDDY010000252.1 GCA_020629115.1 Paracoccaceae bacterium | reverse complement strand
CCCCCGCCTTCTCGCCCGACGAACCCGCCGGGGCGCAGCCGGACCCCTATGTCGACGTCTTCGAGCAACGGGTCGCGTGGCCGCAGCCCTATCTGGCGACGGAGGCCGACCTCGATGCGTGGCTGGATGCGATGCGCGAACGGTTCGGCGAGGAGATCCGCGCCGGGAAGAGGGTGATGGTCTGATGGACACCGCCCCGCTCAAGAAATTCGCCCCCGCCGCCCGCACCCTGCTGATCGAGCAGGTGAGCGCACGCCTGACCCGCGTGCTGGCCGGGGACAGCCCCGCCCGCCGCGAGAGCGCCCCCACCGTCAAGGCGCTGGAGCAGGCCATCGCCGCCACCTCGCGCGGGCAGGTGGTCGAGCAGGTCGCGTATACGTGGTTCAACCGCTTCACCGCCCTGCGCTTCATGGATGCGGGCGGCTACACGATCCCGCGGATCGTCTCGCCCGCGCCGGGGCAGACGGTGCCCGAGATCCTGGCGCAGGCCAAGGCGGGGGCCGTCGACGTCCCCGCCCCCGTCGCCGCGCTGCTGGACGGCACCACCCCGTCGCGCGATGCCGAGGGGGAGGCGTATCGCCTGCTGCTGGTGGCGGAATGCGAGCGGTGGCGGGCGGCCATGCCCTACCTGTTCGGGCGCATCGACGAGTATGCCGCCCTGCTGATGCCCGGCGACCTGCTGTCCCCCGACAGCATCCTCGCCCGCCTGCGCGCGGTGATGACCGACGAGGCGTGCGCGGATGTCGAGATCATCGGCTGGCTCTACCAGTTCTACATCGCGGAGCGGAAGGACGAGGTGTTCGGCCGGCCCAGCGGGGCGAAGATCGAGGCGAAGGATATCCCCGCCGCGACGCAGCTGTTCACGCCCCACTGGATCGTGCGCTATCTGGTCGAGAATTCGCTGGGGCGGCTGTGGCTGCTGAACCGGCCCGCCTCCGGGCTGGCGGCGCGGATGGACTATTACATCGCGCCCGAGGAACCCGAGACGGACTTCCTGCGCATCGACCGCCCCGAGGATATCCGCCTGTGCGATCCGGCGGCGGGGTCGGGGCACATGCTGACCTACGCGTTCGACCTGCTGTACGCGATCTACGAGGAGGAGGGCTACGCGCCCGCCGATATCCCCGCGCTGATCCTGACGCACAACCTGACGGGCATCGAGATCGACGACCGGGCCGGGTCGCTGGCCGCCTTCGCGCTGGCGATGAAGGCCGCCGCGCGGCTGGGGCGGCGGCGGTTCCTGCGGATGGCGGCGCGGCCCGGCATCGTGGTGCTGGAGGACGTGGCCTTCACCGAGGCCGAGATGCGGGACGTGGCCGCCATGGTGGGGGGCGACCTGTTCACCGATGCCCTGCGCGAGACGCTGGGCCAGTTCGGACAGGCGAAGAACTTCGGCTCCCTCATCGTCCCCGCCCTGACCGACCCGGCGGAGACGCTGCGCGCCGTCGAGGCCCGCGATGTCGGCTCCGACTGGATGCTGCGCGACGTGCAGGCCCGCGTGGTGACGGTCCTGCGCATGGCCGAGGCGCTGGCCCCGAAATACCACGTGGTGGTGGCGAACCCGCCTTATATGGG
>JAHDDY010000097.1 GCA_020629115.1 Paracoccaceae bacterium | reverse complement strand
GATCCCGACATGCTCGCGCTGAACGGCGACGTTACGGACGAAGCCTCGGTCGCGGGGGCCGTCGGGGCGGCGGCGGAGGCGTTCGGCGGTCTCGACGTCGTCTGCGCGAATGCGGGAACGGGCGGGCCGGCGGGGGCGCTGGAGACGCTCGACGTCGCCGAATGGCGGGCCTGCATCGACGTGAACCTGACGGGTGCGTTCCTGACGGCCAAGCACGCCATCCCCCATCTGCGCCGGGGCGAGAACCCGCTGCTCCTGTTCACCAGCTCCACCGCCGGGCTGTTCGGCTATCCGGGGCGGGGACCGTACAATGCGGCGAAATGGGCGCTGACGGGGCTGACGAAGACGCTGGCCATGGAGCTGGGGCCGGACGGCATCCGCGTGAACGCCATCGCCCCCGGCGCGGTGGAGGGCGACCGGATGGAGCGCGTCCTCGCCGCCGAGGCCGCCGCCCACGGCCGGCCCGTCGAGGAGATGCGCGCGCAATACGTGAAGGGCGTCTCGATGCGGTCCTGGGTCTCGGCCGGGGACATCGCCGCCACCGCCCTCTTCCTCGCCTCCCCCGCCGCCCGGCGCATCAGCGGGCAGGTGATCGCGGTGGACGGGCATACGGAGACGCTGGCACCCTGAAACCGGGGCGGCTCAGTCCCGCAGCAGTTCGTTCACCGCCGTCTTCGACCGGGTGCGCTCGTCCACGCGCTTCACGATGACGGCGCAGTAGAGGCTGGGACCGGGGGAGCCGTCGGGGAGCGGCTTGCCGGGCATCGAGCCGGAGACCACGACCGAATAGGCGGGGACCTCGCCCATGAAGATCTCGCCCGTCGCCCGGTCCACGATCTTGGTCGACTGTCCGATGAAGACGCCCATGCCGATCACCGCGCCCTCGCGCACGATCACGCCCTCGACCACCTCCGACCGCGCGCCGACGAAGCAGTTGTCCTCGATGATGACCGGCCCGGCCTGGAGCGGCTCCAGTACCCCGCCGATGCCCGCGCCGCCCGAGATGTGCACGTCCCGCCCGATCTGGGCGCAGGAGCCGACGGTCGCCCAGGTGTCGACCATCGTACCGCCGTCGACATAGGCGCCGAGATTGACGAAGCTGGGCATCAGCACGACGCCCGGCGCGATGTAGGCGCTGCGCCGCACGATGCAGTTGGGCACGGCCCGGAAGCCCGCCGCGCCGAATTCCTCCGCGCCCCAACCCTCGAACTTGGACGGCACCTTGTCCCACCACGTCGCCCCGTTCGGGCCGCCGGAGATGGTCGTCATGTCGTTGAGGCGGAAGGAGAGCAGCACGGCCTTCTTCGCCCACTGGTTCACCGTCCAGTCGCCGCCATCCGCCTTCTCCGCCACGCGTAGCGCGCCGCTGTCCATCAGCGACAGCGCCTCCTCGACCGCTTCGCGCACCTCGCCCTTCGTGTCGGGGGTCACGTCGGCGCGGGCGTCGAAGGCGGCGTCGATGACGGTCTGAAGCTGGTCGCGGTGCATAGGGTCTCTCCTGATGGCGTGTCGCGCGTCCCTTATCGCGTTTGGGGAAGGCGGGGGAACCCCTTTTCGATACGCGCAAGAAAGAGCCGCCACCCCGGTCAAAGGGTGGCGGCTTCGGAACGACCGGGGCATGCGGAAAGCGACATGCCCGTCAGCGGGAGATCACCCCTCGG
This sequence comes from Paracoccaceae bacterium, assembly GCA_020629115.1. Classification (GTDB taxonomy): domain Bacteria; phylum Pseudomonadota; class Alphaproteobacteria; order Rhodobacterales; family Rhodobacteraceae; genus JAHDDY01. Next base: position 11,613 of record JAHDDY010000097.1, on the reverse strand, counting down.
TCGAACGCCGGCGGCGCCATGCGCCGAACAGAGCCATGGCCGCGATCAGGCCGAGCGGGCCGGGGGCGGGCACCTCGTTCCCGGTGCAGCCGTTGCCGGTCCCGGTGCAGCCGCCATTGCCGACCTGATTCCCGGCGAGGTGGAAATCGCCGAAGTGATTGCCGGCCGTATCGGTGAGCCAGCCGCTGCCGCTGAGCGAATCGTCCAGCACGGTCAGGCCGAAACCCTTGCCCCGGACCGTCACGCCGTCGACGGCCCCGATGACGCCCATGTCGTTGAAGCTGAGGTCGTTGCCGGTACGGGTCACATCGTTGTAGAACAGGTTGATTTCCGCCAGCTCGTTCTTGATGAGATTGTAGCCGGTGCCGTTGATCTGGGCCGTGTTGCTCGCATCGTCGTAGCGCAGCTTCAGATCGGCGCCGCTCTGTTCGAGGCTGTAGGTGTCGTAGCGCGGGTTGCCGCCGGTGAAGCGGTAGAAACCGCCGTCGAGGAAGTTGCCGTGGGGCGTATCCACCAGATCATAGGTGAAGACCGTGGCGTGGGCCTGGGATGCGAAGCCGGAAAGTGCAGCGACGAGGGCGAGTGCGGTGAGCTTGAACATGTGTCTGGCCTTTCATTGGGTGATCTCTTGCCCTCTCCATGAGCAAGCCCCGGGCCATTTCAGCAAATTCTATTCATATCAGGTAGTTGGCGATCGTGCGCTTTGCGGATGCGGATGGCGATCCACCGAAATCGGGCGGAATGATACACGGATGCGCCCGAAGCGGCACAGCCGGCACAGGAGCCGCCGTGTCGCCCTCAGGAATCCTTCTTCGCCATGGCGTCGATGGCGCTCTGCAACTGACTGATCTGCTCGCGCAGGGCGTCGATCTCGCTGGGCTTCCCGGGATCGGGGGGCGGGGCGGCCTGTGCCGGTTCCTTGGTCTGCCCCATGCCGGGGATCGCGCCGAAGGGGGTGAACATCTGCATCGCGTTGCGGAAGATCTCGGTGTTCTTGGCCGTCATCGCCTGCATCGCCTCGACCGCCGCGTCGCCGCCGAAGGCGCGGGTGAACTCGGCTTGGTTCTTGGTCAGGTTCTCCAGGCTCATCTCCAGATAGTCGGGCACGAAGCCCTGCATCGAGTTGCCGTAGAAGCCGATGAGCTGGCGCAGGAAGTTGATGGGCAGAAGGTTCTCGCCCTTCGCCTCCTCCTCGAAGATGATCTGCGTCAGGACCGAGCGGGTGATGTCCTCGCCGCTCTTGGCGTCGAACACGACGAAGTCCTGCCCGTCCTTGACCATGCCCGACAGCGTGTCGAGCGTGACGTAGCTGCTGGTCGCGGTATTGTAGAGGCGTCGGTTCGCGTATTTCTTGATCGTGACGGGGGCCGCGCCCGCGCCCGCATCGCTTGTCCCGTCCTTGGCGCTCGACATATGGTTCTCCGTCAGGCGATGCTGGGACGGCGACCATCGCATCGCAGCATGACCGCCGCAACCCTTTTCGCACCCGCGATACGCATCGGTTCCATCAGACGAAGGACGGCATGACCGACCCCCCTTCCCTTCCGGCAGATGCGGAACATCCCAATTTCCGGTGGGACGGGGCCGCGCTCGTGCTGCGGCATCTGCGCGAGACGGCGCTGGGGCGGCTGGAGCAGATGGCCGCCGACCCGGAGGTGGATCCGGCGGCACTGGGTGCGCTGGCCGGCGAGGTGGGCGAGGTGCTGGACGGACTGTCCCGCTACCAGCGGCACCCGTGCCGCCACATCGTCCCGCGCGCGCCGGTCCTGTGGTCGCGCGGCTCGACCCGGGTGCTCGATTACGGCGGCGCGGGGCTGCCGCTGCTGATCGTGCCGTCGATGATCAACCGCGCCTTCGTGATGGACCTGACCTACGGCCAGTCCCGGATGCGCTGGCTGGCGCGCAACGGCTTTCGTCCGTTCCTGTTCGACTGGGGCGACCCCGGCCCGCGGGAGGCGCATTACCGCATCGCCGACTACCTGGAGCATCGCCTGCGCCCCGCCTTCGCCGCCGTGCGCCGGGCGGTGGACGGGCGGAGCGTGCATCTGGCAGGGTACTGTATGGGCGGGCCGATCGCGCTGGCGTTGGCGGCCACCGCGCCCGAGGGTGTGGGGCGCATGGTCACGCTGGGCACGCCCTGGGATTTTCGCCATTTCCCGGAGCACGAGGCCTTCCGCGAGAATCGTAAGGCGCTGGAGGCGGCGCTGATGACGATGGCGGCGCTGTTCGGCACCATCCCGCCGCAGGTCGTGCAATCCTTCTTCGCCATGCGCGATCTGGAGTCCGGGACGCGCAAGTTCCGCCGCTTCGCCACGGGCGACCCGATGGACGGGGCGGCCAGGCGCTTCGTGGCCATCGAGGACTGGCTGAACGACGGCATCGGCCTGCCCCTGCCGGTGACGCTCGAAGCCTTCGGCGAATGGCTCGTGGACAATGCCCTGCTGCACGGCACCTGGGATATCGGCGGGCGTCCGCTCGACGCGGGGGCCATCGGCACACCGGTGATGGTGGTGGCGGGAACGAAGGACAGCGTGGTCTCCCCCGCCTCGGCCCTGCCGTTGGCGGAGGCGGTCGGCGCGGCGCGACTGCTGCGGCCGGAGACCGGGCATCTGGGCATCGTGCTCGGCGGGCGGGCGGATGCGGAGGTCTGGACACCCGTCCACGATTTCCTGCATGAAGCGGACGCATAGCCATCGCGGGGAGACGGACATGAAGATCGGCGTTCTGGAGACGGGCAAGGTCAACCCCGCGCTCGTATCCGACTACGGCCCCTACGTGCCGATGTTCCGCGATTTCCTCCACAAGGCGGACCCGACCATCGAGGTCGAGGGGTGGGACGTGGTGGAGGAAGGGCGCATTCCGGACTCGCCCCATGCGGCCGATGGATGGCTCGTGACCGGGTCGAAGTTCGGCGTCTACGATCCCGAGCCGTGGATCGCGCCGCTCAAGGATTTCCTGCGCGAGACCTATGCCGCGAAGGTGCCCATCGTCGGCATCTGCTTCGGGCACCAGATCCTCGCCGAGGCGATGGGGGGCAAGGTGGTGAAGTCGGATCGCGGCTGGGGCTGCGGCGTGCATACCTACGCGCTCGAAGGGTTGGAGCCGTGGATGACCGGCCCGGCGCGGGATCAGCTGAACGTCCATGCCATGCATCAGGATCAGGTGGTCGAGAAACCGCCCGGGGCGCGGGTGATCGCCTCGTCCAACTTCTGCGACTATGCCGGGCTGGCCTACGGGGACCACGCCCTCTCGATCCAGCCCCATCCGGAGTTCGACGCGGCCTACGAGGCCGACCTGATCCGCCTGCGGGCCAGCGCGGGCGGGGCCGGCATCCCGGAGGACGTGGCCGCGCGCGCGCTGCGGACGCTCGAGAGCGGGGTCGACAACGACGTGCTGGCCGAGTGGATCGTCGCCTTCTTCCGCCGGGCGGCGGGGAAAGGCGGGGCCGAACGCGAAAGCGCCTGACGGCGGAACCGTCAGGCGCTCGATGTCATGGCGAACTTGGAAGGCGTCAGTGCAGCGTGCGGTCGTGGCGCTCGATCTCTTCCTTGACGCGCAGCTTCTCGCGCTTCAGCGCGGTAAGCTCGGTCGTGTCGGCGCTCGGATGTCGGGCGGTCTCCGCGATCCGGGATTCGAGTTTCTGGTGCTTGCGCTTGAGGGATTCCACATGGGATGCCACGCTCATCGACGCTCTCCTTCTTCTCTGCTTCGGGGGGTTCAGTACACCATCGAAAACCGGGACTGTCACCCGTTTTTTCCGTTCGATTTCAGTGCATAACGACCTATATCGGCGCGACAATGATGAACGAATCCAGCCCGAAACGACTTATTGTCGGCATCAGCGGCGCCTCCGGCGCGGTCTACGCCATCCGTACCCTGCGGATATTGCGGGAGATGGGCGTGGAGACGCATCTCGTCGTGTCCCAGCCCGGGAGGATGACCGTTAACTACGAGACCGGCATGGACTTTCGCGAGCTGACGGCGCTGGCGGACCACCATTACGGCGCGCAGGACGTCGGCGCGCCGATCAGTTCCGGCTCGTTCAGGACGCTGGGGATGCTCGTCGTGCCCTGCTCGATGCGCACCCTGTCGGAGGTGGCGACGGGGGTGACGACGGGCCTGCTGACCCGCGCGGCGGACGTGGTGCTCAAGGAGCGGCGGCGGCTCGTGCTCATGGTGCGCGAGACGCCGCTGCATACCGGCCACCTGCGCGCGATGACGGCGGCGAGCGAGATCGGCGCGGTGATCTACCCTCCCGTCCCGGCCTTCTATTCGGAACCGGAGACGCTGGACGACATGATCGAGCAGACTGTCGCCCGCGCCCTCGACCTGTTCGATCTGGAGGCACCGACGGCGAAGCGGTGGGGCGAGGATCTGGAGAAGGGCCGGCGGTAACCTTTCAGGTTTCACGTTGACCCGATCAGGTACAACGCGGTAGGCGGATGGTATCCGTACGTTAACCGATGTTAATCCCGAGGCTCCATGCGCGACCTGCCCACGCTCGATCGACCCGATGACGACCCCCATCTCTGGCTGGAGGATATCGACGGCGCGGACGCGGTGACCTGGGTGGATGCGCGCAGCGCGGAGACGAGGCGCGCCTTTGCCGGACCCGGCTTCGAGGCGGACCGCGCGGCCCTCCTGGCGATCATGGACAGCCCCGACAAGCTGCCCTACGTGTCGCGGCGCGGGCCTTTTCTCTACAATTTCTGGATCGACGCGGATAACCCCAAGGGGTTGTGGCGGCGCACGACGGAGGCGCAGTTCCGCTCCGGCGCGACCGAATGGTCGACCGTCATCGACCTCGATGCCCTGGCCGAGGCGGAAGGGCGCGACTGGATCTGGATGGGGGCGCAGACGCTCGCGGGCGAGCACGACCGCGCGCTCGTGATGCTGTCGGTCGGCGGGGGCGACGCGACCGTCGTGCGCGAGTTCGACATGACGACCTTCGCCTTCGTCGAGGACGGATTCGTCCTGCCAGAAGCGAAGACGCAGGCGTCGTGGTACGACCGCGACACGCTCGTCGTCTGTTCGGCGCTGGGCGAGGGCATGGCGACGACCTCCGGATACGCCCGCACCGCGCGCATCTGGCGGCGGGGCACGGCATTCGCCGACGCGCCGACGGTGTTCGAGGTACCGGAGGATCATCTCGCCTGCGCGGTCGAGATCGTGCCGGGCGAAGGCGACCCGCTGGTCGTCTACGGCGACGTGATCGGCTTCTTCGACAGCGACGACCATCCGGGCACGCTGGAGGGACCGACCGCGCGGATCGACACGCCCTCGGACGCCACCACGCGCCTGACCCGGACGGCCATCGCGATCAAGCCGCGCACTCCCTGGACGGTGGGGGGCGAGACCCATGAGCCGGACAGCGTGCTGCTCATCGACTACGCCCGCTTCATGGCCGGGGAGCGCGATTTTCAATGCGTCTTCACCCCCGGCGAGCGGTTGTCGATCAGTCACTTCTACTTTCTGCGCGACGATGCGCTGATGGTCTGCGCGCTCGACGACATGCGGCCCGTCCACACGATCTGGCGGCGCGTCGGCGACCGCTGGCAGGCGGAGAAGGTGAGCGGCCTGCCCGAGATCGGGACGGCCTATCTCTGGCCCCTCGACAGCGCGCGGCTGGAATCGGACGGCAGCCTCCTCGCCAATGTCGAGGACCCGCTGACCCCGGCGAGCCTGCTTCTGCTCAACCCGGACGAGAACCCGGATGCGGCCCCGGCGGTCCTGCGCCGCGCGCCGGATCATTTCGACACCGCCGGCCTCGTCGTCACGCGCCACGAGGCCGTGTCCAGCGACGGCGAACGCATCCCCTACGTCCAGGTCGGGCCGGAGGGGGCGTCGGGCGACGCGCCGGTGCATCTGACGGGCTATGGCGGCTTCGGCATCCCGATGCTGCCGGGCTATAGCGCGGGCATCGGCAAGACGTGGCTGGAGCGCGGCGGCGTCTCGGTCACCGCCAACATCCGCGGCGGCGGCGAGTTCGGCACGCGCTGGCACGAGGCAGGGCGCCTCGCCGGGAAGCGCCTCTCCCACGACGATTTCGCCGCGGTGGCGGGGGATCTGGTCGCGCGCGGGGTGACGGTACCACAGCGCATCGCGGCCGAGGGCGGCTCGAATGGCGGGCTGCTGATCGCGAACATGCTCACGCGCTACCCCGACCGCTTCGGCGCGCTCTTCTGCACCATCCCGCTCATCGACATGCGGCGCTACACCAAGCTGCTGGCCGGGGCGAGCTGGATGGCGGAATACGGCGATCCGGAGAAGGCGGAGGACTGGGCGTTCCTGTCGGCGATGTCGGCCTACCACACCGTCCCCGCCGAGGCGGACCTGCCCCCCATCCTCGTCGCCACCGCCCGCCGCGACGACCGCGTGCATCCGGGCCATGCCCGCAAGATGGTCGCGAAGCTGCGGGAGATGGGGCACGAGGCCTGGCTCTACGAGCCGTCCGCCGGGGGCCATGGCTACGGCAAGGACAATGCGGAACGCGCGACCTTCACCGCGCTCGGCTACGCCTTCCTGCGCGAGAGGATCGGGTGGGCTTGAAAGAGCCTCCGCCCCGCACCCGATGCAAGGCGGAGATTATTCGCCCCCTATATCCGCCATCACGAACAGACGCGGATAGGCGGGACGCGTGCCGATGCGAAAGACCCGCAAGGCGATCTCGCCGCCCTCCATCCAGGCGCGCAGGACGGGCGCCTGCAGTCGATTGATATAGCCCGCTCGCGCACCCTGCGCCGTGACGACCTCGACCGCGTTCGGGTCCTTCGGATTGTCATCGTCGCGCCGGAGCCGCATCGTGTCGCCCGGTTCCAGCGGTGCGACCGCATCCCGGTAATGCCGGTAGCCCGCGACCTCGAAGGGATAGCGGAACGGGCGCTCGAAGCCCTCGAATGTCTCGGTCACGCCGAACCCGTCGCTGTCGCTGATGATGCGCGCGCCGGTATAGGCGAGGAGGCTCAGGTCGCTCAGCTCGGCCTGCCCCGCCAGCCCGTGCGCTTCGAGGTATTCGCCGAAATCGCCCCGCCCGCGCGGGGGGAGCCGCCGGAGCAGCACGCGCATCGCCGCCTCCCCGTCCTCCTGCGTCAGGCCGGGATACCCGTCGAAGCCCTGCTCCCGCGCCGCCTCGACCCCCTCGGGCAGGTAGTCGAACGCGACGCGGTCCGCGTGCTGGACCAGCTCGCCGATGGCCATGCGGTCCCGCCGCCCGCGCTCGCGGATCGGCTGCTGCCAGGTCAGCAGCGCGCGCCGGGTCTGGGAAGGGGCGGTTATAAGCATCGTCACCTTTCAAGCACCGCCCGCACGCGCGATCGTCCGGCGAGGAGGATAGCATGGACATGCGCGACCCGCCTAGCCGCGTGATCCCGCGACGCCTCCGGAAAGCCGCGCGACGACAGGGTCTCCAGCATCGCCCGGGCGGGATCGAGGTCGAGATCGGCCACCCGCTCGAAGGGTGCGCGCATCTCCGGCCCGGGAAAGGCGTCGAGGAAGGCCCGGCCCAGGACGACGAAGGGCGTGCCCCGCTTCTGCCGTCCGTCGAGCCGCAGGTGATGCCGTCCCTTGCGGGCGAACTCCTCGATCCGGGCCGTGTCCAGGCGGCCTCCCTCGAAATAGCGGGCGAGGCCGGTCCCGTCGATGCCGCAGCCGAGGCTCGTGGCGTTGTCGTAGAGGGGCGCGATGCGGTTCCCGCCCGCGCTCTCGACGATGCCCCAGTTCTCCGCATGGCGATCCGTGTTGGAGATGAGCGTGTCGAAGGCGATGGCCCGCGCCCAGTAGCGCCAGAACGCCGCCGCCTCGACCCCGTAGCGCTCCAGCCCGCCCGTCTCGACGATGGTGCGCAGCAGGGCGAGGGAATGGTCGGTACCGACCCGGTCGTCGAAATCGGGCTTCGCGTCGAGGCAGAGCCGCCAGCCCTCCACCAGCCGCTCGCCCGAATCGGGGTCGAAGAAATAGGCGAGCAGGTTCCCCGGCTGTCCCCGCCGGACGCCGAGACCCGTGCGCTGCACCGGCCAGCCGAGCATGTCGCCCGCGATGTAGGAGCCGAGCAGCTCCGACCAGGTCTGATGCTCGCGCCCCGGCTTGGGCCGCTTGAAGATCATCAGCGTATGGGTGTCCGGGTCGCTGACCGTCACCTTGTCGCGCGAGCCGGTCGGACGCTCCTCCAGCGTATCCCAGGTTTCGACCCGCGTGCGGAGATCGGGGAGGATATGCGAGGCCGGCGTCATGGGGCCACCCTATCACTCCACGCGCCCCGCGCCATGCCCGCTTTGCGGTTCGTTAACCAAACCCGCCGATGGATGAAGGCTGTTCCCCACGGTAGAACGCCGCGCAGAGAATCGGAGCTATCCATGACCCGACCCGAGACCGGAGGGCCTCGCCCATGATCGTCATCGCCATGACCCTCGACGCGATCTTCGGCGAGCCGGAGCCGGTGTGGAAGCGCGTGCCGCATCCGGCGGTGCTGATGGGACGGATGGTAAGCGCTCTTGACGGCGCACTCAACGGCGGCGCGATGCGGCGCGGCAAGGGGGCGCTGGCGCTCGTCGGGCTGATCGTGCCGGTCTGGCTGGTGGCGCGGCTGCTGTCGCTCGACATCTTCCTCGGCGTGTTCGAGGTGATCGGCGCGGCGATCCTGCTGGCGCAGCGCAGCCTGATGGATCACGTGCGCGCGGTAGCCGACGGGCTGGACGGCTCGCTCGATGCCGGGCGGCGCGCCGTGGCGATGATCGTCGGGCGCGAGACGGCGGCGCTGGACGAGGCGGGCGTCTCCCGCGCGGCCATCGAATCGGCGGCGGAGAATTTCAGCGATGGCATCGTCGCCCCGACCTTCTGGTTCGTGCTCTTCGGCTTGCCGGGGATGGCGGTCTACAAGGCCGTGAACACCGCCGATTCGATGATCGGCTACCGTTCGGAGCGCTATGCCGAGTTCGGATGGGCGGCGGCGAAGCTGGACGATGCGCTCAACTGGGTTCCCGCGCGCCTCTCGGCGGGGCTGATCGTCCTCGCCGGGATCATGCGCCGGAACGACGAGGACGGGGAGGACGGCCCCCTTGCCCGCTACGCGCGCCGGTTCGACGCGGTGCTGGAGGAAGCGCCGCTGCACCGCTCGCCGAATGCCGGGTGGCCCGAGGCCGCGACCGCGCATACGCTCGACATCGCGCTTTCGGGGCCGCGCCTCTACGACGGGCGGCTCTCCGACGATCCGTTCGTCAACGGCTACGGACGCACGGCCCTGGGGGCCGAGGATATCCGCGCGACCATCGCCCTGATCTGGCGGGCCTGGGCCATCCTGGCGGGCGTCGCGACGGTGGCGGCGCTGCTCCTGCTGTAGGCGGTCCGCCGCCTTCGAGGCCCGAGACTTGACACCCCGCCTTCGAGCGGCCAAACCTGCCCCTACGACGCCGCCCGCCTACCGCGGGCGGCGCGTTTTTCATTTGTGGAGAACAACCGTGATCGCTCCGGTGCTGCCGACATACGCGCGCGCCCCGGTCGCCTTCGAGAAAGGCGAGGGGCCTTGGCTCTTCGACGGGACGGGTGAACGCTATCTGGATTTCGGGGCCGGCATCGCCGTCTGCGCCCTGGGCCATGCGCATCCCCGCCTCGTCGCCGCGCTGGAAGGGCAGGCCCGACGATTGTGGCACACCTCCAACCTCTACGGCATCCCCGGCCAGCAGGAACTGGCCGAGCGGCTGGTGGAGGCGAGCTTCGCCGACACGGTCTTCTTCACCAATTCGGGGCTGGAGGCGATGGAATGCGCGATCAAGATGGCGCGCAAGTACCACTCCCACAACGGCAATCCCGAACGCTGGCGCATCGTGACCTTCGAGGGCGCGTTCCATGGGCGCAGCCTCGCCACCATCGCCGCCGCCGGACAGGAGAAGCTGGTCAAGGGCTTCGGCCCGATGCCGGAGGGGTTCGACCATGTGCCCTTCGGCGACCACGACGCGCTCAGGGCCGCCATCGGGGACGAGACGGCCGCCATCCTGATCGAGCCGGTGCAGGGCGAGGGGGGCATCCGGCCGGTGCCCTACCAGTGCCTGCGCGGCCTGCGCGCGCTGTGCGACGAACACGGCATCCTGCTGATCCATGACGAGATCCAGTGCGGCATGGGGCGCACGGGCAAGCTCTTCGCCCATGAATGGGCCGAAACGGGCGCGCCCGATATCCTCGCCAGCGCCAAGGGCATCGGCGGTGGCTTTCCGCTCGGTGCCTGCCTTGCCACCGAGCGCGCGGCCTCGGGCATGACCGCCGGATCGCACGGCTCGACCTACGGCGGCAACCCGCTCGCCATGGCGGTCGGCAATGCGGTGATGGCGGAACTGACCGCGCCGGGCTTCATGGATCACGTGGTCGAGATGGCTGGCCTGCTGCGCCAGCGTCTCGCCGAACTGGCCGACACCTACCCCGACCTGATCGAGGAGGTGCGCGGCGAGGGGCTGATGCTGGGTATCCGCGTGAGGGGCGAGGGCACGAACGGCGCGCTGGTCAACGCGGCGCGCGAACGGCGTTTGCTGCTGGTCCCGGCGGGCGACAACGTGGTGCGCATCCTGCCCCCGCTCGTCATCGAGGCCGAGCATGTGAACCGCGCGGTCGACACGCTGGGCGACGCTCTCTCGTCCCTGCGCGCGAGCGCATCGGTCGCGGCGAAGTAGGAGGACCGGACATGAAGGATACCTCCGATACCCGGCCCGCGACGGCCGGAAGCACCCGGCATTTCCTCGACCTGCATACCGTCGATGCCGCCGACCTGCGCGCCATCCTCGACGATGCGGACGCGCGCAAGGCCGGGCGTGCGGGGCTGGGACGGGCCGCGACCGACGCCGACGCCCCGCTCGCGGGCAGGATGCTCGCCATGATCTTCGAAAAGCCGTCGACCCGCACGCGGGTCAGCTTCGACGTGGGTATGCGCCAGCTCGGGGGCGAGACCATCGTGCTCAGCGCCGCCGACATGCAGCTCGGGCGCGGGGAGACGGTGGCCGATACCGCCCGTGTGCTCAGCCGCTACGTCGATGCGATCATGATCCGCTGCGGCGCGCACGACACGCTGACGGAGCTGGCCGAACACGCGACCGTGCCGGTCATCAACGGCCTGACGGACGATTCGCACCCCTGCCAGGTGATGGCCGACGTGATGACCTTCGAGGAGCATGTCGGCCCGATCGAGGGGCGGCGCATCGCCTATGCGGGGGACGGCAACAATGTCGTGTCCAGCCTGATCCATGCCTCGGCCCGCTTCGGCTTCTCGCTCGACATCGCCTGCCCGGAGACCCTGCGCCCCGATCCGCGCGCCCTCGACTGGGCGGCGGCGAACGGGGGGGCGGTGCGCGTGACCGGCGATCCGGTCGAGGCCGTCTCGGGGGCCGATTGCGTCATCACGGACACGTGGCTGTCGATGAACGATTCCGACGACGTGCGCGAGCGGCGGCACAACCAGCTCGCCCCCTACCAGGTGGACGAGGCGCTGATGGCCAGGGCCGCGCCGGGAGCCGTCTTCATGCACTGCCTCCCCGCCCATCGCGGGGAGGAGGCGACGGCGGAGGTGCTGGACGGGCAGCAATCGGTCATCTTCGACGAGGCCGAGAACCGCCTGCACGCGCAGAAGGCCATCCT
>JAHDDY010000096.1 GCA_020629115.1 Paracoccaceae bacterium | reverse complement strand
GTGCAGGTCCTGCGACCCTGGATCGTCGGGTCAAGCCCGACGATGACTGCTTCATCACGCCGAAGGGTCATCGCTGTCGGCATCGCTGGCATGGAAATCCATTCACCCGATTGCCCTGACCAATGACCCCGCAGCAGATTCGCGCCTTCGTCGCCGTCGCCCGGGCGCGCTCCTTCACGAAGGCGGCCGAGCGGCTGGGGCTGTCCCGCGCGCTGACGAGCAAGCATGTGGGTCAGCTGGAGGACAGCCTCGGCACCCGGCTCCTGAACCGCACCACGCGCAGCGTCGACGTGACCCCCGCCGGGCTGGCCTATCTCGACCGGGCCGAGCGGCTGCTGGACGAGTTCGACGCGCTGGAGGCGGACATGCGCGGCCAGGGCGGCGCGCCGCACGGAACCATCCGGGTCTCCGCGCCGGTCCTCTTCGGGGAGCGGATCCTGCCGGCGGTGCTGGATGACTACCGGGCGCGCTATCCGGGGATGCGGGTGACGCTCTCGCTGTCGGATCGCTACGTGAACCTGGTGGCGGAGGGCTTCGACATGGGCATCCGCATCGGTGCGCTCGACGCCTCGTCGCTCATCGCCCGGCGGCTGGGGGAGATGAGGATGGTCTGCTGCGCCGCGCCGGACTACCTCGCCGCGCATCCCGCGCCCGACCGGCCGGACGATCTGGCGGATCACGCGTGCCTGCTGGACGACAACCTCCCCGACGCGACGCTGTGGCCGTTCGAGGCGGGGGCGGTGCGGGTGGACGGGCCGCTCCGGGCGGACAGCGCGGGGATGACCCGGGCGCTCGCGGTGGCGGGGCACGGGGTCGGGCTGATCCCCTCCTTCGTGGTGCGCGGCGATATCGCGGCGGGGCGGCTCGTGCCGCTGCTGGAGGGGTATCCCCTGCCCGGCCACGCCATCCATGCGATCTGGCCCCACGCGCGCCACCTCGCCCCCGGCCTGCGCGCCTTCATCGACCGGCTGGCCGCCTACCTCAGGTCGCCGTCCAGCGCATAGGCCGCCACCGCGTCGCGCACGATGTGGCCGTCGAGGTCGCGCAGGAGCAGGTGCCACCCCGTCTCGACGACGCGAAAGGCGTGCGGTCCCGCGAAGAGCGCGGTCGCCTCGCGCAGGGGCGTCTCCGGCACCACCTCGTCCTTCGCGCCGTAGAGCACCAGGACCGGCGTCTCGATGGCGGGGGCGGCCTCGACCGCCGCATCCATGAGGGCGATGAGGCCGGAGAACTCGCGGGAACTGGGATTGCGCAGGTAGAGCGGGTCGCGGCCCAGCGCGCGCAGCGCCTCGATATTGTCGCTGGCCTGGATGCGCACCACCCCATCGCCCGTCCATCGCCTGTCCGGCAGGACGGCGACGGCCAGGCCGGCTAGGGCGCGGTAGCCTGCTCCCAGATACTTCCCGCCCCAGAGGGCCGGGGCGAGGAGCACGGCCCGGTCGGGGTCGATGCGGCCCTGACCCAGCGCGGCGGCCACGACCGCGCCCCCCATCGAATGCCCCACCACCGTCACCGGCGCATCGCCCGTCTCGAAGCGGATCACGTCGTGGACGGCGGCCAGGTCCTCGATCAGTCGCGCCGCCCCCGGCCACGTCCCCCGGCTCGGATTGCGCCCGAAGCCGCGCTGGTCGTAGGCGTAGACGTCCAGCCCCGCCCCGCGCCATTCCTCCGCCGCCCCGGCGAAGGTGCTCGGCCCGTAATCGGCGAAGCCGTGCACGGCGAGGACGACCCCGCGCCTCGGCGCGGTCGCGGGCCAGTGCGTCAGGGCGATGGTATCCCCGCCTGCCGCCCGCAGGATCCGTTCCTCGCGCCCGTCGACGGCCTCTCGCGCGGCAAGCTCGGGGGCGTCGAAGGGCGCGGCGCGCATCTCCCGCCCGTCGCCCGCACAGGCGCTCAGGACGGCGAGGGCAAGTGCCGCGAAAGCGCCGCGCGCAGCTTGGGCAATGTCTCGGTCTCGAACCATGGATTCGCCTTCAGCCAGGCATTGTTGCGCCAGGAGGGATGCGGCAGGGGCACCGTCTCGACAGCGCAGGGTGCATCCGATTGTGGTGATGGCATGTCGGTCCAGCGGCGCACGCGCTCGGCCATGCCGTCGCGCCCCTCCAGATGCCAGTCCTGCGCCGCCTTGCCCACCAGCAGGACGAGCCGGATCGCGGGCAGCGCCTCGAAGAGCGGCGCGCGCCACAGCCGGGCGCAGTCCTTCGGCGGGGGCAGGTCCGCGCGGGTCGCGGTGTGGCCGGGAAAGCAGAACGCCATGGGCAGGATCGCGATGCGGGCCGTGTCGTAGAACGTGTCCTCGTCCACCCCCATCCACGCCCGGAGCCGAACGCCCGACGGATCGGTAAACGGCCTGCCGGAGCGATGCACGCGGATGCCCGGGGCCTGACCGGCCACGCAGACCGTTGCGCTCGCCGAGGCACGCAGGACCGGGCGCGGAGCATGGGCACTGGCGGTCGCCGCGAATCGGTCGGCGCAGTGACGGCAGGCGCGGATATCGGCGAGGAGCGAGGCGAGCGGTTCCATGCCCCGCTCATAGACCGTATCCGCCATCGCCTCCACGATTTCCCCGGCTTCCGGCTCGCCCCTTACGCTGTACGTGTTGAAATGGCTCGATTTCTTGACTTTTACGCGCGCGGGATGCACCATTTCGGTACAGATATTCTCATGGAGCACGCCCGTGTCCGGTACGACGTTCACCACCTACCCCGTCGCGTCGTCCCAGACGACGCAGGCCGCGCCGAAGACCGAGGCGACCCATGCCGCCGCGGTCGAGCGGAGCTATCTCTCGGCCACCGCGCAGCAGGCCGCCGCCCCGCAGGCCGCATCCCAGCCGGGAAGCGCCCCCGGTCCCGGCCTCACGACCCTCGCCCTCGGCGAGGAGGATGGCGGCATGTCGATGCCGCCGCAATCCTACGCGCCGCCGGCCGCCGAACCGGGCGGGGATTTCCAGGTCACGACGCTGGCCATCGGCGAGGAGGACGGGGGCGGCATCGGCGCGTACGATTCCCACGCGACCATCGGCGGCGGCGCACACGACATGGCGGCGGAGCGTCCGGGCGGCATCGGCGGCGGCTACGGCACGATGCAGCCGATCTATTCGCCGGGCGAGGCGGAATATCCGGCCTTCGCGAAGACGAGCCAGACCACGGACCTGCTGAACTTCCACCCCGTCGCCCGCATCCCGCAGACCGCCGTCGCGCCTCCGCCTCCCGCGATCACGGCGACGGTGACCGCGCCGACGACAGCCATTCCTGTGCCAATGGCCGCCGCGCCCGTCGGAACGCTGGAGACGCCCGTCGTGGAAGCGGGCAACTTCGAATCCGTCGGCAGCTACGACGCCTATCTGGGCGGCTTGAGCGGCGGTGGCGCGGATGCGCCCGCGCCGGTCTACGCCGCCCCCGCGCCTGCGCCTGCATACGAACCCGCGCCTGCATACGATCCTGTCGCCCCGGCGATGGAGCCGGCTCCCGTGCCCGCTTCGATGCCGGCCCCGGCGCCTGCATACGAGGCTGCGCCCGTATACGAACCCGTCGCCACCGTGACGGAGGCGACCCCCGCGCCCACGTACGAACCCATCGCCCCGGCGATGGAGGCAGCCCCCGCACCGACACCAATGCCCGACCCCGCTCCGACGCCCGCCCCCGCGCCTGCGCCCGCATACGAGCCCGTCGCCCCGGCGATGGAAGCCGCGCCCGCTCCGGCACCGACCTATACCGCGCCGTCCGAAAGCGCGATGCCGCAGCAGAAGCCCGCCCTCCACGGAAACGACACCGCCCCGGCGGCTCCGGCACCGGATTCCACGTATATCACCGTGCCGATCGACGCCTATCTCCTGCCCGAGGGACCGGCCGCCCCGGCGATGCCGGATGCTCCCGCACCGGACGCTCCCGAGCCTTCCGCCCCAACGGCGGACGCGGAGCAGGGAGACGGCGAGGCGGGTCCGTCCATGGGCGGGTCCTACGTCGTCATGGATGCGCCGCTCCCCGGCGGCCTGACGGATACGGCGTCCGCCGCCTCATCCGAAGCGCCCCCCGCCATGCTCGGCGATCCCGAACGGCTGGAGATCACGACCCTGGCTATCGGCGAGGAGGCCGGCTCCCCCTGAGCCTTCCCCCGCGACAGCGGCGCTATCGCCATCGGGTGCGGCCTATGCTAAGGCGCGTCGACGATTTCGGGGCATGCGTTCCACGATGCCTCGGCGGGCCATGAAGAGCGGGGGAAGCCGATGTCCGAGGATGAAGTCACCATGTCGCTGCGCAGATATCCCGAGCGCGTCGGCGTCACGTCGCAGCAAGCCGTCGAGAAGGCGACCCGCACGGCGCTGACGCTCGACGGACGGGAGGGTACCATCGTGCCCGGGGGTGACGCATGAGCGGGCCGACGAAGGAGGGCATCCTCGCCGCCCTCTCCGCCATCGCCGACCCGTCGAAGGGCACCGATATCGTCTCGGCGGGCATGGTCTCGGGCCTCGTCGTCAGGAACGGCGCGGTCGGCTTCGCGCTGGAGGTGGACCCCGCACGCGGCGCGGCGCTGGAGCCGCTGCGCAAGGCCGCCGAGGATGCGGTGAGGGCGCTCGACGGCGTGACCTCCGTGACCGCCGTCCTGACGGCCCATTCCGACCAGCCGGGCACGGCCTCGCCCGCCCCCGCCGCGGCCGCGGCCGCGCCGAAAGGCACGCCCCCCGATCTCGGCCTCGCCAAGCAGGGCGACAAGCCGATCCCGACCTCGAAGGATACCGGCCCCATCGACGGCATCGACCGCATCGTCGCGGTCGCCTCCGGCAAGGGCGGCGTCGGCAAGTCCACCGTCTCGGCCAACCTCGCCCTCGCCATGGCGGCCCAGGGGAAGAGGGTCGGCCTGCTCGACGCCGATGTCTACGGCCCGTCCCAGCCCCGGATGCTCGGCGTCTCGGGCCGCCCGTCGACCCCGGACGGCAAGACCATCCTGCCCCTGCGCAACTACGGCGTGACGGTCATGTCGATGGGCTTCATGCTTCAGGAGGACCAGTCCGTCGTCTGGCGCGGGCCGATGCTGATGAGCGCGCTGCAGCAGATGCTGCGGCAGGTGCAGTGGGGCAAGCTCGACGTCCTGATCGTCGACCTGCCCCCCGGCACCGGCGACGTGCAGCTCACGCTCAGCCAGAAGACCAGGGTGGACGGCGCGGTCATCGTCTCGACCCCGCAGGACGTGGCGCTGCTCGATGCGAAGAAGGCGATCGACATGTTCTCGAAGCTCGACGTGCCGCTGCTCGGGATGATCGAGAACATGAGCACCTATGTCTGCCCCAATTGCAGCCACGAGGCGCATATCTTCGGCCATGGCGGAGCGAAGGCGGAGGCCGAACGCCTCGGCGTGCCGTTCCTCGGCGAGATCCCGCTCGATATCGACATTCGCCTGACCGGCGACGGCGGCGCGCCGCTCGTCGTCTCGAAGCCGAAAAGCCCGCAGGCCGCGCGCTTCCGGGAGATCGCCGCCGGGCTGATCGAGACCCTGGACGCCGTGCCCGCATGACCATCGGCTACGACCCCGCCACGCCGTCGGAGGGCGAGACGCCGCAATTCCCGCCCCTCCTGCGCGGGGTCGAGACGCGCGCGGGGGTCGATCCGTTCGAGAAGGCGGTGGCCGATGCGCGCACGGGGCGGGCCGGGATGGGCGCGCTCTACTGGTCGCCGGACGAGGCGAGCCTGCGCGCGGCGGTGGTGTTCGAGCCGGAGGTACCGCTGGCCGAGGCCGCGCCGATCCTCTTCGCGGTGGCGAACGGCGTCAACGACTGCCTCGGCGCGCTCGCCCCGCCGGAGGTGGGGGTGCAGCACGTCTGGCCGGACGGGATGAAGGTCAACGGCGCGCTCTGCGGCGGCTACCGGATGCAGGCCGCGACCGACGCGCCCGACGCGGTGCCCGACTGGATGGTCGTCGGCCTGCACATCGCCCTGTCCTCGCGCCGCAACGACCCCGGCGAGCGGCCCGACGAGACGGCCCTGGCCGAGGAGGGATGCGGCCATCTGAGCCGCGTGCGCCTGCTGGAAAGCTGGTCGCGGCACATGCTCGTCTGGATCAACCGCTGGGAAGATGATGGCTACCGTCCCGTCTTCGAGGCCTGGCTGGCCCGGGCGGATGGGCGCGGGGGGATGGTGACCGTGGGCGAGACGACGGGCACCTTTCTCGGCATCGACGAACGCGGCGGCCTGCTGCTCAAGACCGATGACGGCCCGGCGACGCGCCCCCTGCTCGCCGCCCTGTCCGATGCCGACGGAGCGCCGCGATGAAGCTCGCCCGGTCCATCCGCTTCGACGAATCCGATGCCAACGTCTTCGAGCGCGCCGCCGAATCCGGCGAATGGTGCGTCTCCGGGGCCTTCGCTTTCTCGAACTTCACCGAAGGGGACCTGAAGGGCAAGCGGCGTCAGGCGTTCCGCAACGGATGGCTGTCGGTCGAGGGCTTCGGGCGCAGCACCTTCGTCGCCACCGCCGAGATCGAGGCGGCGGAGGTGGACGCGGCGACCATGGCCCTCGCGGCGCATTTCGTCTCCAACTACGGCGCACCCGACCTCGAAGCCGCGCTGCCCGTCGCCGAGGAGGAGATGCGGCATATGCTCGACCTGTGCGACGCGCATCCGCCCAACACGCTGCTGGTGGTGGAACGGTCGCTGACGCCGGAAGGCATCCACGAGGCGTTCCGCACGATCAGGCCCACCGAGGCGTCGGTGGTCGACGTGCTCGGCCCGATGGCCGATCATGCGGTGGAGATGAGCCGGATGGAGAGGAAGGACGGGTAGCGCTCAGCGCGGCCTGCGCTCCCTGCGCCGGTCCTTCGCCCCCATCCACGCTATCGCGGCAGGCAGGAACCACGGGCGACCCCGGTAGAGTGGCACGGCGCGCGGGGGGCCGAAATCGAAGGCGCTGCGCCCTTCCGTCCGCTTCAGGATGCGCATCGCCACCTTCGTCCCCAGCCAGTGCGCCCAGACGGTGCCGGAGCCGCAATAGCCGCAGGCGTAGTGGATGCCGTCCCGCTCGAAGATATGCGGCAGCTCCTCGCGGCTGAAGGCGACGGCGCCGTTCCACGAATGGGTGATGGCGACGTCCGACAGGTCGGGAAAGATATCGACCAGCCCGCGCCGCACATGCTCGACCGCCCGGGCCGGGTCGCGCGAGAAGGGCGGCTCGCGCCCGCCGAGCATGATGCGCCGGCCATCCGGGCTGGGGCGGAAATAGCGGTAGAGATGGCGGTTCTCGCCCATGGCGCGGCGCTTGGGCAGCAGGTGGTTCATCAGGTTGCCGGAAATCTCCTCCGTCACCACCATGCGGCTCGTCACCGGCACGATGCGGCGGCGGAGCCACGGGTCGCTGCGGTCGCCATAGCCATTGGTGGCCATCACGACATGGCGCGCGACCGTTCGACCCCGCGCCGTCTCGACCGTAAAGCGCCGCCCGTCGCGCGCGATGCCCCTTACCACCGTCTCCCCATGCACGACCGCCCCCGCGTCGAGCGCGAGATCGAGCAGGCCGCGATGGAACTTCGCCGGGTGGAACATGCCGATATCGGGCCGCAGGATGCCGCCGCTATAGGCCGCCGAGCCGGTCTCGCCGGACAGGTGCGCCTTCTCCACCACTGCCGCACCGATGCCGAGGATGTCGTTCAGGAGGCCCGCCTCCTTCTTCATCGCCTCGAAATCCTCGATGTTCAGCGCGCCGGTGAAGCGCCCCGTCATCTGGAAATCGCACTCGATGCCGTGGTCCGCGATCGTGCGCGCGAGATAGTCCCGCGCCGCGATGCCTTCCTTGTGGAGCGCGACAGCCCGCTCGAACCCGAACCTGTGGATCGACCCGCCGAGGCCGAGGCGCAGGTTGCCACTGAGGATGCCCCCGTTTCGGGAGGACGCCCCCTCCCCCGCCCGCTGTCGGTCGAAGACCTGAACGCTGAGGCCCTTGGCCGCCAGCACCCGCGCGGCGCTGAGACCCGTATAGCCCGCCCCGACGATGGCCACGTCGCAGGCCGGGGCGACAGGATCGCCCGTCGGTTCGGGAGGCGGTGCCGCCTCCCACCAGTAGGGGGTGGACGAAGTCATGGGTAGCTTTCGGTCGCGCGGATCATGCGCCGACGATAGCCATCCGGCGGGGCAAAGGAAAGCCGCCCTACTCCGCCGCGACCGCCGCCGTCACGCGGCCCGTGTCGAGCGCCCTGATGCGTTCCTCGATCTCGCCGCGGAAGTTGCGGATGAGGCCTTGGATGGGCCAGGCCGCCGCATCGCCGAGGGCGCAGATGGTGTGGCCCTCGACCTGCTTGGTGACCTCCAGCAGCATGTCGATCTCCTCGACCGCCGCGCGGCCCTCGACCAGACGGTCCATGACGCGCATCATCCAGCCCGTACCCTCGCGGCAAGGGGTGCACTGGCCGCAGCTCTCGTGCTTGTAGAATTTCGAGAGCCGCCAAATGGCCTTGATGATGTCGGTGCTGTCGTCCATCACGATGACCGCCGCCGTGCCGAGACCCGATTTCAGCGACGAGAGCGCGTCGAAATCCATCAGCACGTCCTTGGCCTGCTCGTTCGTCAGGCAGGGGACGGACGAGCCGCCGGGGATGACCGCCTTCATGCGCCCGTAGCCGCCCCGGAAGCCGCCGCAATGGCGGTCGATCAGGTCCTGGAACGGGATCGACATGGCTTCCTCGACCACGCAGGGCTTGTTCACGTGCCCCGAGATGGCGAAGACCTTCGTGCCCGCGTTGCGCTCGCGCCCGAAGCCCGCGAACCAGGCCGCCCCGCGCCGCAGGATGGTCGGCACGACCGCGATGCTCTCGACGTTGTTCACGGTCGAGGGGCAGCCGTAGAGACCGACATTCGCCGGGAAAGGAGGTTTCAGGCGCGGCATCCCCTTCTTGCCTTCTAGGCTCTCGATCAGCGCCGTTTCCTCGCCGCAGATATAGGCCCCCGCGCCGTGCGACAGGTAGCAGTCGAAATCCCAGCCGGACCCGGAGGCATCCTTGCCGATCAGCCCGTCCTCGTAGGCCTCGTCGATGGCCTGCTGCAGCGCCTCGCGCTCGCGCACGTATTCGCCGCGGATGTAGATATAGGCCGCATGCGCGCCCATCGCGAAGCTGGCGATGAGGCAACCCTCGATCAGCGTATGCGGATCGTGGCGCATGATCTCGCGGTCCTTGCAGGTGCCCGGCTCGGATTCGTCGGCATTGACCACGAGGTAATGCGGCCGCCCGTCGCTCTCCTTGGGCATGAAAGACCACTTGAGGCCGGTCGGGAAGCCTGCCCCGCCGCGCCCGCGCAGGCCGCTATCCTTCATCTCCTGCACGATCCAGTCGCGACCCTTCGACAGGATGTCCGCCGTCCCGTCCCAGTGCCCGCGCGCCTTGACGCCCTTCAACGAGCGGTCGCGTTGGCCGTAGAGATTGGTGAAGATGCGGTCCTCGTCCTTGAGGAAATTGAAGCTGCTCATGCTGCCCCCTCCGCGATGGCATGGGCCACCGCCGCGTTGTGGTTCTCGACGTGGTCCGAGGTCAGGGCCGTCTGGCCGTCCAGCGGCTCGGAGGCGAAACGGCCCTTCTGCGAACCGGGCATCGGGTACTCGCCCGCGCGGAACGCCTCGACGATTTTCTCGAAGCCTTCCTCGTCCAGGTCCTCGTAATAGTCCGAATGGAAGCCGCCCTTCACCCAGCTGTCGATCTGCGCCATGGGCGCATTCGCGCAGGCCCCGAGGCACTCGACCTCCTCCCAGGACAGCTTGCCGTCCTCGGAGACGGCGTGCATCGGGCCGATGATCCGCTTGCAGACGGCGACGAGGCTCTCGGCGCCGCACAGCATGCACGGCGTCGTGCCGCAGACCTGGATATGCGCGTGTTCGCCCGTGGGTTCGAGCTGGAACATGAAGTAGAAGGTCGCGACCTCCAGCACCCGGATCGACGGCATGTCGAGGATGCGCGCGATCTCCTCGATGGCGGGGCGGGAGACCCAGCCCTCCTGCTCCTGCGCCCGCCACAGCAGCGGGATCACGGCGGAGGCCTGGCGGCCCTCGGGGAACTTGGCGACCTGGGTGTCGATCCACGCCGTATTCTCGGGCGTGAACGCAAAGCTCTCGGGCTGGAACCGGTCGGCGGCGAGGCGGCGGGTGCTCATGGGACGTCCTTGTCGTGTCGTCGTGTCAGCTGCAACGGTCGCCGATGCGCAGGACCGCGCGCTCGCGGGCCTCGTTGTCGGAGATCTCGCCGCGCTCGGTCATCTCGGTGATCATGCGGGCGACGGTCTGTTGCTGTCGGGGGGCGAGGGTCTCGATCGCGTCCTTCAGGTCGGCATAGGCGATGACGCAGCGGTTGCGCTCGAACAGCTCGACGATCGTGCGTTTCGTCGGGTCCATCGGCGGCGCGAAGGTGGGCTGCATGTCGAGCGGCGTCACGAGGCGCAGCGGCTTGCACGGGCCGAGATCGACCGTCTCGCGCGTCTCCTTCGCGACGCAGTGGTACTCGTGCCCGTCCGCGTCGAGGACCACCGCGTATCCCCCGCCATTCGCATCGAGTTCGAGCTGGTGGAGCGAGGGCTGGCCCGCCTCCTGCGCCTGTACGGCGCTGGCGAGCAGGACGGCGGCGACGGCGAGGGCGGCGGTACGGATCATCGGTCGATCTCCCCGAAGACGATGTCGAGCGAGCCGAGGACCGCGCTCACGTCCGCGAGCATGTGGCCGCGGCACATGTGATGCATCGCCGCCAGATGCGGGAAGCCGGGGGCGCGAATCTTGAGGCGGTACGGCTTGTTCGTGCCGTCCGCGATCATGTAGACGCCGAACTCGCCCTTCGGGGCCTCGATGGCCGCATACGTCTCGCCGGCGGGGACGCGGAAGCCTTCGGTGTAGAGCTTGAAGTGATGGATCAGGGCCTCCATCGAGTTCTTCATCTCGGCCCGGCGGGGCGGCGCGATCTTGCCGTCGACGGTCATCACCGGATCGCCCGTCGTCGTATCGAGCTTCTCCAGCGCCTGACGCATGATGCGCGTCGATTCGCGCATCTCGTGCATGCGGATGATGTAGCGGTCGTAGCAGTCGCCGTTCTTGCCGACCGGAATCTGGAAATCGAAGTCGTTATAGCACTCGTAGGGCTGGCTACGGCGCAGGTCCCACGCCCCACCCGAGCCGCGCACCATGACGCCGGAGAAGCCCAGCGCCTCGCATTCGTCGAGGGACACCACGCCGATATCGACGTTGCGCTGCTTGAAGATGCGGTTCTCGGTCAGCAGGGTCTCCAGATCGTCGAGGACCTGCGGAAACTCCTCCGTCCACTGCCAGATATCGTCCAGAAGGTCGCGGGGCAGGTCCTGATGCACGCCGCCGGGGCGGAAATACGCGGCGTGGAGGCGCGCGCCGCAGGCCCGCTCGTAGAAGATCATCAGCTTCTCGCGTTCCTCGAAGCCCCAGAGCGGGGGCGTGAGCGCGCCGACATCCATCGCCTGCGTCGTGATGTTCAGGAGATGCGAGAGGATGCGCCCGATCTCGGAGTACAGCACCCGGATGAGCGAGGCGCGGCGCGGGATATTGATGTCGAGCATCTTCTCGATGCCGAGGCAGAAGGCGTGCTCCTGGTTCATCGGCGACACGTAGTCGAGGCGGTCGAAATACGGGAGCGCCTGAAGATAGGTCTTCTGCTCGATCAGCTTTTCCGTGCCCCGGTGCAGCAGGCCGATATGCGGGTCCACCCGCTCCACGATCTCGCCGTCCAGCTCCAGCACGAGGCGCAGCACGCCGTGGGCCGCCGGATGCTGCGGACCGAAGTTGATGTTGATGTTGCGCACCGAATCGGGGCCGTCCTTGGCCTCCTGAACGGGGGTGGTGAGCTGGTTCATGTCGGCAATCCTTCCCAGAACTGGTCGAGGTCGACGGCGATGCCGGGCGGATCGAGCGTGACCGTGCCACCGCTCAGGATCGCCGTCGCGATGCCGTCGTCCTTACGCGAATGCAGCACCGCACGGCGCTTGACGGCATCCACGATGAAATAATGCCGGATCGTCGGCAGCGAGAAATACCCGTCGAGCTTCTCCACGGTATCCTTGATGTGCGACGAGGCGGACAGAACCTCGACCACGATGAGCGGTTTGACCGCGACCGGGTTCTCGAAGTCGATTTCCGTCGCGCAATCGACCAGCACGTCGGGGATGTAGCTGGTCTCGTCGCGGGTCCGAACCGAGATGCCGTCGATGTAGACACGGCATCCGCGCCCGGACAACGCCGACTTCAGGGCATCGCGGGCGTTCCCCTTGACGAGGTTGTGACGCGGGTTGTCCCCGGCCATGCCCATCGGTCCACCGTCGTCCTTAGGCACGACCACCCCGTCGATCAGCTCGACACGGCCGGGGTTCTCGCGCTGCACCCAGGCGATGAATTCGTCCGATGTCATCGGCTCCGTCGGGATGGGAACGCCGGAGACCGTCACGAGGGCTTGTCCTCCAGCTTGGCCTTCTCGTCGCCGGGCAGGATGTAGTCCGCGCCCTCCCAGGGCGACATGAAGTCGAAGGTGCGCATCTCCTGGGTCAGCTTGACCGGCTCGTAGACCACGCGCTTGGCCTCCTCGTCGTAGCGGACCTCCGAATAGCCGGTGACGGGGAAATCCTTGCGCAGGGGGTAGCCGGTGAAGCCGTAGTCGGTGAGCAGGCGGCGCATGTCCGGGTGGCCGCCGAAGAGGATGCCGTACATGTCGAACACCTCCCGCTCGTACCAGTCGGCGTTCGGGAAGACGTTCACCACGCTCTCGGCGATCTCGTCGTCGCGGATGTAGGTCTTGACGCGGATGCGCTGGTTCTGGCGCATCGACAGGAGGTGGTAGACCACGTCGAAGCGCTTTTCCCGGCCCGGCCAGTCGACCCCGGCGATGTCGACCAGCGTGCGGTACTGGCACAGGCCGTCGTCGCGCAGGAAGGTCAGCGCCTCGCCGATGCGGTCGTGCGGGACGATGAGCGTCAGCTCGCCCCCCGTCACCTCGAAGCGCGAGACGGCATCCTCCAGCGCGGCGGAGATGTGCTCGCCATGCTCGGAGAGGGTGTCGTCGTCGAGGGCGAGGGTCTCGTCGGCCATGGGTCGGGCTTCCTGTCTATCCGTAACCGGCTCCCCAGCGGGAAGCCGTCCTATCGCTCGATGGTTCCGGTGCGGCGTATCTTGCGCTGCAATTGCAGGATGCCGTAGAGCAGCGCCTCCGCCGTGGGGGGGCAGCCGGGGACGTAGATGTCGACGGGCACGATGCGGTCGCAGCCGCGCACCACCGAATAGGAATAGTGGTAGTACCCGCCCCCGTTGGCGCACGATCCCATCGAGATCACGTAGCGCGGATCGGGCATCTGGTCGTAGACCTTGCGCAGCGCCGGGGCCATCTTGTTGGTCAGCGTGCCGGC
>JAHDDY010000251.1 GCA_020629115.1 Paracoccaceae bacterium | reverse complement strand
TAGCGCGCGCGCAAGTCATCTGCGACAGCATCCGCAACAGGTGTGCGGACATCGCGTCCCTCCATGATGCGGTCGACCTCGCGGGTGATCTCGCTGGCGCGGGCCGCATCGGTGATGGTCTCCCTGTAGGGCTCAGACCGGTCGATCACATCGCCAGGACGTGCGAGCAGGTCCGGGTGTGCCTCGAGATACGCGCGCTGCTCCGTCTCGATCCGGCGCTCCGCCCGCGAGACAACCTCCCAATCCCGGTCCTCGATCTGCTGCGCTGTCAGGCCGTCTGCGCGCATCTCCTGACGGATTGTCCCTTCCATCGCCCGCACCGCGCCCTCATGATAATGGAACCGCTCGCTGTCCGGTTCCGCTTCCATGACACCATCCCGGCGCAGCACCTGTTCGCGTTCCAGCAGCGTGCCGAGCGCGACATGCACATCGTTGAGAATGTCGCGGGCCTGTTCCAGATCGGCGCGGCGCTCGAGGTTCAGATCGCGCGCCTCGGCCACTTTGGAGAGATCATTGGCGATCCATAGATGCTCGAGCGCTGCATTTGACGCGCCCGTCTCGATCCGGGCCACCACTTCCGATGTGCCGATCCCCGTGCCCCGTAGTGCCGCGTCAATGCGCGATCTCAGGTCGGGCTCGGCCAGTCGCTCGCGCTGGCTGGCGTCGATATTGGCTTCCGAATAGATCCCGCCCTCCGAGGGGGTCTCTGACAGCGTGGATGATCGCAAACCGAGAGGCTGCATGTGCTGGACCTGCGTCTGGATCTCGATGAGACGTTTTTCCAGCACGGGACGTTCCGCGTCAGACTTCTCGGCGATCATGCCCTGCACCCGCGCGAGCTTCTCCGCATAGAGGCTTCTCAGATCCTCGAAGCTTTGATCCTCGGCCATATACACATCTCCTGTTCGGTCCACCTGCCCGCCGCGTGCCAGCACCTCGCCCGCGCGGAAGAGTGCCGCGGCAATATCCTCGCGGGCCTCCCGGGAGGCCTCCGCGGCAAGCGAATGGTAGACGGTTCTGGTGTTGGCGATCTCCGCCAGCGTCCGCGTCAGGTCGGCCCCCACGCGTTCCCGCTCGCGGGGCGCGCGGCCCTCTTCTTTCGCCGCATAAACCTCGCTGGTGCGGGCTGGGTAAT
Organism: Paracoccaceae bacterium; assembly: GCA_020629115.1. Taxonomy (GTDB): domain Bacteria; phylum Pseudomonadota; class Alphaproteobacteria; order Rhodobacterales; family Rhodobacteraceae; genus JAHDDY01. The sequence goes on along the minus strand of JAHDDY010000251.1, from coordinate 465 downwards.
GCACGACGCCGCGCTCCACCCGCCGTGTGGCCTCCAGGCGCACACCATACTTCTCCGCCTCTTCGACCATGGCGAGGCGGAAGTCGTCATAGTTGAAGCGATGGTTGCGCCCCAGAAAGAAGAACTCGCCTTCCTGCGAGCGGCGGTTCAGCACCAGATGCGCATGCGGGTGATCGCGGTCCTCATGCACCGCGATGATGTAGTCGAAATGCCCCGCATCGGTCTGGAAGAACCGCTCGGCCACATCCGTCGCGATGTCGCGCACATCCTCACCCCGCGTGCCCACGGGGAAGGACATGAGCATGTGGGTCGTCTGTCCGAGCTTGGGCTTGAAGCCCGCATCCCACCGTTTGGCAAAGCGCTCGGTCAGGTCCTTGATGTCACCCGACTCGAGCTTCGCTTTGCCATCTAGGAACCCGCTACTGTCCACGATATGGGTGGACTTGGTGGTGAGGTAATCGAGCT
>JAHDDY010000095.1:6020-13531 GCA_020629115.1 Paracoccaceae bacterium | reverse complement strand
CACGATCATCGTGGACGGCGAGAAATACGAGGGCGCGATGAACGCCTCGGCGCTGGGCGCGTATATCGACGATAGGATCGACGGGTAGCCTTTTCCCATGCGCCGGCCTCCGGGCCGGCGCTCATTCCTCCCGCCCGCGCGCGTACCCTTTCGTCCCCGCAAAAGGCGGTAGCCAGCTTTCGCGCTGGCAGGTCCACAATTCGTACTCCGGCGCAAAGCGATCCGGCGTATCCAGCGCGCCGAGATGCAGCTCGATCTCCCCCTCGCTCCGCGCGTAGACCGATGCACCGCAATCGGGACAGAAGTACCGCCCCCGATACCCGCGCGCCTGCCCCTCGATCCGCACCGCATCCTCGGAGAACACCGCCGCCGCGTAGAACGCCGCGCCGTGATGACGGCGGCAATCGAGGCAGTGACAGACGCCCACGCGCAGCGGCTCTCCCGTGGCGCCGAACCGGATGCGTCCGCAGGTACAGCCCCCTTCGATGCTTTTCATGTCGTCTCTCCCTCCGTTGTCCACGCACGAAACCGTGACACGGATTGGACCCCGCGCCCCGCGTGGCTATCTGACCCCGCACGATATCAACCGCCCCGGAGCGACACCCATGAGCGAGTACACCCCCCCGAAGGTCTGGACCTGGGAGAAGGAGAGCGGCGGCAAGTTCGCCAGCACGAACCGGCCCATCGCCGGGCCGACGCACGACAAGGACCTGCCCGTCGGGGAGCATCCGCTGCAACTGCACTCGCTCGCCACGCCCAACGGGGTCAAGGTCACCGTGATGCTCGAAGAGCTGCTCGCCGCCGGGCACAAGGGCGCGGAATACGATGCCTGGGTCATCAACATCGGCGACGGGGACCAGTTCGGCAGCGGCTTCGTCGGGATCAACCCCAATTCCAAGATCCCCGCCCTGCTCGACCGCAGCACCGATCCCGCCACCCGCGTCTTCGAATCCGGCGCGATCCTGATGTACCTCGCCGAGAAGTTCGGCGCGTTCCTGCCCTCGGACGGGGCCGCGCGGGCCGAGACGCTGTCGTGGCTGTTCTGGCAGATGGGCAGCGCGCCGTATCTGGGCGGGGGCTTCGGGCATTTCTACCACTACGCCCCTACGAAGATGGAATACCCCATCGACCGCTTCGCCATGGAGACGAAGCGCCAGATGGACGTGCTCGACCGCCGCCTCGCCGAGAGCCGCTACATCGCGGGCGACGACTACACCATCGCGGACATGGCCATCTGGCCGTGGTACGGGGTGCTGACCACCGGCGCGCTCTACGGCGATGCCGACACCTTCCTCCAGGTGCACGAATATGAGAACGTCGTCCGCTGGCACGGCGAGATCGCCGCGCGCGAGCCGGTGCAGAGGGGCCGCAAGGTCAACCGCATCTTCGGCCCGGAGGAGGACCAGCTCCACGAGCGCCATGATGCGAGCGACTTCGACCTGAGGACGCAGGACAAGCTGAGCGGATAGGCTTGCCCCCGGCGGCGGGGGCGGGCTAGGAACGGCCCATGACCCCCGCCCGCCATCACCTGCGCCTCGCCACCCGCGAGACCCATGCGCGCACGGACGCCGCCTTCTCGACCCTCGATCTGGCGGCGCGGGAGGATTACGCGCTGTTCCTGTCGAGCCACTGGCTCGCCTATCGCGCGCTGGAGCCGGTCTTCGCCGCCCGCCTGCCGCGGGCGCAGCGCCCGCCGGCCATGGCGACGCTGCTGGCGGACGATCTGGATACGCTCGGCGCGGGGCTACCCGTCGCCGCGCCCCCGGCCTTCGGCGGGGATGCGCTCGGGGCCGCCTACGTCGTGGCGGGGTCGCATTTCGGCAAGCGCGTCCTGTCGCGCCGCCATGGCCGGAGCGCGGATGCGCGGGTCCGCGCCGCGAACCGCTACCTCGCCTCCCCCGCCCTCGCCGCCTACTGGCCCACCTTGCAGGCGGCTATCGAGGCGGTCCCGGCCGCGTCCCTCGGCCAGACGACCCGCGGGGCCGACGCCGCCTTCGCCCTGTTCGCCGACTGCCTCGCCCGCGCCCGCGCGGCTCAGCGCCCCGTCCAGTCCGGCGCGCGCTTCGACAGGAACGCCGCGCGCCCCTCCCGGAAATCGGCGCTGGTGTAGCACCGCGCGATCAGATCGGCATCGTCCGCCCCGGCCCCCTCGACCCGCAGGCGGCGCAGCGCCTCCCGGGTCGCGCGCAGGGTCAGGGGCGCATGGCCCGCCATCGTGCGCGCCAGCTCCGCCGCCCGGGCGACGGTCGCCGCCGCGTCGGGCAGCACCTCCGAGACCAGCCCCGCCCGCAGCGCCTCCTCCGCATCCAGAAGGCGCGCGGTGAGCATCATCTCCCGCACCCGCCCCGCCCCCATCAGCGCCGAGAGCCGGGCGAGGTTGGCGACGGAGAGGCAGTTCCCCAGCGTGCGCGCGATGGGAAAGCCGAACCGCATCGCCGCGTCGCAGACCCGTATGTCGCAGGCCGCCGCGATGGCCCCGCCCCCGCCCGTGCACGCCCCCGTGAGCGCGGCGACGGTCGGCACGGGGCACCGCTCGATGGCCGAGAACACCGCCTCGGCGTCGGCCTCGTAGGCCAGCGCATCCGCCGCCGTCTCCAGATCGCGGAACTCGGATATCTCCGTCCCGGCGGCGAAGGCCCGTCCGCCCGCGCCCCGCATCACGACGGCCCCGACGGAGCCGTCCTCCGGCACGGCCGCGCAGATCGTCCGCAGCCGGTCGTACATCGCCAGGGTCAGCGCATTGCGCCGCGCGGGCCGGTCGATGGTGATCCAGCCGATCCCGTCCTCGACGTCGTACAGAATATCCCCGTCCATCCCGTCCTCCCCGGCTGGCCGCCCCGGTCCGGCTCCATACGGACGGAAAACCGCGACGGAAGGGGCGGTACCGCCCGTATCACGTCTCGCAACACGCCGATACAGGAGACCCGCCATGACCCGATCCCTTCGCACGCTCGCGGCCACGCTCGCGCTGCTCGGCGTCGCATCGTCCCTCCCCGCCGGAGGAGCCGCCGCGCAGGGCTACCAGCAGCCCGCCTACGTCTGGACGCCCGCGCCGACCCATGTGCAGCCCGGCACCGCGATCCGGACCCTGCCGCCGCTGGACGATACGGTGGTCTACGCCCCGCTATACGCGCCCCTGCCGGCACAGACGCGCCGTGTCGCGCCCCCGGCGGTGCACGTCCCCGCGCCCCGCCCCGTCTACGCCCCCGTGAACCGGGTCCATGTCCCGCAGCCGCGCTACCGCCCCTACGCCCCGCCGACCCGGGTCGTCGCCCCCGCCCCGCGCAGGGCCGGGCCGTCGGCCCAGACGGTCGGGGCCATCGGGGCGCTGATCGGCGTCGGGATCATCGGCGCGATCCTCTACGACAGGTACGAGGACGACCGCGACGACGAGAGGCGCGCGCGCCGCGCCGTCCGTACGGATCGCGGGGAACAGGCGCAGCGGACGGCCCGCATCGAGCGCGAACGCGCCGCCCGCGCCGAGGAGCAGCGCCGCGCGCAGCGCGAGGCCGCGCAGGCCGCCCAAGCCGAGGAAGAACGCCGCGCCCGGCGTGCCCAGGCGACCGAGGAGGAACGCCGCGCCCGGCGCGAGGCCCGACGCGCGCAGATGACTCCCGAGGAGCGCCGCGCCCGGCGTCAGGCCCGGCAGGACGCGAGGCGCGCGAACGGGACGTTCTGACCATCGCGGGCGGCCTTCGCATCGCGCGCGAAGGCCGCCCGCGCCATGGCCGTCAGAGCGGCATGCTCACCCCGACGCGGAAGCGGTGGTCGCTGATATCGCCCAGGATGCCGTCGTAGCCGAAGGTCGTGAGCACGCCGCGATAGCCGAGCACCACCTCGGCGCCGAATTCGAGCGGGGCCTGGGACACGCCGCGCACCTCGGTCGAGAAGCTGCCGACCGCGTTGTCGCCCAGGGGCGTCACGCTCGCCGTCTTCGTCTCGTCGCCGAATTCGTGGCCGTAGAGCACCTTGGCCCGGAAGACCGAACCCTGCCCCTCGACCAGCTCGCCCGCCTCCAAGAAAGCACCGAGGCCCGCGCGGGTGGACCGGGTCTCCAGATCCCCGGTACGCACCGCCGTCGCGGCCCATCCATCCTCCGCGTATCCCTTCACCGTCGAGCGCCAGTGCGAGACGTTGGCGATGGGACCGGCGCGCAGGATGTCGTAGCGCACCAGCCGCACGCCCGCCTCGCCGGTGAAGCCGAGGACGGTGCCGTCGGTGCTGCCGCTGTTGGCGATGGTCGCCGGGCCGATGCGCGAGTAGCGGGTCACCTCGTCGTAATCCACCTTGCCGTAGGTCGCCGTCACGCTGCCGAAGACGGGGCCGGTATTGATCCCCGCGAAGGCCGTGCCGAACAGGGCGCTGCCGTCGTAATGCAGGTTCGGCTCGCCGCCGGGGGTGGTGATCTTCTGGTACCCGCCCGCGACGCCCACCGCATAGCCCGGCGCGGGCACGTAGCGCACCCCCGCCACGCCGGAATAGAAACCGCCGTCATGCTGCGGGAATCCCTCGGACTTGCCGAGCTGCACCCGCGAGGCGACGCCCGAGACGAAGGGCGCGACGCCCGCCTTCCACGCCTGTTCGCGCGAGACCTGATCGCGCCCCGCATCCGAGACGCCCCGCCCCCCCGAGATGCCGATGGCCGGGATGCCGGACAGAGTTGCGGGGGCCTGCACCATCGCCGTGATCTGATCGGCGAGAAGCTGATGCCCCGCGCCGGTCAGGTTCACCCCGTCCGCGAAGAGCAGCTCGTCCGCCTCGGCGCCGACCTCGTTGCAGGGATGGAGCGGGTTGTCGTGGAAGCAGTCGTTGGCCTGATCGAACTCGGCGGAGAGGCCGAAGCGCGCGGGATCGGCGATGACGGCCTCCACCAGCGCATGCTGGTCGATAAGGACGACGTTGCCGTCATTGCCGCGAAGCTGGCGGACGAGATCGGCGTTGTAGGTATCCGTCGCGGCGGTCCGGATGGTCCCGATGAGGGACGGATCGGCCAATGCGGCGTCGAATTGCGGGCGCAGGGCCTGTTCGTGGGCGGTCAGGGCGAATTCGTCGCGCGTGGCGAGGGCCGTCGCGGCCTCCGCCTGACGCTGGGTCAGGGCGGCATTCGCGTCGTCCAGGGCGGCCTGGGTCGTCGCGTTCGGATTGTTGTCGAAATCCGTCTGGGCATCCGCCTGCGTCGTCCGCGCCAGCGTCACGGCGGACTGCGCCGCGGTCAGTGCCGCCTGCGTCAACGCCGCCTGATCCTCGCGCGCCTGCAATTGCCTGTCGGCGTCCACGAGCAGGCGGTTGTCGCCGCCCACCTCCGGCATCGCCCCGGCATCGTAGGCGTTCGAGACGACGACGAGGCCCGCGCCCGCATCCGTCAGCGCCGCCACCCCGCCCGTGATGTCGGTCGCCGCCGTACCCGCCAGGCTGTCGCGGATGAAGGCGTCGCGCTCGATCCAGGTTTCGTTCAGGCTCGGCGTTCCGTCCAGCCCCATGTGCACATCCGCCGTCCAGCGCAGGTCGCGCTGGGCGCTGCCGACGAGGACCAGGGCATCCTCCACGCTTGCGGCGCGGTCGGGGTCCCGGAGGAGGCCCGGGCGGCTGCGCCCGTCGATCTCCGTCACGGTCCCGTCGCTTTCGCGGAAGAAGACATCGCTCGTCGCGGCCTGCGCACCGTCGATGGAGGCCCGGATATCCGAGGCCCCGTAGAATATGGCCGCGTAGTTCCAGCCATCGCCCGGCGTGGGAACGGCCGCATGGCTCTGCGGCTGCGACGGATCGAACGTGCCGAAGCCGAGCTTTCGCGATACCCGCTGGGTGACGACCGACGCCCGCCCGCCATCCTCCACCCGGTTCGTCCCGCGCTGGCGCCCGTCGCCGATACCCTCGCCCGGTTCCGGGAAGACGGCCTCGTAGCTAACGTACTGGCCGGAATCGTAGTCGCGTCCGCCGAAGGCGATCAGGCCGCTCCAGCCATCGGCGACCGCCACCGTGGAGAGCGACGCGACCGCGGCTCCCGTCATCAGGAAGCGGAGTGTGGGGCGAGAGGGCATGGGTATCTCCGTCATGCTGGGCATCTGGCCCCCGCATTCAACACCGGAAGGCTTTATATCCCGTTTGCCACACCGTATTTCGGCGCACCGGCCCTTGCCGGGCGCACTGCACCGCCCTATTGTGCGCCGCGAAACGCGCCCATTGCCCGCACAAAGAGGACTCCATGAGCAAGATCAAGGTCGAGAACCCGGTCGTCGAACTCGACGGCGACGAGATGACCCGCATCATCTGGGATTTCATCAAGCAGAAGCTGATCCTTCCCTATCTCGACGTTGACCTGAAATACTACGATCTCGGGATCGAGGCGCGCGACGAGACGGACGACCAGATCACCGTGGATGCCGCCGAGGCGATCAAGAAACACGGCGTCGGCGTCAAATGCGCGACCATCACGCCCGACGAGCAGCGCGTCGAGGAATTCGGCCTCAAGCGCATGTACCGCTCGCCGAACGGCACCATCCGCAACATCCTCGGCGGGGTCATCTTCCGCGAGCCGATCATCTGCTCGAACGTGCCGCGCCTCGTGCCCGGCTGGACGCAGCCCATCGTCGTCGGCCGTCACGCCTTCGGCGATCAGTACCGCGCCACCGACTTCCTCTTTCCCGGCAAGGGCAAGCTGTCGATCAAGTTCGTCGGCGAGGACGGCGAGACCATCGAGCACGAGCTGTTCGACGCGCCGTCGGCCGGCATCGCGATGGGGATGTACAACCTCGACCAGTCCATCCTCGATTTCGCCCGCGCCTCCATGAACTACGGCCTGAACCGCGGCTGGCCCGTGTACCTCTCGACCAAGAACACGATCCTGAAGGCCTATGACGGGCGCTTCAAGGACCTGTTCCAGAAGGTCTACGAGGAGGAATTCGAGGCCGAGTTCAAGAAGAAGGGCATCACCTACGAGCACCGCCTGATCGACGACATGGTCGCCTGCGCGATGAAATGGTCGGGCGGCTACGTCTGGGCGTGCAAGAACTACGACGGCGACGTGCAGTCCGACACCGTGGCCCAGGGCTTCGGCTCCCTCGGCCTGATGACCTCGCAGCTGATGACCCCCGACGGCCAGATCGTGGAGGCCGAGGCGGCGCACGGCACCGTCACCCGCCACTACCGTCAGCATCAGGAAGGCAAGGAGACCTCGACCAACTCCATCGCCTCCATCTTCGCCTGGACGGGCGGCCTCAAGCACCGCGCCAAGCTCGACGGCAACGAGGCGCTGGCCAACTTCGCCGAGACGCTGGAGCGGACCTGCGTCGAGACGGTCGAGAGCGGCGACATGACCAAGGACCTCGCGCTCCTCGTCGGCCCGGACCAGAAATGGCTGACCACCATGGGCTTCCTCGACAAGGTCGACGAGAACCTGAACAAGGCGCTCGGCTGACACGATCGGTCGACGCGGTCGGCTGACGCGGTCGGCTGACGGCGATATTCCGGCCGTCGCCATCCTGTGCTAGGGTCCGCCCGAAGGAGAGCACGCG
>JAHDDY010000095.1:3801-5920 GCA_020629115.1 Paracoccaceae bacterium | reverse complement strand
CGATATTCCGGCCGTCGCCATCCTGTGCTAGGGTCCGCCCGAAGGAGAGCACGCGATGGCGACGGCACGGCAGCAGCAGACCATGACGGAAGCGGAATATCTCGCTTTCGAGAACGACAACGACCATGAGCAGCGACACGAGTTCGTGGACGGGCATCTCGTCGCGATGGTCGGGGCGGCGAGACCTCACGTCCTCATCGTGGCGAGCCTGATGCGTCATCTCGGCAATGCGCTCGCAGGCACGCGTTGCGCCCCGATGTCCAACGACTTCAAGGTGCGCTCGCCGCGCGGAAACTACCGCTACCCCGACATCGTGGTCGAATGCGCGCCCAGCGGTGGCGACAGGTACCATTCCGAGGAACCCGTCCTCATCGTCGAGGTCCTGTCCGAGAGTACCCGGAAGGCGGACGAACGCGACAAACCGCTCGAATACTTCAACATCCCCTCCCTGCGCGAATACGTCCTCATCGAGCAGGACTTCGTGAAGGTGCAGGTCCTGCGCCGGGACGAGAACTGGCGGGCGGACACGTATTTCCTCGGTGACGTGATCCGCTTCGACAGCATCGACTGCGACCTGCCGGTCGAGGACGTGTACGAGCGGGTCGAGACGGACGAGTTGGCCGAATGGCGCGCCCGTGACGACGACTGAGACGTGACCGCCATCGGTTTCGTCGGTGCGGGACGGGTGGCGCAGGGTCTCGGCCCGGCGCTGCGGGGTGCCGGATACACCATCATCGCCGTCGCCAGCCGCTCCCCCGGAACCGCCGCTGCCCTGGCCGCGCGGCTGGATGCCAAGGCTATGCCGGCGCAGGCGGTCGCCGATACCTGCGACCTCGTCTTCCTCACCGTCCCGGACGACGCCATCGCCCCGGTCGCCTCTTCGCTCGCCTGGCGCGCGGGGCAGGCGGTCGTGCACTGCTCCGGCGCGACGGAGGTGGGCGCGCTCGATGCGGCGGCGCGGGCAGGGGCCATGACGGGCGGGTTCCATCCGTTGCAGGCCTTCGCCGAGGGCGGCACGCCGCTCGCCGGATGCACCGTCACCGTCGAGGCCGACCCGCCCCTGGCCGAGACGCTGGAGGCGATGGTCGCCGCCCTCGGATGCCGTCTCAACCGCCTGCCCCCGGGCCGACGCGCGCTCTACCACGCGAGCGCGGGCTACGGGTCGCAGTTCCTGCACGTCCTCCTGGCCGAGATCGCGGATATGTGGGGCGGATGGAGCGCGAGCGAGGCGGACGTGCTCGCCGCCATCCTGCCCATGGCCCGCAGCAGCCTCGACGCCATGGAACGCGGCGGCATCGCGGCGACCATGCCGGGGCCGGTCTCGCGCGGGGATATCGGCTCCATCGAGGCCCATTGCGATGCGCTGGCCACCCGGCCCGACGCCCTTGCCTTCTACCGCGCCCATGCCCTGCGCAGCGTGACGCTGGCGCGGGAGGCGGGGCGGCTGGATGCGGCGCAGGCCGAGGCGATGCGCGCCGCGCTCAGGCGCGCACCGTCACCGGATGCGGAATGATGGCGTTGAAGAGCAGCGTGCCGGGGTTGAAGGGCGAGATTTCCGGCTGCGTCTCCCCCGCCTCGTCGGTCGCGCGGGTCATCAGCCGGTGCTCGCCGGGCCGCGCCTGCCAGGCGAAGGCGAAGCGGACCCAGCCGTAGCGCTCGTTCGGCGAGATGATATCCGCCTCGTGCCACGACCGCCCGTCATCCTCGCTCCACTCGACGGTACGCATCGGCCGGTCGGGCGAGCGGGCATAGCCGTGGATGCGCTTGAAGCCCGGCCCCATCTCGGCGGGAAACGGCAGGGCGAGGGAGGATTTCACGTTCTGGCGCGTGACCGTCACCCCGTCGATGACGTAGTATTCGTCCGTCCGGTAGTTGCGGATTTCCCGCGCCGAGACGGTGATCCGCCCGATCCACTTCACCGAATACGTCCCGATCCATCCCGGCACGATGGCGCGGACGGGATAGCCGTGGTCGGGCGGCAGGGGCGCGCCGTTCATCGTCAGGGCAAGGATGGTATCGCCGTCCAGCGCCTTCTCGACCGGCATGGGGATCTCGATGGGACATTCGGGATTGTCGATATCCAGCCCCAGCGGCGCGACCCAAGCCGCGGCGTCCGACA
>JAHDDY010000095.1:0-3701 GCA_020629115.1 Paracoccaceae bacterium | reverse complement strand
TCCACCCGCTGCGTCGCCGCGACGTTGCACACGAAGAAGCGATCCGCCGGGGTCAGGTAGGCGTCGATCGTCTCCAGCGGCGTCTCCAGCGAGGTCGCCCCGCGCCGGTGCAGCGCATCGGGGGACTTCGCCCAGATGCGCCCCGCGTCAGACACCCTCGACGACCATCAGGTCGCGCACGGAGGCCCCTTCCGCGTGCGCGCGCGCCGCGCTGTATTCGGGCGAGTGGTAGCATTCCACCGCCGCCTCGACCGAGGGAAACTCGACCACGACGTTGCGCGCCCGGTCGTTCCCCTCGAACTGCACGTAGCGGCCCGCGCGGGCGAGGAACCTGCCGCCGTGCTTGTGGATGGCGGGACCGGCAAGCTCGGCGTATTTGCCGTAGGCTTCCGCGTCCGTGACCTCGACATGGGCGATCCAGTAGGCGGGCATCAGGCGGCTCCTTTCTCGGCGATCAGGGCTTCGACGGCGGCGAGGGCGTCCTGTGCCTTCGACGGGTCAGGCCCCCCGGCCTGGGCCATGTCGGGCCGCCCGCCCCCGCCCTTGCCGCCCATGGCCTGCGCGGCGACGGTGACAAGATCGACGGCGCTGACGCGATCCGTCAGGTCGTCCGTGACCCCCGCCGCCACCGCCGCCTTGCCGCCCGTATCGGCGACCAGCACGACGACGCCGGAGCCGAGGCGTTCCTTGTGCGCGTCGATCAGGCCGCGCAGGTCCTTGCCGGAGACGCCGGTCAAGCTCTGGCCGAGGAAGGCGATGCCGCCGATATCCCTGCCCGCCGCGTCGCCGCCCTGCGCGGGGCCGGCGAGGGCGAGCTGCTTCTTCAGGTCGGCGACCTCGTTCTGGAGCGCGCGGCGCTCGTCCATCAGGGCGCGGGTGCGCTCGACCACCTGGTCGGGCTTCGCCTTCAGGAGCGCGGCCGCTTCGGCGACGGTGTGGTCCTGCGCGGCGAGGTAGTCGAACGCCGCCTCGCCGGTCAGCGCCTCGATCCGGCGCACGCCCGAGGAGGACGCGCTCTCGCCGGTCACGACCATCAGGCCGATCTCGCCCGTATCGGCGACATGGGTGCCGCCGCACAGTTCCAGCGAGTAGATGTCGCCCGTCCGGGAGGTTTCGCCCTCGGGGCGGCGCCCCATCGACACGACGCGCACCTCGTCGCCGTATTTCTCGCCGAACAGCGCCCGCGCGCCCATCTCGACCGCCTCGTCGGGGGTCATCACGCGGGTGGAGACGGCATCGTTCTGGCGGATGTAGGCGTTCACGTCGCGCTCGACGGCGCGGATCTCGGCGAGGTCCACCGCCTTGCCATGGGCGAAGTCGAAGCGCAGGCGGTCGGGCGCGACGAGGGAGCCGCGCTGGGCGACATGCTCGCCCAGATGCGCGCGCAGGGCCTCGTGCAGCAGGTGCGTGGCGGAGTGGTTGCCGCGTATCCGGGCGCGGCGGTCCGCATCGACCGTGAGGCGCGCGACATCGCCGGGCCGCAGCACGCCGTCCGTCACCTCGACGCGGTGGATGTGCAGGTCGCCGAACTTCTTGCGCGTGTCGCGCACCCGGGCGGTGCCGCCTTCGGTCGCGATGGTGCCGGTGTCGCCGACCTGACCGCCGCTCTCGGCGTAGAAGCTGGTCTGGTTGGCGAGCAGTTCGACCGTCTCGCCCGCCTTCGCCTCCGCGACCACCGCGCCGTCCGCGACGAGGGCGAGGATCTCGCCCTCGATATCGGTGGCGGTGTAGCCGAGGAATTCGGTCGCGCCGTGGGTATCGCGCAGGTCGAACCACACTGCCTCGTTCGCGGCGTCCCCGGTGCCGGACCATGCCGCGCGGGCCTGCGCCTTCTGGGCCTCCATGGCCGCGTCGAAGCCATCGGTGTCGACCTCCCGGCCCCGCTCGCGCAGGGCGTCCTGGGTCAGATCGAGGGGAAAGCCGTAGGTGTCGTAGAGCTTGAAGGCCGTATCGCCGGGCAGGGGCGCGCCGTCGGGCAGGCCGGACACCGCCTCGTCGAGCAGGCCGAGGCCGCGGTCGAGGGTCTTGCGAAAGCGGGCCTCCTCGCTCTCCTGCGTCTCCTCGATCAGGGCCTGGGCGCGGGACAGCTCGGGGAAGGCCTGCCCCATCTGCGCGACGAGGGCGGGGACGAGGCGGTGCATGACCGGGTCCTGCGCGCCCAGCAGGTGTGCGTGGCGCATGGCCCGGCGCATGATGCGGCGCAGGACGTAGCCGCGCCCCTCGTTCGAGGGCATCACGCCGTCGGCGATGAGGAAGGAGGTCGAGCGCAGGTGGTCGGCGATGACCCGGTGATGCACCGCGCCGGGGCCGTCCGGGTCGGTCGAGGTGGCGTGCGCGCTCGCCTCGATCAGGCTGCGCATCAGGTCCGTGTCGTAGTTGTCGTGCTTGCCCTGGAGCAGCGCGCCGACGCGCTCCAGTCCCATGCCGGTGTCGATACACTGCTTGGGCAGGTCCTGCCGCGTGTCGGCGTCGATCTGCTCGTACTGCATGAAGACGAGGTTCCAGATCTCGATGAAGCGGTCGCCGTCCTCGTCCGGGCTGCCGGGGGGGCCGCCGGGGATGTGCTTGCCGTGGTCGTAGAAGATCTCGGAGCACGGACCGCAGGGGCCGGTCGGCCCCATGGTCCAGAAGTTGTCGGAGGTGTTTATGCGGATGATGCGGTCGTCGCCCAGCCCCGCGACCTTGCGCCAGATGGCCGCCGCCTCGTCGTCCTCCTCGAAGACCGTGACCAGCAGGCGCTCGGCGGGGATGCCGAATTCGCGGGTGACCAGGGTCCAGGCGTGCTCGATCGCCTGCTCCTTGAAGTAGTCGCCGAAGGAGAAGTTGCCGAGCATCTCGAAGAAGGTGTGGTGCCGGGCGGTATAGCCGACATTGTCGAGGTCGTTGTGCTTGCCCCCCGCGCGCACGCATTTCTGCGAGGTGACGGCGGTCGAGTAGGGCCGCTTCTCCACGCCCGTGAAGACGTTCTTGAACTGCACCATCCCCGAGTTGACGAAGAGGAGGGTCGGGTCGTTCTGGGGCACCAGCGGGCTGGACGGCACGCGCGCGTGGCCGTTGCGCGCGAAGTAGTCCGTGAACAGGGACCGGATTTCGTTGAGTGTCGCCATGGCCTCGCCCTTCCTTCGAGTGGAAAGGCTTCTTAATGCGGTTTCCCGATCCGTTGAACCGGGAAAACGCGCGCATCGCGTGTTTTTGCGCCCGAACGGCAACGCCCCGGCGCGGTGGCCGGGGCGTCGTCGGCCCTACAGGTCCTCGTCGCCTTCCAGTTCGGCTTCGAGGTCGAGGCCGTGGGAGGTGCGGATCTGGCTCTCGATCTCGGCGGCGACCTCCGGATTGTCGCGCAGGAAGTTCTTCGCGTTCTCGCGGCCCTGCCCGATGCGCTGGTCGCCGTAGGAGAACCAGGAGCCGGACTTCTCGACCACGCCGGCCTTGACGCCGAGGTCGATCAGCTCGCCGGTCTTGGAGATGCCCTTGCCGTACATGATGTCGAACTCGATCTGCCGGAAGGGCGGCGCGACCTTGTTCTTGATGACCTTCACGCGGGTCTGGTTGCCGACCACCTCGTCGCGGTCCTTGATCGCGCCGATGCGGCGGATGTCGAGGCGGACGGAGGAGTAGAACTTGAGCGCGTTGCCGCCCGAGGTCGTCTCCGGGCTGCCGAACATCACGCCGATCTTCATGCGGATCTGGTTGATGAAGAT
>JAHDDY010000010.1:65326-69220 GCA_020629115.1 Paracoccaceae bacterium | reverse complement strand
CCCGCGCACAGGACCAAAATGGTCGCGGGACGGGTTGCGGATGAGCACCGTTTCGGATTACCCGCTTCCCATGCCGGAAATCGCCCTCCTCTCCCCGCTCCGGGACGTGCCCGAACTGACGCTTCTGGATATGATCGCCGTGGGTTGGCTCCTGTTCCTCGTGGTCGGGATGAGCTGGTACGTCGATTCCGGTCCCCGGGCGCGGGAAAGCGCGAGCGGGTTGATGCGCGTCCGGCGCATGGCGTGGATGGAGGAGATGGCGATGCGGGAGGTTCGCATCGTCGACAGCGGGTTGCTGCGCGGTCTTCAGAGCGGATCGAGCTTCTTCGCCTCCACCTCGCTCATCTGCCTCGGCGGGCTGCTCGCCATGATGGGGCAGGCGGAGCGGCTGGCCGAGGTCGCCGCGTCGATGCCTTTTGCGCATCCGTCGGGGCCGGATGCTTTCCGGCTACGCCTCGTCGTGCCGGTGGCGATGATCGTGTTCTCGTTCTTCAAGTTCGCCTGGGCGCAGCGGCTCTTCGGCTATTGCGCCGTGATGATCGGCGCGACGCCGGAGCGGCGGGAGGGCAACGACGCGGCGGTGCGCCGGGCCGCCCGGGACGCAGGACAGCTCAACTGGCTCGCCGCGCGCAGCTTCGCCCGGGGGCTGCGCGGCCTCTACTTCACCCTTGCCGCCCTCGCCTTCCTCATCGGTCCCCTCGCCCTCATCGCCGCGGCGGCGGGCATCGCCCTGATGATCTACCGCCGCGAATTCCGCTCCGAGAGCCGGGCGGCGATGCTGGGGGAATATTAGGACGGGGCGAGAACGAAGTCGCTCAATGCCCCGAAATCGTGAAACCGCAGCAATGCGGGCAGGTCCTCCACCGCGCTCTTGCGATAGCCTTCGGTATGCAGCGCGTAGGGCACGTCCGCCGCCTGCGCGGTCATCGTGTCCACCTCGCTGTCGCCCACGAAGAGCGTCCGCGCCGGGGCGGTGCCGAGGGCGCGGATCGTGTGGAGGAGCGGCTCCGGATCGGGCTTCTTCACCGGCAACGTGTCGCCCCCCGTCACGGCGGCGAAGCGGCCGCGCCAGCCAAGGGCATCGAGGATCGCGATGGTCGGGCGGAGCGGCTTGTTGGTGCACAGGCCGAGCGGCAGGCCGGCCAGCGCGTCGAGCATTGCCTCCGCGCCCGGATAGGGCGGGTTGTCGGTTCCCGGCGCCTCGTCGTAGAGCGTCAGGAAGCGCGCGACATGGGCATCGCCCCGCGCGCCCTCGTGCGCCAGCCCCCGTGCGCGCAGCATCCGGCGGGCGAAGACGTCGCCGCCATTGCCGATGAACCCGCGCGTCTCGCCCGCGGTCAGGGGCGGCGCGCGGTGTTCGGCCAGGAAGCGCCCGGCGACCGCGCGGATCGCCTCGGCGCTGTCGATCAGGGTGCCGTCGAGGTCGAAGACGACCGCATCGAAGCGGCGGGGCGCGGCGCTCATGCCGTCACCGCCGGATCGCGTGGAACGTCGTGGGGCGGGCACGGCTCCGTGCGGTCGCCGAGGCGGATGGACATGGTGCGGTCTCCCCGGTCAGGCGGATGGGACAGGCCGATGGCATAGCGCGCCCGGCCCTCCTTCTCCAGCCCGTCATGCGGGCCCGCGCCCGGTCAGCCCAGAACGATGTCGAACGTCCCGCGCCCGTAGGCGAACGTCACCGTCACCGCATCGCGCAGCGCGGGGCCGGGCAGGGAGCGGTACAGGAAATCGGTCTCGTTCCCCGGATCGTCCGCGAAATACATCTGGAAGGGCGTGCGCTCGAAGCCGGGGCCGGTGGCGTAGAAATGCAGGTGCCGCGTGCGCCCGGCATAGGGGCCGGGGCGGATGGTGCGGAAGCGGTAGCGGCCCGCCTCGTCCGCGCGCACGGTGCCGTAGCCCTGGAAGTTCGGGTCGAGGGGCACGTCGGAGCGGTCGCCCTGGTGGGCATAGCGCCCGAAGGCGTTGGCCTGCCACAGCTCGACCGTCGCCCCCGGCACGGCGCGGCCGTCCGCGCCCAGCACCCGCCCCTCCACGGTGATCGCCTCGCCGATGGCCGGCTCGCGCCCCGCCATCACGGTCAGGTCGCCGTCGCTCTCGATGGGCAGCACGTCGGGGTAGAACGGCCCCGCCACCTGGGAGGGCGTCGGCACGAGAGCCGCCGCCGGGCCGGCGACGAGGCCGGTCGAGGCGGCCCCCATCATCAATCCGCGTCGTGAAATCATGGCTTGTCGTCTCCGCTGCGTCGTTCATATCCCTTTCAACTGTGTCCGGCCCTGGGATAGGACAAGGCCGGACGGCTTCAGAAGGATGTGAACGCGTGGCGGCATCGGACGGAACAGGGGGCAGGATCGCGCGCAGGCGGCCCGCGACGCTGGCGACCTGGGTCGCCGTGGCGGTCGCCCTGCTGATCGCGACGCCGATCCTCGCCGTGGCCGTCTCGCTGTTCCAGGGCGGCGACGGGACGCTGGCCCATCTCGCGCGCACGCGGCTCGGCCTCTACGTCGGCAACACGCTCCAGCTCGCGGCGATCACGGCGATTGGAACGGCGGTCATCGGCGTGGGTACGGCGTGGCTCGTGACGATGTGCGCCTTTCCGGGACGGCGGGTGCTGGAATGGGCGCTCGCGCTGCCGCTCGCCTTCCCGGCCTACGTGCTCGCCTATGCCTACACGACCCTGCTCGACCATCCCGGCCCGGTGCAGACGGCGCTGCGCGCGGCCTTCTCGCTCGGCCCGCGCGACTACTGGTTCCCGGAAATCCGCTCGCTGGGCGGGGCGGGGCTGATGCTCACGCTGGTTCTCTACCCGTACGTCTATCTCCTTGCGCGCGCGGCGTTTCTTCAGCAGTCTGTCGCGGCGTTCGAGGTCTCGCGCACGCTGGGGCATGGGCCGTGGGATTCGTTCTTCCGCGTCGCCCTGCCCCTGGCCCGGCCCGCCATCGCCACCGGCATCGCGCTGGTGCTGATGGAGACGCTGGCCGATTTCGGCACCGTCGCGCATTTCGGGGTGCAGACCTTCGCGACGGGCGTGTACCGCTCGTGGATCCTGATGGGCGACCGGGTCGCGGCGGCGCAACTGTCGGCGTGCCTGCTGGTCTTCGTGCTGATCCTGCTGACGCTGGAGCGCACGCAGCGGCAGGCGGCGCGCTACCATCCGGCGGGCAAGCGCCACGCCGCGCCGCCCGAGTTCCGCCTGTACGGCTGGCGCGCGGGGGCGGCCTGCGCCTTCTGCGCGGTGCCCGCGATCCTCGGATTCGCCCTGCCGCTCGGGGTGCTGGGGCATATGAGCTGGGTGGGCGGGCACGAGTTCTTCGGCCCCCGCTACATCGGCTACGCGCTCAACTCCCTGACCCTCGCGGGGGCGGGAGCGGCGCTGACGGTAGCGCTCGCGCTGTTCCTCGGCTATGCCGCGCGCCTGTCGCAGCGGCGGACCGCCCTCGCGGCCAACCGGGTGGCGGCGATGGGCTACGCCATTCCCGGCTCGGTCATCGCCGTAGGCCTGTTGATGCCGCTCGGGGCCTTCGACAACGCGGTGGACGGCGTCGCGCGCTCGGTCTTCGGCGTCTCCACCGGTCTTCTGCTCACGGGCACCATCGCCGCCCTCCTCTACGCCTACGTCGTGCGCTTCATGTCGGTCGCGCTCCAGACGGTCGAGGCGAGCATGGAGAAGGTGACGCCCTCGATGGACCAAGCCTCCCGCGCGCTGGGCCGTACGGCGGGGGGGACGCTGTGGTCGATCCACGTGCCGCTGATCCGGGGCGGCCTGCTCACCGCCGGATTGATCGTCTTCGTCGACGTGATGAAGGAACTGCCCGCCACCCTCATCATGCGCCCCTTCGGCTTCGACACGCTGGCGGTGCAGGCCTACCGCCTCGCCGAGGACGAGCGCCTCTACCA
>JAHDDY010000010.1:19085-65226 GCA_020629115.1 Paracoccaceae bacterium | reverse complement strand
TCGACACGCTGGCGGTGCAGGCCTACCGCCTCGCCGAGGACGAGCGCCTCTACCAAGCCTCCACCCCCTCCCTAGCCATCGTCGCAGTCGGTCTCCTGCCCGTGATCCTGCTTACCCGGCAGATCAGCCGCTCGCGGCTGCAAAGGAGATTGTGATGAAAACCACCGCCTTTCCGTCAGAGGTTCAGGACCAGCTAAAGTATTATGTCTATCGTCTCATCGACCCTCGTAATGGAGAAACATTCTACGTTGGCAAGGGAAAAGGAAATCGCGTCTTCGACCATGCTCGCGCAGTCGTGGACGGCACTGACGAAGCATCAGACAAGCTTCAGCGCATCCACGATATTCGCCGCGGCGATCTCGATGTCATGCATGTCATCCATCGCCATGGCATAGAAGACGAAAGTACGGCTTTGGAAGTAGAAGCTGCCCTGATGGACGCCTTTCCGGCGACGACCAATATCGCGGGCGGCACAAGCAGCAGCGACTTCGGCATCATGCATGCTGATGAAATCATGGTGAAGTATGCCGCTGCCGAAACCCGGTTCCGTCATTCGGTCGTCGCCATTACGGTCAATCGTACGGTTGCCGAGAAGTCTGTGTATCAGGCCGTGCGTTCCTCTTGGAAAATCAGTCGTGGCAGGGCAGAGCAAGCCGATTATGTCCTGGCCGTCATCAATGGTCTTATCGTCGGAGTCTTCATCGCGGACAGATGGTATCCCGACGAGGATGGAACGCGCTACGAATTCGATGGACGGGAAGCCGACGACAATGTCCGTAGAATGTATATCAATACGCGTATTCCCTCCCGCTTGAGGAAGCCAGGCGCGGCCAATCCGGTACGCTACTTCGATCCCCAATCCTGAAAGATCCCATCATGCGCCCCGACAATGCCGCCCCGAAGCACAGCGCCATCCGCCTCGCGGACTACACGCCGCCCGTCTGGCTGGTGGAATCGGTCTCGCTGACCTTCGCGCTCGATCCGATGGCGACGCGGGTGTCCTCCGAGATCGTCTTCGCGCTCAACCCGGACCGGGCGGAAAGCGATGGGCGCGACCTGCGGCTCGACGGGGAGGAGTTGACCCTCATCGAGGCGAGCATCGACGGGGTGCCGGTCGCGGACATGACGGTCGACGCGAAGGGCCTGCGCGTGCCGGGCGAGGCCCTGCCCGACCGCTTCACCTGGCGCGCGACCGTCGAGATCGCGCCGGAGACGAACAAGGCGCTCGAAGGCCTCTACATCTCGAACGGGATGTACTGCACCCAGTGCGAGGCCGAGGGCTTTCGCAAGATCACCTACTTCCCCGACCGCCCGGACGTGATGACCGTCTACACCGTGCGGATCGAGGCGGACCGGGACGCGGCTCCCGTGCTCCTGTCGAACGGCGAGCGGGGCGAGAGCGGCGCGCTGGAGGGGGGGCGCCACTTCGCCGTCTGGCACGACCCGCACCCGAAGCCCGCCTACCTCTTCGCCCTCGTCGCGGGACGGCTGGAGAAGATCGAGGACGGCTTCACCACCGCCTCGGGGCGGGACGTGGCGCTCGAAATCCATGTCCGCCCCGGCGACGAGGACAAGTGCGACTACGCCATGGACGCGCTCAAGCGCTCGATGCGCTGGGACGAGGAGGCCTACGGGCGCGAATACGACCTGCCGCTCTTCATGATCGTCGCGGTGGACGATTTCAACATGGGCGCGATGGAGAACAAGGGGCTGAACATCTTCAACACCCGCCTCGTCCTCGCCTCGCCCGAGACGGCTACCGACGCGACGTATCTCGCCATCGAGAGCGTCATCGCGCACGAGTATTTCCACAACTGGACCGGGAACCGCATCACCTGCCGTGACTGGTTCCAGCTCTGCCTCAAGGAAGGGCTGACCGTCTTCCGCGATCAGCAGTTCTCCGAGGAGATGCGCTCGGCGGACGTCCTGCGCATCCGGGAGGTGGCGAATCTGCGCGCGCGACAGTTTCGGGAGGATGCGGGGCCGCTCGCCCATCCGGTGCGGCCGGAGGAATACATCGAGATCAACAACTTCTACACCGCCACCGTCTACGAGAAGGGCGCGGAGGTGGTGCGGATGCTCCACACGCTCGTAGGGCCGGAGGCGTACCGCCGCGCGCTGGACCTGTATTTCGAGCGCCATGACGGACAGGCTTGCACCATCGAGGATTTTCGCCGCTGCTTCGAGGATGTGACGGGCCGCGATCTGTCTCAGTTCGCGCGCTGGTGGAGTCAGGCGGGTACGCCGCGCGTGCGCGTGCGCCAGACCGTCGAGGATGGCGAGGTCACGCTGACCGTCACCCAGAACACCCCCGCCACCCCGGGACAGGCGGACAAGCTGCCGCTGCACATCCCCTTCGCCGTCGGCTTCGTGTCGCAGGATGGCGAGCCGCTGAGCCTGACCGGGCCGGACGGGACGGCGCGGGACACGCATGTGCTGGAGCTGACCCGACCGAGCGAGACCTTCGCGTTCGACGGCGCGGACGGGGTGCCCGTGCCCTCGCTCCTGCGCGGGTTCTCCGCGCCGGTGGTGCTCGAATACCCGCATACGGATGCGGAGAAGGCGCTGCTGCTGGCCCACGATACCGATGCCTTCAACCGCGCCGAGGCGGCGCGCGACCTGGCGCTGGGGGCGGCGATGGCGCACGCGGGCGGCGGGGCCATAGACCCGATGCTGCCCGACGCGCTCGCCACCGCCCTCGACCGGGGCGGCGACCCAGCCTTCCTCGCCCTGCTGCTGGCGACCCCGCGCGAGGACGAGATCGCCGCAGCCCTTGCCGCGGCGGGCGAGGCGGTCGACCCGGACGCCATCCACGCCGCGAAGGTCGCACTCGACACGGCCATCGCCACCACCGCGCGGGCCGGCCTGCTGAACGCCTACGACGCGAACCGGACGCCCGGTCCCTACAGCCCCGACGCGGCGAGCGCGGGCAAGCGCGCGCTCAAGAACGTCGCTCTCTCGCTCCTGTCGAACCTCGATGACGGGGAGGCGGCGCGTCTCGCGGCGGCGCAGTTCGCGGAAGCCTCAACTATGACCGACAGCGCGGCGGCGCTCGCCACGCTCCAGCGGATCGGCGGACCGGAGGCCGACGCCGCGCTCGACGCCTTCCACGCCCGCTGGAAGCACAACCCGCTCGTGCTCGACACCTGGGTCGGGATGCAGGTCGCCGTGCCGAAGACGGCGGCGCTTGCCAACGCGAAAGCCCTGCGCGCGCGGGACGATATCGACTGGCGCAACCCGAACCGCTTCCGCTCGCTCGTCGGGGCCTTCGCGTCGAATCACTGGCGCTTCCATGCCGCCGACGGCGCGGGCTACGACTTCTTCGCCGAGCAGGTCGCCTGGCTCGACGCCATCAACCCGCAGACGGCGGCGCGCATGGCGACGGTGTTCGAGACGTGGCGGCGCTACGACGAGGACCGGCAGGAGAAGATGCGCGCGGCCATGGCCCGCATTCTGGAGCGCCCGGGATGCTCGCGCGACGTATACGAGATCGTCACCCGGCTGATGGGGTAGAGGGCCGGTCGTCATCCGCGATCTCGGACACGCGGTCCGCGATCCTGCGGATACTCGGCTCCTCGACGTCGAGGTCTTCAAGGTTCTCGACCGTGCGGTAGAGGTATTCGCGGTTGCTCCCGGCGGGGCCTTCGGCCTTCGCGATGATCTTCGCCCGCTCCTCCTCGTCGAGGTCGCCGCGATACTTGTCGTGCTGCGTGTCCATCACGTAGCACACGGCGAAGACCCGCTCGCCGGTATCGAGCAGGGTCAGCGGCAGGCGCTTCTCGAAATAGGACGCGGTGCCCAGCTCGCGCTCGCGCAGGTAGGCGAGCGCCTCGGTCGCGTTCTCGGACGATACGCGGAACGCGATGCCCCGGCAGGTGGCCCCCTCCTTCGGCTCCAGCGCGAGGACGAGGCCGGGCTGTTCCTCCGTACCCCGATAGCGGACGGAGGCCAGGCAGAAGCTGCGCTGGTATTCCTCAAGCTCGGCCTCGCGGCGCTCGGCATGCTCGAAGCCGGGGTTCCACATGAGCGAGCCGTATCCGAACACCCAGAATTCTTGAGCCATGTCGCGTTTCTTCTCCGTTGGATCGTCTATATATAGACAGACCCGCCCCCTTTTCGAGAAAGACCCGGTCCCGATGCGCAAGATCACCGTCGCCCTCCTCGCCCTGCTGCTCGTCGTCTCGGCGGTCTGGACGGGGGCCTGGTTCTACGGCAAGGGCGTCATCGTCGACGAGATCGAGGCGCAGGTGGCGCGCGCGGGCGAACGCGGGGCGGTGCTGTCCTACGAGGACGTGGAGGTCGCCGGCTTCCCCTTCGGCTACACGACCCGCGTCGTCGGCCCGACGGGGCGCTTCGTGCAGGCCATGTCCTCGCCCCTGCCCGACGCGGGACCGCTCGAAACCGTCTACGAATGGTCGGCGCCCTGGGTCGAGGCGCGGGTGGCCCTGCCCTCCCCGAACACCGCGCGCATCCGCATCCCGCCCGTGCAGGAGATCGTCGTCACCGCGCCGGCCATGGGCGACATGCCCGCCGAGGTCTTTCCCGTGACCGTCGAGGCCGAGGACATGGTCGTCGTCGCGACGCGCGGAGCGGAGGATATCGACTTCGATACGCGGACCCCGCGTCTCGCCATGCGCATGACCGTCGCGCCGGGCGAAGGCGACGGGTCGGGCGGGGCCGAGGTGGCCTACGCGATGCTCGATATGACGGTGGCGGGGAGCATGCCGCAGGACTGGGAGGGCGAATCGCCCCTGCCGCTGGCAGCGACCTACACGATCGCCAGCACCGACATGACGATGGATATCGAGGGCGGCGCGGCCGCGCCGCCGATGACCGTCGCCCTGCGCGGGGGCCGGATGGAGGGCGCGATGGACTGGCGCGGGGCGGCGATGACGGGCGAGGTCTCCGCGGAGGATACCGCCATCACCGTCAAATCGCCCGCCTTCGGCGACGCGCCCCTCGATATCGGCATCGCGCGGATTGCGGGACGCTCGCTCATGCCCGCCGCCGCCGCTCCGGAGGCACAGCCTTTCGCCTATGCCACGACCGTCGAGGGGGTGACGCTCTCGGACGGTATCTGGGCAATGCTCGACCCGGAGGGGGCCTTCTCGCGCGATATCGAGCGCGTGACCGTGGATATCTCGGGCGACGCCGTGTTCCGCGCGCTGCCCTCGGACCCGGAGGCCTTCGTCGCCGCCTCGCCGGGGGGCTTTCCGATCGAGGTCGGCACCGTGCGCATCGACGCGCTCGAACTGGACGCCTTGGGGCTGGGCGTGACCGGCGAGGGGTCGGGCGACCTGAGCGGCGGAACCCCGGTGGGCACGGCGACCGTGGCCATGACCGGCTTCGCGGATTTCATGAACGCGCTCGTCAAGAGCGGCCGCATCCCGCCGCAGCAGGCGATGGTCGTGCAGCTCATGGTCGAGAGCTTCGGCAGGATGGACGGGGACGGCGAGACCGTGCGCTTCGACATGGAGGCGCGGGACGGCATGATCTACGTCAACGGCATCCCGGTGGGCGAGGCCCCGACGACGCGGTAGGGGCGCACCCGCCCGCGCCGCGTTCCCTCATTCCGCCGCCGCGGGCTTCCTGTCGTCGTCCTCGCCGTCGTCGTGGTCGAACCGCTCCGCCGCCTGCAGCGCCCAATCGTCCGATTCGGGGTTCTGGGAGAAGTCGGAACGCAGGATGTCGCTCAGCTCGTCCGACCGCTCGCGGGAGCGGGTCACGTAATCCGCGTTGTTGAGGAAATCCTCGGTCCAGAGACCGCGCAGCACTTCGAACGTCTCGTCGTCGTGGCGGCGGAAGGCGCGGGCAATGCCCTCGGCGCGGTAGGGATGCGCGCCCGTCTTCTCCAGCGCCACGCGGCCCGCTTCGATGGAACTGGCCAGCATCTCGCGCACCACCGTCTGCGCCCCCGCCGCCGAGAGGCGATAGGCGGAGGTGCGGTCGGTCGCGCGGGCGATGACGTGAACGTGGGGCCAGCGGCGGCGCACATCCTCAATCATGCGCACCTGCTGGCGCGTGTCCTTGAGCGCGGCGACGAAGACCTTGGCCCGCGCGATGCCCGCCGCCTCCAGCAGGCTCATGCGGGACGCGTCGCCGTAATAGGCGCGGATGCCGAAGCGGCGCAGGGTGTCGATCTGGCGCGCATCCTCGTCGAGCACCACCGTCTCGACCCCGTCCGAGCGCAGCAGGCGGTTGACGATCTGACCGAAGCGGCCCACCCCGGCGATGATGACCGCGCCCTCGTGGTCGATGGTATCGGCCTCCTGCGCCACCGCCGCCGGCAGGCCGAAGCGCGGCTCGATCACCTTCATGTAAAGGGTGAAGAGGATGGGCGTGAGGAACATGGTCAGCGCGATGACCAGGATCGTGAGCTGGGCGATGCGGCTCGGCAGCGCGCCGGTCGACACGGCGAGCGCCAGCAGCACGAAGCCGAACTCGCCCCCCTGCGGCAGGGACAGCGAGAAGAGCCACGCGTCCCGCTTCGGAAAGCGCGAGGCGACGGCCAGGGCGGCCAGCACCGCCGCCTTGACCGCGATGACGAGGAAGGCCGCGCTGACGATGAAGGCCGGCTGGCTGAGCAGCAGGTCGAAATCGACCCCCGCCCCCACCGTGATGAAGAAGATGCCGAGGAGCAGCCCCTTGAACGGCTCGATATCGCTTTCGAGCTGGTGGCGGTACTCGCTGCCCGACAGGACGACGCCGGCGAGGAAGGCCCCGAGGGCGGGCGACAGACCAACGAGCGTCATCAGCATCGACGTGCCGATGACGAGCGCCAGCGCGGCGGCCGTGAACACCTCGCCCGAACGCCCCGAGGCGATGAAGCGGAAGACCGGATAGGCGAGGAACCGCCCCGCGACGATGATCGCCGCGATCATCCCGAGGATGCCGATCCCCTGCGCCCAGGCGGGCAGGCCTTCGAGCAGGTTCGTCGCGTGATGCGCCCCGTCCGTCCCGTGGGCCGCGCCCTCCTCAAATACCTCGTACCCGTGAGTCTGGGCGAGGAGCGGGAGGAACGCGAGCATGGGGATGACCGCCATGTCCTGGAACAGGAGCACCGCGAAGGCCGCCCTGCCCCCCGTCCGCCGCTCCAGGTTCCGCTCCTGAAGCGTCTGGAGCACGATGGCGGTCGAGGAGAGCGTCAGGACCATCCCCAGCGCCAGCCCGACCCGAAAGCTGCCATGCATCGCCCACACCCCGGCGGCGATGAGAAGCGTTGTGCCGACCACCTGCACCCCGCCGAGGCCGAAGAGCTGGGCGCGCATCTTCCACAGTTCCTGCGGGCGCAGCTCCAGCCCGATCAGGAACAGCATCATCACCACGCCGAACTCCGAGAAATGCTGGAGATCCACGTCGTTCTCGGTCACGAGGCCGAGCGCGGGGCCGAGCGCGACCCCGGCGATGAGATAGCCGAGCACGGAGCCGAGGCCGATGCGGTTGGCGATGGGCACCAGGATCACCGCGCCGACGAGATAGGGCAGGATGTAGATCAGCAGTTCCATCAGCGCGTCTCCGCCATCTGCTTGCGGTAGGGCTGCGCCAGGTCGAGCCGCTCGTCGCGCAGGTCGCGCAGGAGGCGGGCATAGGCCGAGGCGTGGATATCGAGCCGCTCCTCCCGGCTGCCGCCCTGCATCTCCCGAAACAGCGAGAAGGGCGGGAGGTAGCGCATGCCGCACAGGCCGGCCATCGCCTCGTAGGAATGGAACTGCTCGCGTAGCGACGCCCGGCCCGTCACCTCCCGCGCGAAGACGCCGTGGGAGGCGGCCGTGCTGACGGCGTGGAGGTAGATCTTGCCCTTGAGCGCCTCGCGCTCGCCCAGCGCCCAGCCGTAGGTGACCACCCGGTCGACCCATTCCTTGACGAGGGACGGTGCCGAGAACCAGTAGACGGGATGCTGGAAGATCAGCACGTCGACCGGCTCGACCCGCGCCTGCTCGCGCCGCACGTCGATGGAATGGGTCGGGTATTCGGCGTAGAGATCGACGACCGACACCCCCGAGATCCCCTCGGCGACGCGCCTCAGACGCCGGTTGACGACCGAGCGCGAGGGCCGGGGATGGGCGTAGAGGACGAGAATCGAGCGTGGCATGTACCATCGTCCGTGTTTGACGGGTTCAATGCAATCCCCGGTGCGACGAAGGCACGATTATTCCGTGCGATAGAAGCGGGGGTTCATCCGGTCAGGATGGTGGGTCGGGGAGCCAGTCCTCGTCCAGAATCTGCACGGTTGAATAGGGGCATTTCTTCGGCAGGACGGCGCGATAGTGCTCGATCCGATGCCCTTCGTATTCGTCGAAGGCGGCAAGCGCCCGTTTTCGTGCGCTCCTGTACGCTTCGGGCAAGAACTCACCCACGCGCGGGCGAAGGCTCGGGCTATCGCACAGCGTCCTGTCGAGATCGTCCCTCTGGGTCAGCAGCGTCCTGCGCCACCCTTTCTCCGGCTCCCGGTTGACGGCGAACTGAACCTTCAGAAGATGTTCGATAATGACCGTCAGGCGGCTTCGCACCTCGCCGGTTTCGGATCGACCCATGGCCTCCAGCTCCTCCAGGACATTCGGCAGATCGAGCGCATCCAGATCGCCCCGGCGCAGGAGGGTCGCCTGCACCGTCAGCCATGCGTGGAAATCGCGCTCGTAGAGCGAGTCCGTCTCGATGGGGGCCTGGGCGTTCATGGCGATACCTCCTCGGGAGGGATATAGCACGCGCCGCGCCGTCAGTCCCGCGGGGCGAGGCGGATGCCGAGTTCGCGGAGCTGTTCCGGCTCGACCGACGCCGGAGCGCCCATCATCAGGTCCTCGGCGCGCTGGTTCATGGGGAACATGACGACCTCGCGGATGGCGTTCTCGCCCGCCAGCAGCATGACGATGCGCTCCATGCCGAGCGCCATGCCGCCATGGGGCGGGGCGCCGTAGCGGAAGGCGTTGAGCATGCCGCCGAACTTCTCCTCGACCACCTCCGCGCCGTATCCGGCGATCTCGAAGGCCTTGAGCATGATCTCGGGCTTGTGGTTCCGGATCGCGCCCGATCCCAGCTCGTAGCCGTTGCAGACCACGTCGTACTGGTAGGCGAGCAGGTCGAGCGGGTCGCCCGATTCCAGCGCCTCCAGCCCGCCCATGGGCATGGAGAAGGGGTTGTGCGAGAAATCGACCTTCTTGTTCTCCTCGTCGTACTCGTACATCGGATAGTCGACGATCCAGCACAACTCGAAGCGGTCCTTGTCGGCAAGGTTCAGCTCGTCCGCCACGACATCGCGCGCCCGGCCCGCGACGGCCTCGAACTGCGAGGGCTTGCCGGCGAGGAAGAAGGCGGCGTCGCCATCCTTGAGGCCAAGCTGTTCGCGGATGGCCTCGGTCCGCTCCGGGCCGATGTTCTTGGCGAGGGGGCCGGAACCGCCGCCTTCCTTCCAGAAGATGTACCCCATCCCCGGCAGGCCCTGCTTCTGCGCCCACGCGTTCATCCGGTCGCAGAAGGCGCGCGAGCCGCCCGTGGGGGCGGGGATGGCGCGGATCTCGTTGCCTTCCTTCTCCAGCATGTTCGCGAAGATCTTGAAGCCGGAGCCGCGGAAATGGTCGCTGACCACCTGCATCTCGATGGGGTTGCGCAGGTCGGGCTTGTCGGAGCCGTATTTCAGCAGCGACTCGGCGTAGGGAATGCGCCGGAATTGCTGCGTCACCGGCTTGCCGTCCGCGAAGGCTTCGAACATGCCCCGGATCACCGGCTCCATGGTCGAGAGTACGTCCTCCTGCGTCACGAAGCTCATTTCGAGGTCGAGCTGGTAGAACTCGCCGGGCGAGCGGTCGGCGCGGGGGTCCTCGTCGCGGAAGCACGGGGCGATCTGGAAGTAGCGGTCGAAGCCCGCGACCATGATGAGCTGCTTGAACTGCTGCGGGGCCTGCGGGAGCGCGTAGAACGAGCCGGGATGCAGGCGCGACGGCACGAGGAAGTCGCGCGCGCCCTCCGGGCTGGAGGCGGTGAGGATGGGCGTCTGGTATTCGGTGAAGCCCGCCTCGTCCATCGCGCGGCGCGTATGGGTGAAGAAGCGCGAGCGCAGCTTCATGTTCTCGTGCAGCCCCTCGCGGCGCAGGTCGAGGAAGCGGTACTTGAGCCGCGTCTCCTCGGGGTAGTCCAGCTCGCCGAAGACCGGCAGGGGCAATTCGTCCGCCTTGCCCAGCACCTCCATGTCGCGGATGTAGACCTCGACCTCGCCGGTGGCGATCTTGTCGTTGACCAGCTCTGGGTCGCGCGCCTTCACGGTGCCGTCGATGCGGATCACCCATTCGGAGCGGACTTTCTCCACCTCCGCGAAGACAGGGCTGTCGCTGTCGGCGAGGACCTGCGTCATGCCGTAATGGTCGCGCAGGTCGATGAACAGGACGCCGCCATGGTCGCGCACGCGGTGGACCCAGCCGGACAGGCGCACGGTATCGCCCTCATGGTCCTTGCGAAGGTCGTTGCAGGTATGGGTGCGATAGGCGTGCATGGGTCTCGTCCGGTATCTGGGGCGCTCTTGCAGCGGTAAGGCCACGGGGCGGGCCGGATGTCAAGGATGCGGGGGCGTGTCGGAAGCGACTCTTCCCTGCCGTAAGAACCAAGTCTTCGTGCAGAACCGTCACCCTCGGACCTGTTCCGAGGGTCCATGCTCCATCCCGTACAGCCGTCCGGGTCAGCGATGGATTGTCGGAACAAGTCCGACGATGACCTCGGGACGCCTCAATTCACCCTGCGCTCCAGACACCGGAAATCGGCCTCCGGTGTCGCCCCGCCGAAATCGACATGCACCACGTTGACATCGTGGCGCAGGCACCACACCTGCAAGCCAGCTTCCGTGAACCCCGCCTCCAGCCGACCGTAATCGCGCATCGACACGTCCCCGGCCGCGCCGCTCGCCACGTCGTCGGCGCATCTGGCGCATACGAGCGGCTCGCGGATCACGCGTAACAAATGCGACAGTTCGGCAGGTAGCGCCATGGTTCGCCCCTTTTATCCTTGTGACCGCAGGCGATAGCGCCGATACAGGCGCCCGACAACCCGAAGAGCCGAAAACCCGAGAGGGACGACACCGATGTTCATCACCCCCGCCTACGCCCAGGCCGCAGCGCCCGCCGGTCCCAGCCCGCTGACCAGCCTGCTGCCTTTCATCCTGATCTTCATCATCATGTACTTCCTGCTGATCCGTCCGCAGCAGAAGCGCCTGAAGGAGCACCGCGCGATGATCGACGCGCTCAAGCGGGGCGACAGGGTCATCACCGCGGGCGGCCTGATGGGCAAGGTCACCGCCGTCGGCGGCGAGGGGGCCGACGAGGTGACGCTGGAGATCGCGCAGGGCGTCAAGGTCACGGCGGTGAAATCGACCATCACCGGCGTCGTCTCCAAGACCGAACCCTCCCTCGCCAAGTAGACCCGCCCACCGGCCCGCAACGGGGAACATCCCATGCTCTACATCGCCCCCTGGAAGAAGATCGCCATCGTCCTTCTGGTGATCGTCGGCGTCTTCTTCGCCCTTCCCAACGCCCTGACCGACGGCCAGCGCGCCGCGCTGCCCTCGCAGCTGCCGCAGGATACCGTCAATCTGGGGCTGGACCTCCAGGGGGGGGCGCACGTGCTGGTCGAGGCGGAGATGGACCCCGTCTTCGAGGCGCGGATGGAGCTGGTGGCGCAGGAGATGCGCGACAGGCTGCGCGACGCGGGCAACATCAAGCGCTCGCGCCCGGTCATCGACGGCTTTTCCGTCACCATGCGCATCACCGACCCCGCCGACGTGGACCGCGCCCGCGAGGCGCTGGAGGAAATCCCCACCCTCCTTCAGAGCGCCGCGCTGACCGGGGTCGGGGCGACCGATTTCGAGATTACCGAGAACCCGGACACCCGCGCCTTCACCCTGACCCTGACCGAGGGCGCGCGGGACGAGATCACGGAGCAGACCATCATCCGCTCGCTGGAGGTGGTGCGCCGGCGCATCGACCCCGACGGCATCAAGGAAGCCTCCGTCACCCGCCAGGGGCGGGACCGCATCCTGATCCAGGTGCCGGGCGCGGAAAGCGCGAACGATATCGTCCGCATCCTCGAAGACCCCGCCGTGCTGGGCTTCCACACCGTCAACCGCGAATTCGGGCAGGACGATCTCGCCCGGGGCCGCGTGAAGGCGGGCTACCGGGTCGCCGACGACGCGGTGATGGAAAGCCAGAAATGGGCCATCTCCCGCCTGCCGCTCATCTCGGGCGAGGATGTCGTCGATGCCGGTCCGGGCTTCGATCAGCAGACGGGCGAGCCGATCGTCACCTTCCGCTTCAACTCCCGCGCGGGCAAGGCGTTCGGCAACTGGTCGCTCAACAACGTGGGCGAGCTGTTCGCCATCGTGGTCGACGGAAAGGTCATCTCCGCTCCCTCGATCCGCGAGCCGATCCTGGGCGGGTCGGGCCAGATCAGCGGCGACTTCACCGTCCAGTCCTCGACCGTGCTGGCCGTGCAGATCGCCTCGGGCGCCCTGCCCGCCCGCCTCGTGCCGCTGGAGCAGCGCACGGTCGGGCCGGAGCTGGGCGCGGATTCGATCTCGGCGGGCACGATGGCCAGCATCATCGGCCTCCTCCTCGTCATCGTCTTCATGGTGATCGTCTACGGCAAATTCGGCGCCTACGCGAACGTCGCGTTGATCGTGAACCTCGCGCTGATCCTCGGCGTCCTCTCCGCACTCGG
This sequence comes from Paracoccaceae bacterium, assembly GCA_020629115.1. Lineage (GTDB taxonomy): Bacteria > Pseudomonadota > Alphaproteobacteria > Rhodobacterales > Rhodobacteraceae > JAHDDY01. The sequence goes on along the minus strand of JAHDDY010000010.1, from coordinate 52,530 downwards.
GGCGACGCTGACCCTGCCCGGTATCGCGGGCATCGTGCTGACCATCGGCATGGCGGTGGATGCGAACGTCCTCATCTTCGAGCGCATACGCGAGGAGATCGAGAGCACGAAGGGCGCGGCCCGGGCCATCGAGACCGGCTACGAGAAGGCCCTGACCGCCATCGTCGACGCGAACATCACGACGCTGATCGCCGCACTCATCCTCTACGCGATGGGGTCCGGCCCGGTGAAGGGCTTCGCCGTCACCCTCGGCATCGGCATTGTCACCTCGGTCTTCACGGCCTTCTTCGTCACACGCCTCTTCGTGGTGCAGTGGTTCGAGTGGAAGCGGCCCAAGAGCTTCAAGATCAACCTCGTCCGGCTGGTACGCAGCGGCACGACGATCCGCTTCATGAGCGGGCGCAAGCTGGCGCTTGGCTTTTCCGCCCTCGCCGTCGTCGCCTCGCTCGGTCTGTTCGCCGTGAAGGGCCTGAACTACGGCATCGACTTCAAGGGCGGCACCGTGGTCGAGGGGCGCACCGTCGACACGGCGGAAGCGGATCTCGGCGCGATCCGTGGCGTGCTGGAGGGCATGGACCTCGGCGACGTGCAGGTGCAGGGCTTCGGTCAGCCCAACGACGTGCTGATCCGCGTCGAGGAGATCAAGGGCGGCGAGGAGGCGCGCAAGGGCCTCGCGCAGCGCATCGAGACGGCCGTGGTCGAGGCCGTACCCGATTTCGAGGTGCGCCGGGTCGAGAGCCTCGGGCCGAAGGTCTCGGGCGAGCTGGTCACCGCCGGCATCATGGCGGTGCTGCTGGCCATCGGGTCCGTACTCGTCTACATCTGGCTGCGCTTCGAATGGCAGTTCTCGGTCGGGGCCGTGGCCGCGCTGGCGCATGACGTGATCCTGACCATCGGGGTCTTCTCGCTCATCGGGCTGGAGTTCAACCTCTCGATCATCGCGGCGATCCTGACGATCGTGGGCTATTCGCTCAACGACACCGTGGTCGTGTTCGACCGCGTGAGGGAGAACCTGCGCCGGTACAAGAAGATGGTGCTGGAAGACCTCCTGAACCTCTCCCTGAACGAGACGCTCTCGCGGACCTTGATGACCTCGATCACCACGCTGCTGGCGCTGTTCTCGCTCTACATCCTCGGCGGCGCGGTGCTCCAGGGCTTCACCTTCGCGATGATCTGGGGCGTGATCGTGGGAACGTATTCCTCGGTCTACATCGCCTCGCCCGTGCTGCAACTCCTCGGCGTCAAGCGCGACTGGTCGAAGCCGGAGGACGACACCGCGGCGATGGGACTGCAGTTCGACAACGCGGAGAAGCCGTAGGTCGCTCCTGAAAGGGGCGACCTACGCCCCCGGCGCTGCGCACCGCGCTCGACCGGGGACCTCGGTGGTCTTGGTAGAATGGTCGTCCCCTGCCCGTCGAGGTCCCCGGTCAAGCCGGGGACGGGATACCCGTTAGACGCTCCAGCCGCGCCGCCGCCGAGTTGCTGCGCGGGGTCCACATTCCCCGGTCCATCGCCTCCGCGAACCGCTCCGCCATCTCGCGCAGGGCGGCGGGGTTGGCGTCCTCGATGAAGGCGCGGGTGTCGTCGTCGTCGAGGAACGCCTCGTAGACCAGATCGAAATGCCGCGACCGCACCGCCTTCGTCGTGGCGGCGAAGGCGAAGAGGTAATCGACCGTCGCGGCCATCTCGAACGCGCCCTTGTAGCCGTGGCGCTTGACCCCGGCGATCCATTTGGGGTTGACGACCCGGCTGTGGATCACACGCCCGATCTCGTCCTCCAGCGTGCGGATGACGGGGCGTTCGGGGCGGGAGTGATCGTTGTGGTAGACGGTCGGCTCCCGGCCCGACAGCGCCGCCACCGCCGCCGTCGCCCCGCCCTCGAACTGGTAGTAGTCGTCCGAGTCGAGCAGGTCGTGCTCGCGGTTGTCCTGATTCTGGACCACCGCCTCGGCACGCGAAAGCCGCGCTTCCAGCGCCCCGCGCGCGCCCTCGCCCTGCGTGCCGCCGCCATAGGCGTAGGACCCCCATTCGAGATAGCTCTCGGCAAGATCCTTCCGGTCCGACCAGAGCCGTTCGTCGATCAGCGCCTGCAATCCCGCGCCATAGGCCCCCGGCTTCGAGCCGAACACCCGATACCCCGCCTCGCGCCCGCCCCCCTCGGCGCGCCAGCGCGCGGCGGCGGGGTTCTGCTCCTCCGGCTCGTCCAGCGCCATGACCGCGCGGGCCGCGCTGTCGAACAGGTCCATCTGCGCCGGAAAGGCATCGCGGAAGAAGCCGGAGACGCGCAGGGTCACGTCCACGCGCGGGCGGCCCAGCATCGCGGCGGGGACGATCTCGAACCCCGTCACCCGGCGGCTCGCCCCGTCCCATTGCGGGCGCACGCCCATGAGCGCGAGGCCCTGCGCGATATCGTCGCCGCCCGTGCGCATGTTCGCCGTGCCCCAGGCGGTCAGCACCATGGCGCGGGGCCAGTCGCCGTTGTCCTGAAGGAAGCGCTCGACCAGCATCGCCGCCGATTGCCAGCCCAGCGCGTAGGCCGCCGGCGTCGGCACCGCGCGGCTGTCGACCGAGAAGAAGTTGCGCCCGGTGGGCAGCACATCGGGCCGCCCCCGGGTTGGCGCCCCGCTCGGGCCGGGGGGCACGAAGCGCGCATCGAGACCGGCGAGTACCGCGTCGCTCTCGGCGGGGCCGCAGGAGGCAAGCGCGGGGCGGGCGACGGTCTCGATCCAGTCGAGGACGGCTTGAGATCTCGTTCCCGGCGCAGACCGGGAACCTCGATGGGGGGTGCCCCGCTCGTCGAGGTCCCGGGTCTTCGCCCGGGATGGGGTGCGATCCACCAGCGCGCTCGCCAGCATCTCCAGCCGCTCGACCGTATCGCCGTTCGTGCGCCAGGCATCGTCTGACAGCGCCGCGAGCGTTTCGGGACGCGGGCCGGTCCACGCCTCCGCCATCGCGCAGTCGAGCGGGTCGAAATCCATCTCGAAATCCGCCGCGAGCGCACGGATGAGCGAGGCGTCGCCCTCCCCCGATCCGCGCGGCACGCGGGCCAGCGCGACGAGCAGGTCCGCGGCGAGCCGCCCTTCCGGCGCGGTGCCGAAGATGTGCAGACCGTCGCGGATCTGGGCTTCCTTCAGTTCGCACAGGTACTCGTCCAGCTTCGCCAGCGCCGCATCCTCGTCCCCGGCGGCGTCCATCCCCGCGTCCGCGTCGATCCCCGCGGTCGAGGCCAGCGCCCGGATTTCGCCGCGCAGGTGCTTCAGGCGGCGCGGATCGACCCCGCTGGCCTCGTAGTATTCGTCCACCAGCGCTTCGAGGTCCTTGAGCGGGCCGTAGGTCTCCGCGCGAGTGAGCGGGGGGGTGAGGTGGTCCACGATCACGGCGGCCGTGCGCCGCTTCGCCTGCGTCCCCTCGCCGGGGTCGTTGACGATGAACGGGTACAGATGCGGGGTCGGGCCGATGACCGCCTCCGGAAAGCAGTCCGCCGACAGCGCGAGCGCCTTGCCCGGCAGCCATTCGGCATTGCCATGCTTGCCCAGATGGATCAGCGCATCGGCCCCGAACGCCCCCCGCAGCCACGCGTAGAAGGCGAGGTAGTTGTGGGGCGGGACGAGATCGGGCGCGTGGTACGTCTCCTTCGGGTCGATATTGTAGCCGCGCGCGGGCTGCACCCCGATGCAGACAGCACCGTAGCGCAAGATCGACAGCGCGAAGCCGCCCCGCGCCGGATCGACGAACGGGTCGTCTTCGGGCTGGCCCCATCGCTCCTCCACGGCGAGGCGCATGTCCCAAGGCAGCGCGGCGTAGAAGGCGCGGTACGCGTCGAGGGGCAGCACCTCGCCCCCCTCCCGCGCGGCCCGATCGGCGAGCCAGTTCGTCGGCCCCGCCTGGATTGCCGCCATCAGGGCCGCCGAATCGCCGGGTGCCTCCTCGACCGCGTAGCCCGCTTCGGCGAGCGTGGCCAGCAGGTCGACGCAGCTTTGCGGGGTGTCGAGACCCACGCCGTTGGCGAGCCGTCCGTCCTTGTTCGGATAGTTCGCGAGGATCACGCCGACGCGCTTCTCCCCGTTCGCCTTGGCCTCCAGCCGCGCCCAGTTCGCGGCAAGCTTGGCCGTGAAGGCCACGCGGTCGCCCACGGCGCGATAGGCGGCGATCCGACATTCGGTCGCCTCGTCGAAATAGGCCGCGCCCTTGAAGCTGACGGCCCGGGTCAGGACGCGGCCGTCGATCTCCGGCAGGGCCACGTTCATCGCGATGTCGCGCGCGCCGAGGCCGTTCAGCCCGCTCGCCCATGCCTCCTCCGTCCCGCCCGCGAAGACGACCTGAAGCACCGGCGCGCCCGGCGCGTCGAGCGGGGTCGGCTCATGCGTGGCGCTCTGGGGGGAGGAGACGGCGAAGCCGGTGGCGTTGAGCACTACCGCCGGCGGCGCCTCCGCGAACAGCGTGGCCAGCGTCGCCGCCGACACCGGATCCTTGAGCGAGGCGACGAAGACGGGGAGCGGGTTCATCCCCTCCTGCATGAGGGCACGGGTCAGGCGGTTGACCGGGTTCAGCCCGGCCCCTTGCAACAGCGCGCGATAGAAGACGACCGGCACCACCGGCGCGCCCTCGCGCCAGCCCTCCCGCGCCGCGTCCAGCGAGGCGATGCCCGCGCCGGGCCAGTACACCCCCGCGCGCAGGAGGGGGCGGGCGGGATCGGGTCGCTCGACCTCGCCCCGCGCGATTTCTGCGGCCATGCGCAGGAGGTTTGCGGCATTCTCCGGCCCGCCCTCGACGAAATAGGCCCAGAGCGCGTGCCAGTCCTCCTCCGACACCGTCGACGCCCGTCGCAGCGCCTCGTCCGGCTTGTCGTCCCCCGGCAGGGCGGCGAAGGCGACCCCCGCCTCGCCCAGCCGCGCGGCGAACTGCTCGATACCGTAGGGCCAGTAGCCCTCCCCCCCCAGCACCCGCGCGACGACGATCTTAGCCTTCGTCGCGGTCTGGTCGAGATAGAGGTCCACCGACATCGGATGCGCCAGATGCAGCAGCGAGGCGAGGCGCAGGGAAGGGGCGGCATCGCCAAGCGCCGCGCGCGCCTCCGACAGGGCCGCAAGCTCGGTATCGGCGGCGGAGATGACGATGACGTCCGCCGGGGTCTGGCCCAGATCGACCGCTTCCGACCCGTCCGATATCTCGCCCGGCTGCGCGAGGAGGAGGTGCATTATTGCCGTACCATAAAAGTTGAAGAAATTCTAAACGCAGCCATTGAATCTCATCCGTTTACATCTGATATGGTTTCCATATGAAATGGAGATAAAAATGGCTGATCGGAAAAAGCCCGGTGAGAACACCGGTAAAGACGGTGGCATCTTCCAAGAAGTTGGGCCTAGAGGCGGGAAAAAACCCAACTACTCGACAGTTCGAGACGATGAACGTCTTCCACCGACCACTAAATCCGGAAACCAGTGGGAAAGAATAGGAAAAACTCCTGATAGCAAACGCTGATACATGTCAGAGTCAGTTACCGCACCCCAGCGCTAGGCGGATCGCGGCCTCGTCCAGCCCGTGCAGACCGATTACGACCAGCGCGCTCTGGCGCCCATCCGTGCCGAAGGGACGGTCGAAATAGGTTTCGATGCGGGGACCGACGGCCTGCAGGACCATTCGCATCGGCTTGCCCTCGACGGCGAGAAAGCCCTTCAGGCGCAGCACGTCGTGGGCGCGAATGGTCGCCTCGACCCTCGCGCGGAACGCCTCCACGTCGGACACCTCGCCGAAGGCAAGGGCGAAGCTGTCGAATTCGTCGTGGCCGTGGGCGTGTTCGTCGCCGTGGTGGTGGTGGTCGTCATCCCCCTCGTCGTCGTGGTGATGATGATGGATCTCGTGCCGCGCGGCCACGTCATCCTCGGCCCCGGCATCGAGGCCGAGCAGCACGTCGGGCGCGAGGCCGCCCATGCCGGACCGGACGAGGCGCACGCCGTCCCGGGTGCGCGTCCCGAGCGATGCGACCGTCTCATCCGCCCGGCCCGCCTCCATCGCATCGGTCTTCGACACCACAACGATATCGGCGCAGGCGAGCTGATCCTCGAACAGTTCCGCGAGCGGGGTCTCGTGGTCGATGCTGTCGTCCGCCTCCCGCTGCGCCGCAACCCGCGCCTCGTCATGGGCGAAGCGTCCGTCGGCGAGGGCTGGGCCGTCGACCACCGTCACCACGCCGTCGATGGTCGTGCGGGTGCGGATCTCGGGCCAGTTGAACGCGCGGACGAGCGGCTGCGGCAGGGCGAGGCCGCTGGTCTCGATGACGATGTGGTCCGGCGGATCGGCGCGGCCCAGCAGCGTCTCGATGGTCGGGATGAAGTCGTCGGCGACGGTGCAGCAGATGCACCCGTTGGACAGCTCGATCACGTCGTCGTCGGCGCAGCCCTCGATGCCGCAGCCCTTCAGCAGGTCGCCGTCGACGCCGATATCGCCGAACTCGTTCACGACGAGGGCGATGCGCTTGCCATTCGCCTGTTGCAGGAGGTTGCGGATGAGGGTCGTCTTGCCGGCGCCGAGGAAGCCGGTGATGACGGTGGCGGGAATCTTCTGGGGCATCGTCGGGGGTCTACCTGTGCAGCACGCGATCGGGCAGGGATTGGCGGGCCTGCCATCCGGCGCGGGAAAGTTCGGGGTCGATATGCTCCTCGATCGGATAGCCGAGGCAGAGATAGGCGACGAGGGACCACCCCTCGGGTACGGCGAGATCGCGGGCGACGCGGTGCGGATCGAGGATCGAGATCCAGCCGACGCCGAGGTCGCGCGCCCGGGCGGCGAGCCACATCTGCATCACCGCGCAGACGACCGAGTAGCGGCGCATCTCCGGCATGGTGGCGATGCCGAGACCGCCGCCCTGGGGCGCCGCCTCGTCGCAGAAGACGGCAAGCTGCACCGGCGCCTCGCGCAGGCCAGCCAGCTTGAGCCGGGCGTAGAGCGCGCGCCTGTCCGAGGGTTGCGCGGCAAGGGCGAGGGCGTTCATCTCCTCGAAATTCGCCGCCACCGCCGCCCGCGCCGCCCTAGAGCCGACACGCACGAAGCGCCACGGCTCGGACAGGCCGACCGACGGCGCGCTCGCCGCCGCGCGGATCACCTGCGCGACGACCCGCTCCGGTACCGCCGTCGTCTCGAACCGGCGTACGTCCCGCCGCCAGCGGAACAGGGTCTCCAGCTCTCGCCGGAAGGCGGGAGAGAAGACCGGCGGCTCCGCGTCGACGGGAGCGAAGGCTCCCGCTGCCATGGCTCAGCCGAGGCCGAGGGCGGCGAAGGCGATGCCTTCGAGGTTCTCCAGCAGGAAGGTCGCGCCGACGCCCGCGACCACGGCCCCGGCCAGGCGCGGACGGATGGCCTCGCCCCCTTTGGCGAGCAGCGCACCCGCCGCGACGGCGACGACGTACTGCACCACGAGCAGGCCGAGCAGGTAGCCGACGAGGACCGCGCCGCCGATGCCGCCTTCCTGACCGGCGATGGAGCCGCCGAAGGCCCAGCCGTGGAACAGTCCGGCCACGGCGAACAGGCCGAGGACGACGGGCGCGGCGGGCAGGCGGCCCGCGGCGGCAAGCCCGCCGACGACGATCAGCGATGCGGCGATTGCCAGCTCCGCACCCGGCAGGACCACCCCGCCATAGGCCACGAACACGCCGATCACCATCGCGCCCATGTAGGCGAGCGGCCCGGTCGCGAGGCGTCCCAGCATCGCCGCGACGAGACCCACGGCCACGACGAAGAAGAAATGGTCGAAGCCGAGCAGCGGATGGCCGATGCCTGACAGCACGCCATGGGTGAAGGTTTCCATCGGCGCACCCGCGAGCGGGTGATGCGCGAGGGCGGGGGTTGCGATCAGGGCGGCGAGGCCCGAGAGGGCGGCAGTCTTTTTCATGTCCGTCTCCGTTCCCGTCCCACCGACGGGGGTTGCGAGGTCGTCGTCACGGCAGGTCTCCTGACTCGCGGCGTCGGCTCTCGCCTCGCATCCTCCGCCTTCCCGGGTTTCCCCAGTGGCCTCTGGACGATGCACGCCGCTCACAGTCGCGGGGGCGGTCGCGGCTTCGGGCCTCCGGCATGGATCGGCCCGTTCCGCGTTCCCTTTCAATCCATCGCCGTCGCCGCGAGGCGACAGGCTTCGGAACCGTGGCGTCCAGATGTCCGACAAGACGCCGCGGGTGTCAATCGCGAAGGACACCGTCGAGCCAACGAAGCGCGTCCGCGACCGTCCGCACGCCGTTTGCGCCCTCCGAGGGGGGACGCTCGATCATGTGAACCGAGACGCCGAGGGCCGACGCCGCATCGAGCCGCGCCCGCGAGTCGCCCCCGGCGTTCCGGGTCAGCAGGTGCGTGACGCCGTGTTCGCGCATGAGCGCCGTCTCCGCGGCCACCGTGAACGGCCCGCGCGCCGGTAGCGAGCGGATATGCGGCGGGGCATCCGGCACCGGATCGACGCTGCGCAGGAGGATGCCGAGATCGGGGCGCGCGACGAGCGGGGCGGTGACGGCGCGCCCCGTGGTGGCGAGTACCCGCGCGCCGGGCGGGATTGCCGCGACCGCCGATTCGAGGCTGTCGAAGCACGACCAATGCGGCTCGACCGGCCATGGCGGGCGAACAAGTGCGAGGTGGGGTACGGCGCAGGCCCGGCTCGCCGCCAGCGCATTCGCGGAGATGCGGGCCGCGAAGGGATGCGTCGCATCGACGAGCGCGGCGATACGCTCGCGCGCCATGTGATCCCGCAACCCCGCAATCCCGCCAAAGCCGCCCGCGCGCATCGTGCAGGCATAGCCGCGGGGCGATGCCGTCGCCCCGGCGAGCGAGGCGACGAGGCGCGCGTCCGGCCTGTCGAACGCCGCCGCGAGCGCCCGCGCCTCGGCGGTCCCGGCGAGGAGGAGGACCGTCCTCACCCGCCGGACGCGTCGAAGGGGCACCGCGCCAGCGGCTCGCCCGAGCGGCCGACGATGATCGTCTCGACCGCGATATCGGCCCCGCGCAGCGTCTCGCGCACGGTCGCCCGCGCATCGGCGCAGACGGCCCGGGCCAGCGCCGCGCTACCCATGCCGAACGCCTCCAGCGCCGTGTTCGCTTTTGAGATATCAGGGATGCCGGTACGTACGGCCAAGGCGTCGAGGTCGACCTGGCTCCTCTTGGAATGCAGGTCCAGCGCTCCCTGCGCCAGCTTCGTCATCTTCCCTGGCCCACCCGCGACGGTGATGCGGGGGACAGGATGGCGGCGCAGGTATTTCAGCAGGCCGCCGACGAAATCGCCCATATCCAGATATGCCGTATCCGGCAGGTCGTAGAGGGTGCGGACGTAGCCCTCGGACGTGCTGCCCGTCGCGCCCACCACATGTGGCGCGCCGGTCGCCACCGCCACGTCGATGCCGCGATGGATCGACGCGATCCAGGCGGAGCAGGAAAAGGGGCGCACGATGCCCGTGGTGCCGAGGATGCTGATGCCGCCCTCGATACCAAGGCGCGGGTTCCAGGTCTTCAAGGCCAGCGCCGCGCCGCCCGCGACGGAGACGGTCACGCGCGCATCCGGGGCGACACCGTGCTCCGTGCTCACGTCGGCGATGGCCTCGTCGATCATGCGACGGGGGACGGGATTGATGGCCGGCTCGCCCACCCCGATGGGCAGACCCGGCTTCGTGACGATGCCGACGCCCTTCCCAGCATGAAAGCTGACGCCCTCCCCCGGCGCGGTCCGCTCCACCCGCACGGTGATCAACGCGCCATGGGTCACGTCCGGATCGTCGCCCGCATCCTTCTCCACCGTCGCCTCGGCCCAGCCGTCACCATGCCGCGCGTTCAGGATGGGGAAGACGGGGCGCTCGCCCTTCGGCAGGACGACGGTCACGCTGACCGGCACCGCCCCGGTACAGACCCCCGTCCACGCCGCCCGCGCCGCAGCGGTCGCGCAGGCGCCCGTGGTCCAGCCGGTTCGTAGGGGCGTCGGATTACTCCGTTGAGCCGTCGACATCTTGGTTCGGCGGATCGGGATAGAAATTCACGTCGAGCGCTCGATCCACCGAATAGATAGGGCTTTCGGGCATTTCGCGCTCGTATTCTCCATAGCGGTCCGGCTCGTGATCCCAGAAACCGAGGAGCGCGCGGTTCTGCCCGACCCGCCACGCGCGATCATAGAACTCCGGCAAATGCCTATGCAGACTTGGGCTTTCTTCCAGGAGTGCGTCTATCTCGTGGCGACTGTTGAGGATGGTCTTACGCCAACCGCGTCTTGGATAAGAAATCCTACCATATTGTAGCTTGAGCAGATGTTCGATCAGGGTTTCGAGCCTGTTTTTCAGTTCGTACTTACGCGCCTTGCCCAAATCTTCGACCTCTTCAACCAAGTTGGCGAGGTCTAGCTGCGCGAACCGGCCCTCCTCCAGCAGCCGCGCCTGCCGCAAAGCCCAAAGGGCGAAGTCGCGGTCGTGCGCGGCCTCGCCCTCCTGCTCGTCGATCTTGACCTGGATGTTCATACGCTCAAGGTAGCACGCGCCCGGCCCTCAATCCATCTGCTTGAGGATGGCGTCGAGGCTGTCCTTCGCATCGCCGTAGAGCATCCGGCTGTTCTCCTTGAAGAACAGGGGGTTCTCGACGCCGGAATAGCCGCGCCCCTGCCCGCGCTTGGAGATGACGACGTTCTTTGCCTTCCATACCTCCAGCACCGGCATCCCGGCGATGGGGGAGTTGGGGTCGTCCTGCGCCGACGGGTTCACGATGTCGTTCGCGCCGAGGATCATGACGAAATCGGTCTGGGGGAAGTCATCATTGATCTCCTCCATCTCCAGCACGTAGTCGTAGGGCACCTTCGCCTCGGCCAGCAGCACGTTCATATGCCCGGGCAGGCGGCCCGCGACGGGATGGATGGCGAAGCGCACCTCCTTGCCCTTCGCGCGCAGCTTCTTCGTCAGCTCGGATACCGCGCCCTGCGCCTGCGCCACGGCGAGGCCGTAGCCGGGGACGAAGACGACCGAGTCGGCGTCCTCCAGCTGCTGCACGACGGTGTCGACGTTCGTCGGCACCATTTCGCCCTCGACTTCCTGCTGCGGCCCGCCGGCATCGCCGCCCCAGCCGCCGAGGATGACCGAGACGAAGCTGCGGTTCATGCCCTTGCACATGATGTAGGACAGGATCGCCCCCGACGCCCCGACCAGCGCGCCCGTGACGATGAGCAGGTCGTTGCCGAGCGTGAACCCGATCGCCGCCGCCGCCCAGCCGGAATAGGAGTTCAGCATCGACACGACGACCGGCATGTCCGCCCCGCCGATGGCGAGGATGAGGTGGCAGCCGATGGCCCCGGCGATGATCGCCACGAGGATCATCGTCCACAGACCCGCGCCCTGCAGGTACAGGAACCCGAGAACGAAGCAGGCGGCGAAGGCCGCGAGGTTGATCGCATGCCGCCCCGGCAGGGTCAGCGCGTTCGAGGAGAGCTTTCCGGCCAGCTTGCCGTAGGCGATGATCGACCCGGTGAAGGTGATCGCGCCGATGAGGATGCCGAGGAAGAGCTCGACCTTGAGGATGCCCAGTTCGACGGAGGTCTTCTTCGCGATGGTCGCCGCGAAGCCGGTCAGCGCGCCCGCCGTCCCATCCGCCACCGCCATCAGCGCGCGCTCCATCTCCAGATGCGCGTTGATGCCGATGAAGACCGCCGCGAGACCGACGAGGGAGTGGAAGCCCGCGACAAGCTCGGGCATCTGGGTCATCTGCACCTTCTTGGCGACGAACCAGCCGCCGATGCCGCCGATGGCGATCATCACGGCGATGACCGGCAGGTTGCCGACCCCCGGCGTCATGACGGTCGCCACGACCGCCAGCACCATGCCGATGATGCCGTACCAGATGGCGCGTTTGGCCTTCTCCTGGTTCGACAGCCCCCCCAGTGCGAGGATGAAGAGGATGGCCGCGACGACGTAGGCGGCGCTCACGAGTCCGATATTCATCTATCCGGCCCTCAGCTTTTCTGGAACATCGCGAGCATCCGCCGCGTCACGAGGAAGCCGCCGAAGATGTTGACGGAGGCCATGAGAACCGACAGCGCGGCAAGCACCATCACGACCGTATTGGTCGAGCTGATCTGCAGCAGCGCGCCGACGATGATGATGGACGAGACCGCGTTCGTGATCGCCATCAGCGGCGTATGCAGCGAATGCGCCACGTTCCAGATGACGTAGAACCCGACGAAGCAGGCCAGCACGAAGACGATGAAATGCTGCATGAAGCTCTCGGGCGCGACCATGCCCAGCGCCAGCAGCAGCGCGCCGCCAACCGCGAGCAGCATCGTCGTCCGCGACCCGGCCCTACGCAGTTCCTCGGCCTCGCGCGCGGCCTTCTGCTCGGCGGTCTCCTCCACCTTCTTCGGTGCCGCCGCCTTCGGGGCGACCGATGTCGAGACGGCGGGCGGCGGGTACGTCACCTCCCCGTCCTTCACGACCGTGCAGCCGCGAATGACCGTATCCTCCATGTCGACATTCGGCTGACCGTCCTTCTCGGGGGTCAGGTCGTCGAGCAGGTGGCGCAGGTTGGTCGCGTAGAGCTGGCTCGATTGCGCGGCCATGCGGCTGACCATGTCGGTATAGCCGACGATGACGACGTCGTTCTCGGTCACGATCCGCTCGCCCTTCACCGTCAGGGCGCAGTTGCCGCCCTGCTCGGCGGCGAGGTCCACGATGACGGAGCCGGGCTTCATCGCGCGGACCATGTCCTCGGTCCACAACTCCGGCGCGGGGCGACCCGGGATGAGCGCGGTGGTGATGACGATGTCCACGTCCGGGGCCTGCTCGCGGAAGAGCGCAAGCTGCTTCTCGCGGAACTCGGGCGAGGAGGGCTTGGCGTAGCCGCCGCTCGTGCCGGTGTCCTGATCCTCGAAATCGAGGAACAGGAACTCCGCGCCCATCGATTCGATCTGCTCGGCCACCTCGGGGCGGATGTCGAAGGAGCGCACGATGGCCCCCATCGACCGCGCCGCGCCGATGGCGGCCAGCCCGGCGACCCCGGCCCCGATGACCAGCACCTTCGCGGGCGGTACCTTGCCGGCGGCGGTCACCTGCCCGGTGAAGAAGCGACCGAAATTGTTCGCCGCCTCGACCACTGCGCGATAACCCGCGATATTGGCCATGGAGGACAGCGCGTCCAGCTTCTGCGCGCGGGAGATGCGGGGCACTTGATCCATCGCCAGCACCGCATGGGGATTGCGATCCTTGAGCGCGGACAGCAGGTCCTCGTTCTGGGCAGGCCACAGGAAGCTGATGAGCGTCCTGCCCGCTTCCAGCTTGCCCGCCTCGGCCATCGTCGGCTGCTGCACCTTCATCACGATGTCGGAGCCGGACCAGACCGCGTCGGCATCGGGCAGGACCTCGACCCCCGCCGCGCGATACGCCTCGTCCGAGAAGTTCGCCTCCACCCCCGCGCCGCTCTCGATCTGAAGATCGTAGCCCAGCTTCTGGATGCGTCCGGCGGTCTCGGGGGTCAGCGCGACGCGCTTCTCGCCGTCCACCGTCTCTCTCGGAATGCCGACTTTCATGCCCATGTGAATTATTCCCCTTCGAAATCCCCGAACCGCGCAATAAACGAACGATTCAGACGCGGTGGTATACCACTTGTGTCGCCTTGCAAACCGTTCATCTATCGTCGCGATCAGATTTGTCCCCCGGCCAGGTCGCCTCGGCGAAGTAGCCCGATGCCTGGACCGTGTTGCGCCAGTCGGTGACGCGCCCGTCGAGCAGGCGGTTGAACCGGCCCCCGAAGCGCTTTTCCACCCGTCTTTTCCAGAACTTGAAGAAGTTCGCTCGCGCCGCCCACTTCCCGCGCAGGGGGTACAGCGTCACGTCCTCGAAGTCGCGCAGGAGATAGGCCATGCCGTCGCGGCTGAAGCGCTGATAGTCCTGAAAGAGCAAGTTCTTCGGCGCATGGTAGCGCCACATCCAGGGGATGTAGAGAAAGAGCTGTCCCCCCGGCTTCAGCGCACGCTGGAAGTTCCGGATCGCGGCGGGCGGGTCGTAGACATGCTCGACGATGGCGAGGGCGATGATGGCGTCGTAGCGGCCGTCCATATCCGGCGGGAAAGGCGAACACACATCGCCCAGGATATCGGGATAATCGCCGAAGTCGTTGATATCCATCGTTTCCGTGCGGCTCTCGATCTCGCCCAGATGATCGCGCATCGACGCTCCCACGTCGAGGATGCGCCCCGCGTCCCGTACCCGCTCAAGGATCAGGTCGCGCGAGCGGTCGTCGTGCAGGAAGCGCAGGTCCACCACCGCCCGCCGGGTGATCGCGCGCATCTCCTCGGAGAGACGGTCAACGTCGTGGATGGCGCGCTTGGGCGGCGGAACGGTCACGCGGCGTCGATGGCAGCGAGGACCGCATCGAGATCGAGCGTCACTCCGGGCGGATCGAGCGCGAGCGTACCGCCGCGCAGGACGGTGGTGAGGTACCTGTCGGGGGCGGGGCCGCGCACCGTGTGAAAGAACAGGCGCTCCTTCGGATCGACCTGAAGGAAATGAACGAGTGACTTGCAGGAAAAATAGTTTTCCTGCTTCACGATCATGGCGATCCGCGAGTTCGAGGGCGACAGGACTTCGACGACGACGACCGGGTCGTCTATTTCACTGACCTCCCCACCGAGCCTGTCACCGCACCGGATCAACGCATCGGGTTCGTATCGGGAGCCTGCCGGGGTGCGTACGCGCATTCCGTCGGCGATGGGGTAGCACGTGCCCCCGAAACCAAGTTGCCCGAGGAATTGCGCGAAGATGGACGCCTTGGCGAAATTGTGCCGCAGGGTTTCCTGCTGCATCGTGTAAACCTGCCCACCGTGGAACTCTACGCGCGCCGTTATGCCGCGCGCCTCGTCCCAAGCGAGGAACTCGTCCTCGCTTATCGCCCGGATCGGGAGATCGGTTAGGTATTCTTCCATCCCCGCACCCTACCCTATTTCCGTTTCGGGGGCATCAGGTCCGTGATGGTACCGTCGAACATCTCCGTCGCCATGGCCACCGTCTCCGACAGGGTCGGGTGCGGATGGATGGAGAGGGCGATATCCTCCGCGTCGGCCCCCATCTCGATGGCGAGCACGGCCTCGGAGATCAGGTCCCCCGCCGACGAGCCGACGATGCCGCAGCCGAGGATGCGGTTGGTGTCGGGGTCGAAGATGACCTTCGTGATCCCCTCCTCTCGCCCGTTGGCGAGCGAACGGCCCGAGGCGGCCCAGGGGAAGACGCCCTTGCCGACCTTCTTCCCGTCCTTCTTCGCCTGCGTCTCGGTCAGGCCGACCCAGGCGACTTCGGGGTCCGTATACGCGACGGAGGGTATCACCTTGGCATCGAAGGCGGATTTGTGCCCGGCGGCGACCTCGGCGGCGACCTTGCCCTCGTGCACCGCCTTGTGCGCCAGCATCGGCTGACCGACGATATCGCCGATGGCGAAGATGTTCGGCGCGTTCGTCCGCATCTGCCTGTCCGCGGCGATGAAGCCGCGCTCGTCCACGGTTACGCCCGCCGCGTCCGCCTTGATCCTCTTCCCGTTCGGGATGCGCCCGACGGAGACGAGAATCCGGTCGAAGACATCGGTGAAGGTGCCCTCCGGGCCTTCGAAATCGACCTTCAGGCCCGTGTCCATCGCCGTGACGTTCGTCACCTTCGTCTTGAGGAAGATGTTCTCGAATTTCGGCGCCATGCGCTTCTGCCACGGCTTCACGAGGTCCGGGTCGGCCCCGGCCATCAGCCCGTCCATCAGCTCGACCACCGTGATCTGCGCGCCGAGCGCCTCGTAGACGGTCGCCATCTCCAGCCCGATGATGCCGCCGCCCAGGACCAGCATCCGCCCCGGCACCTCCTCCAGTTCCAGCGCGCCGGTGCTGTCCATCACGCGCGGATCGTCATGGGGGACGAAGGGCAGCTCGACCGGCTCTGACCCCGCCGCGATGACGCACTTGTCGAAGGTGACGGTCTGCGCCCCGCCGTCGGCCCCGGTCACGCGGATCGCGCGCGGCCCCTCGAAGGCCGCCTCGCCGTGGACCACCCGCACCTTGCGCGCCTTGGCGAGGCCGCCGAGGCCGCCGACCAGCTTCGAGACCACGCCGTCCTTCCAGCCGCGCAGGGCGTCGATATCGACCTCGGGCTTGCCGAAGCTGATGCCGTGCGCCTTCATCTCCGACGCCTCGTCGATGACCTTGGCGGCGTGGAGCAGGGCCTTCGACGGGATGCAGCCGACGTTGAGGCACACGCCGCCCAGCGTCTCCCACCGCTCGATCAGCACCACGTCCATGCCCAGATCGGCGGCGCGGAAGGCGGCCGTATAGCCCCCCGGCCCCGCCCCCATCACGACGAGCTGCGCGTGCACATCACCCTCGGCCTTCGCCCCGCTCGCCACGGAATCCTCCTTCGGACGGCTGGCGACGGAAGGGGAACCCGCCTCCTCCTGTAGCTCCAGTTCGAGCAGGACCGTGCCCTCACCCACCTTGTCGTCGACCTTCACGTGCAGCGCCTTCACGATGCCGGATCGCGGCGCGGGCACGTCCATCGCCGCCTTGTCGCTTTCGAGCGTGACGATGGGGTCCTCGGCGCTGACCGCGTCGCCCTCCTTCACGTGCACCTCGATGACCGGCACGGCGTCGAAGTCGCCGATATCGGGGACGGTGATCTTTTCTATGGCCATGGTCCGACCTCCTCAGAGAAGCAGGTTGCGGGGATCGGTCATCAGACCCTTGAGGGTCGCGCAGAACCGCGCCGCGAGCGCGCCGTCGATGGCCCGGTGATCGTAGCTCAGGCACAGCGGCAGCATGTTGCGCGGCTCGAACTTCTTGCCGTTCCACACCGGGGCCATCTTCGAGCGCACCACGCCGAGGATGGCCACCTCCGGCGCGTTGACGATGGGCGTGAAATGCGTGCCCCCGATGCCGCCGAGCGAGGAGATGGTGAAGCTCGCGCCCTGCATGTCCGGCCCCTTGAGCGCGCCGTCGCGGGCCTTCTTGGACAGCTCGCCCAGCTCTATGGAGATCTCGCGGATGCCCTTGCGGTCGGCATCCTTGACGACCGGGACGACGAGGCCGTTCGGCGTGTCGGCGGCGAAGCCGATGTTGTAGTAGTGCTTCCGGATCAGGCTCGCCCCGTCCGGCCCGAGGGAGGCGTTGACCTCCCAGTGCTGCTTGAGCGCCGAGACGCTGGCCTTGATGAGGAAGGACAGCAGCGTTACGCGGTAACCCTCCTCCTTGGCGCGCGTATCCTGCTCCTTGCGGAAGGCGTCCATCTCCGTGATGTCGGCCTCGTCCGTATGGGTGACGTGCGGGATGTTGAGCCAGGAGCGATGCAGATGCGGGCCGCTCAGCTTCTTGATGCGGCTCATCTCCACGGTCTCGACCGCGCCGAACTTTGAGAAGTCGACCGTGGGGATCGGAGGAATGCCCATCCCCCCTTGCGCGGGTGCGCCCGCCGCCTGTGGGGCCGCGCCGGAGCCGGCGATATGGCCCTTCACGTCGTCCTTGGTGATGCGTCCCTTCTCGCCGGTGCCCGTTACCGCGTTGAGGTCGATATCCAGTTCCCGCGCCAGACGCCGCACCGACGGCGAGGCATGGACGCCGGAGAAATCGGCGAGCTTGGGCGGCGGGCTGTCCGCGCCTAGCGTCGTCCCGTCCGCCGAACGCAACGCGCCGCCCTCGTCGGTATAGGCACCCTTCGGCAGGTTCTCGGGCTGATCGGAGGCGGCCTTCGTACTGCCGCCATAGCCGGGCTTGGCGGTCGCGTCGCCCACCGTCGCGGCTTGCGCGGCGGGATCGGCCTTCGCGGCAGGGGATGCCGCACCCGCGCCGCCGCCCTCCCCTTCGAGCAGCAGGATGACGGAGCCTTCGGAGACCTTGTCACCGACACTAACCTTCAGCGCCTTCACCACGCCCGCGGCGGGCGACGGCACGTCCATGGCGGCCTTGTCGCTTTCGAGGGTCACCAGCGGGTCCTCGGCGGCGATGGTATCGCCCTCGGCGACATGCACCTCGATCACCGGGACCTCGTCGAAATCGCCGATATCGGGGACCGTCACCTCGGTCGTGCCGCCGCCCCCGCCGGACGTGTTCGCGTCCTGCACGATGTCGTCGCCGGAGGGCTTGGCCGTCTCGGTGCCCTCCCCGCCCTCGTCCACGATCAGGATGAGCGTCCCTTCGCTCACCTTGTCGTCGACGGCGACCTTCAGCTCCTTGACCACCCCGCTCACGGGCGACGGCACGTCCATCGCCGCCTTGTCGCTTTCGAGCGTGACCAATGGGTCCTCTGCATTGACCGTGTCGCCCACGGCCACATGCACCTCGATTACGGGCACTTCGTCGAAATCGCCGATATCCGGCACCTTAACTTCGGTCGTCATAATGATTTCCTCTTGCAAATATTCAGACGCGCGCCGGATTGGCCTTGCCCGGGTCGATGCCGTATTTCTCGATGGCGTCCGCGACGGTCCTGTTGTCGCCCTTCTGGCTGTCGGCCAGCGCCTTGAGCGCAGCCACCGCGATGAAGCGGCGGTCCACCTCGAAGAACTCGCGCAGCGACTTGCGGTAATCCGACCGCCCGTATCCATCCGTGCCGAGCACCTTGTAGGTGCCGGGCACGAAGGCGCGGATCTGGTCGGCGTAGCTCTTCATGTAGTCGGTCGAGGCGATCACCGGATCGTCGCCCCGGCTTCGGAAGCACTCCGTGACGTAGGGGACGCGCGGCTCCTCCATCGGGTGCAGCATGTTCCACCGCTCGCAGTCAAGCGCCTCGCGCCGCAGCTCCGTGAAGCTGGTCGCGCTCCACACGTCGACGGCCACGCCGAAATCCTCCTCCAGCATCTCGGCGGCGGCGAGGCTCTCGCGCAGGATGGCCCCCGACCCGACGAGCTGCACCTTCTTGCCGGACTTCTCCGAGGCGCGCAGCAGGTACATGCCCTTGCGGATGCCCTCCTCCGCGCCTTCGGGCATGGCCGGATGCGCGTAGTTTTCGTTGAGCGTGGTGATGTAGTAGAAGACGTCCTCCTGCTCGGCATACATGCGGCGCAGGCCGTCCTGCACGATGACCGCGACCTCGAACTGGAAGGTCGGGTCGTAGCTGATGCAGTTGGGGACGGTGGCGGAGATCAGGTGGCTGTGCCCGTCCTCGTGCTGCAGGCCCTCGCCGTTCAGCGTCGTGCGCCCTGACGTGCCCCCGATGAGGAAGCCCCGCGCGCGCATGTCCCCGGCGGCCCAGGCCAGGTCGCCGATCCGCTGGAACCCGAACATCGAATAGTAGATGTAGAACGGGATCATCGGCGTGTTCGAGGTCGAGTAGCTGGTGGCGGCGGCGATCCACGACGCCATCGCTCCGGCCTCGTTGATGCCCTCCTGAAGCATCTGCCCGTCGTTCGATTCGCGGTAGAACATGAGCTGGTCGGCATCCTGCGGGCGGTAGAGCTGACCGACCTGGGAGTAGATGCCGAACTGGCGGAACATGCCCTCCATGCCGAAGGTGCGCGATTCGTCCGGCACGATGGGCACGACCCGCTCGCCGACCTTCTTGTCGCGCAGCAGCGTGTTGAGCGCGCGGACGAAGGCCATGGTGGTCGAGATCTCGCGCTCGCCCGACGAGCCGAGGAGCGCGCCGAACTTCTCCAGCGCGGGGATGTCGAGACTCTCGGATTTCGCCCGTCGCGATGGCAGATAGCCGCCCAGCCTCTTGCGGTGGTCATGGAGGTACCTCGCTTCCTCGCTGTCGTCGGGAAACTTGATAAGCTCCAGATTCTCCACCTGTTCGTCGGTCAGCGTCAGCGTGAAACGGTCGCGGAAGGCGTAGAGGTCGTCGATGCCCATCTTCTTCTGCTGATGGGTGATGTTCTGCGCCTCGCCCGCCGCGCCCATGCCGTAGCCCTTGACGGTCTTGGCGAGAATCACGGTCGGCATTCCCTTGGTGTTCACCGCCTCGTCATAGGCGGCATACACCTTGCGCGGGTCGTGACCGCCCCGGGTCAGCTTCCAGATCTGGTCGTCGGACCAGTCGGCGACCATCTCGGCGGTCTCGGGATAGCGGCCGAAGAAGTTCTCGCGGATATACGCGCCGTCCTTCGACTTGAAGTCCTGGTACTCGCCGTCGACGCATTCCTCCATGAGCTGGCGCAGCTTGCCCGAATGGTCCTTGGCGAGCAGCGCGTCCCAGCCCGTGCCCCACAGGCACTTGACCACGTTCCAGCCGGAGCCGCGGAAATCGCCCTCCAGCTCCTGCACGATCTTGCCGTTGCCGCGCACCGGACCGTCGAGGCGCTGGAGGTTGCAGTTGATGACGAAGACGAGGTTGTCGAGCCGCTCGCGCCCGGCGAGGGAGATGGCGCCCAGACTTTCCGGCTCGTCCATCTCCCCGTCGCCCATGAAGGCCCAGACCTTGCGGTTCGCGGTCTTCGCCAGCCCGCGCCCCTCCAGATAGCGCAGGAACCGCGCCTGGTAGATCGCCATGAGCGGGCCGAGGCCCATCGAGACGGTCGGGAACTGCCAGAAATCGGGCATCAGCCACGGATGCGGATAGGACGAGATGCCCTCGCCGTCCGCCTCCTGCCGGAAATTGAGGATCTGCTCCTCCGTCAGCCGCCCTTCGAGATAGGCGCGGGCGTAGATGCCGGGGGAGGAATGCCCCTGGATGAACACCAGATCGCCGCCGTGGCCCTCGTGCTCGGCATGCCAGAAATGCATGAAGCCGGTATCGTAGAGCGTCGCCGCCGACTGGAAGCTGGCGATGTGCCCGCCAAGCTCGCTCGATTCCTTGTTGGCCTTCAGCACCACCATGGCCGCGTTCCACCGGATGGCCGAGCGGATGCGCTTCTCGATCTCCCGGTCGCCGGGATGGTCCGGCTGCTCGTCCACCGAGACGGTGTTCACATAGGCCGAGTTGCGCGCGAAGGGCACCAGCGCGCCGTTGCGCCGGGCGACGGCGACCGCCTCCTCCAGCAGGTCGTCGGCCCGGTCCGTCCCTTCGTAGGCGATGACGGATTCGACCGCATCGCGCCATTCCTCGGTCTCGGCGGGGTCGGTGTCGGTCTGGCGGTCGATCATGGCTTCATCCCTCGGGCGGCTCGAATGGGTTGACGAGGATCAGGTCCGATCCCTCGAAATCTTTCGTATTGCGCGTGGCGAGCGCGCAGTGGTTGGCCATGGCGATACCGGCGATGGCGGCATCGGCGAAGAAGACCGGGCGGCCCCGACGCTTGCGCGATCCCAGGAACCGCGCGGCGTTCTTGCAGGCGACGAGGTCGAAATCGAGGATAGACAGGTTTCGCGACAACTCGTCCCAGTATTGGAACAGAAGCTCGGACTGGCGCGCATCGCGATGGCCGTATGCGCCGGCCCAGATCTCCGCCTGCGTCACGCGGTTCAGATGAACCGACCGTTTCGAGACCGTGTCGAACCAGCGGCGCACGTCGGCATTGCCGACGCGGTCGGGACGGAACAGCTCGGAAACGACGTTGGTATCCAGTACGACCTTCAAGCGTCATGCTCCGCGACCTCGTCGTCGAAATCGGGAAGGCGGCGGTCCGGGACCCTGTCCGGTGTGTCCAGATCGATACCCCGCCATCCCGTGGGGGCACAGGACCGCCACACCGCCAAGGCCGATTGCGGACGCACTGCCTCTTCGAGGATGCGGCGCGCTTCGGCCTCCATCGAGACGCCCTTGTCGTTCGCCTGCTGCTTGAGGCGGCGCTTCACGTCGTCTTCCAAGTCCCGAATCGTTATCGAGGCCATACCGCCCTCCCGTCACCGACAGGAGGACAGCATGCCATCGGGTGATTGCGCTTCAAGCACAAAGTGCAATCACGCCCGCTCGACGCACATCGCGACGCCCATGCCGCCGCCGATGCAGAGCGTGGCGAGGCCCTTCTTCGCGTCGCGGCGCTTCATCTCGAAGAGGAGCGTGTTGAGGATGCGCGCGCCGGAGGCGCCGATGGGGTGGCCGATGGCGATGGCGCCGCCGTTGACGTTCACCTTGTCGGTATCCCAGCCCAGCTCCTTGTTCACCGCGCAGGCCTGGGCGGCGAACGCCTCGTTCGCCTCGACGAGATCGAGGTCGGAGGCGGACCATCCGGCCTTCTCCAGCGCCTTCTTCGACGCGTTGATCGGCCCCGCGCCCATGATGGCCGGGTCGAGGCCGACCGTGGCCCACGACCTGATGGTCGCGAGCGGCTCGATGCCGCGCTTCTCGGCCTCCTCCCTGGACATCAGCACGACGGCGGCCGCGCCGTCGTTGATGCCCGAGGCGTTGCCGGCGGTGACCGTGCCGTCCTTCTTGAAGACGGTGCGCAGGCCGCCCAGGCCCTCGGCGGTGACGCCTTCCTTGATGTACTCGTCCTCCTCGACCACCGTGTCGCCCTTGCGGCCCTTGATGGTGACGGGGACGATCTCGTCCTTGAAGCGGCCCTCCTTGCGCGCCGCCTCGGCCTTGTTCTGGCTGGCGGCGGCGAAGCTGTCCTGATCGTCGCGGGTGATCTGCCACTTCTCGGCGACGTTCTCGGCGGTGGTGCCCATGTGATAGCCGTGGAAGGCGTCCATCAGGCCGTCCGACAGCATCGTGTCGGTCAGCGTCGCGTCGCCCATCTTGGTGGGGCTGCGCAGGTGCTGGCAATGCGGGGCCTGGCTCATGCTCTCCTGCCCGCCGCAGACCATGATGTCGTTGTCGCCCATGGCGATGTGCTGGTACCCGAGCGCCACCGCGCGCAGGCCCGAGCCGCAGAGCTGGTTGATGCCCCACGCCGCGGTCTCGTCGGCGAGGCCGGCGTTGCGGGCGGCCTGACGGGCGGGGTTCTGGCCCTGTCCGGCGGTCAGGATCTGGCCCATGATGACCTCGTCCACGTCCTTGGGGTCGACCCCCGCGCGCTCCAGCGCGCCCTTGATGGCGACCTCGCCGAGGTAATGGGCGGGCACGCCCGACAGCGCGCCGTTGAACGAACCGACGGGGGTGCGGGCGGCGGCGGCGATGACGACTTCTTGCATGGCTGAACTTTCCTGTGATCGTTTCTGTCGGATGCGGACGCGGCGCGGCGGTCGAACCGCTGCGCCGCACCGGCATCAGGTCATCGTCTGGCCGCCATTGGCGCTGAGCGTCGAGCCGGTGATGAACCCGGCGTCGTCCGACGCGAGGAAGACGACGCAGCGCGCGATCTCCTCCGGCTCGCCGAGGCGGCCGACGGGGATGTGCGGCAGGATGTGCTTGTCGAGCACGTCCTGGGCGATGGCGCGCACCATCTCGGTGCCGATGTAGCCCGGGCAGATGGCGTTCACGGTGATGCCCTTGCGCGCGCCTTCCTGGGCCAGCGCCTTGGTGAAGCCCAGATCCCCGGCCTTGGCGGCGGAATAGTTCGCCTGACCCGCCTGACCCTTCTGGCCGTTGATGGAGGAGATGTTGACGATCCGGCCCCACCCACGGTCGCGCATGCCGGTCCAGACCGGATGCGTCATGTTGAACAGGCCCGTCAGGTTCGTGTCGATGACGGCCTTCCACTTCTCGATGTCCATCTTGTGGAAGGCGGCGTCGCGGGTGATGCCCGCGTTGTTCACGAGGATCTCGACCGGCCCGTGCGCGTCCTCGACCTCCTTGATGCCCGCGACGCAGGCGTCGTAATCGGCGACCGACCACTTGTAGACGGGGATGCCCGTCTCGTCCTTGAAGGCGTTGGCGGCATCGTCGTTGCCCGCGTAGTTGGCGGCGACGGTGTATCCGGCATCCTTCAGAGCGCGGCAGATGGCGGCGCCGATGCCCCGCGTGCCCCCCGTGACCAGTGCGACTTTCGACATGAATCGAT
The DNA here is from genome assembly GCA_020629115.1 of Paracoccaceae bacterium. GTDB lineage: Bacteria > Pseudomonadota > Alphaproteobacteria > Rhodobacterales > Rhodobacteraceae > JAHDDY01. The sequence continues at coordinate 28,752 of JAHDDY010000010.1, read as the reverse complement.
TTCCCTCAGCTTATGCCTTTGGCCGCCCGTACCGCATGACAGGATGCGCGGGCGGCGTGAATGGCGGTTCCGTGCGGGGAGCTTCGTCGCCTGTCCAACCCGTCCCCCACCCTTCTTTGTAAGGCGACAGGGGGCGAGGTCAAAGGAAGGAGTCAGAAAACAGGTTCGCCCCGGCGCGGGGCACCGGGGCGAAACAATTACGCCGGAAACGGACGATCCGTTAGCGCATGGCGTCGTGGCGCTTCCTCGCGCGGCGATAGGCCAGCTTCTCGTGGCCGAGTCCGACGACCAGCGCGAGCACGCACAGGCCGAGCGCGACGAGGAACCAGATGTATTCCCATTCCGTGTTGGCCCCGGGATAGATCGGGCCGGCGACGTCGTTCCAGGTATCGAAGGTGGAACCCATTTTCGTGTCCTTTCCTGTTCGAGGTTATTCGGCGGGCTGCGACGAGATCGCGATGCCCTCGGGATAGGCGGAGACGGGCACTTTCGTCGTGTCCAGCCCCGCGATCTCGGCGGCCTCCGGCACGCGCAGCAATCCGAGGATGCGCAGCACGAGCGACAGGAGCAGCCCCGGGATGAAGCCGAGGCAGAACATGACGCCCACCCCGATGCCCTGGCCGACCAGCGAGGTCGTCGCGACGCCCGCATCGCCCTGGAGCGCCGGGTAGCCGGCGGCGAAGATGCCGACCGCCATCACGCCCCAGATGCCGATGAAGCCGTGGACCGTGACCGCGCCCACCGCGTCGTCGATGCCCAGGCCGTCGAGGATCGAGGCGATGGGCTTGAGCGCCGCGCCGCCGATGAAGCCGATGGCGAAGGCCGCCGGGGGCCAGAAGAGATCGAGACCCGCCGCGCAGGAGATGATCCCCGCCAGCGCGCCCGACATCATCCAGAACGGATCGCGCGTCAGCATCCACGCGCCGATGATCCCGCCCGAGAAGCCCATCAGGATGTTGAAGGCCAGCGTCGAGAGCGTCGTCGGCGTGCCGTAGATCGTGGCGAACTTGTCCGGGTACCACGACCACGCCTCGCCCGGCACGATGACGCAGGCCATCAGGAAGCCGAAGAAGCCGACGATGATGAGCATCAGGCCCGTGAGCGTGAAGGGCAGGTTGTGCCCGCTCAGGTCGTTGGACGTGCCGTCGATGTTGTACTTGCCGATCCGCGGCCCGAGGTTGATCAGCACGCCCAGCGCGAAGAACCCGGCGACCATGTGCACGACGCCCGCCGCGCCGAAATCGTGGTAGCCGTATTGCTGCACCAGCCATCCGTCCGCGTGCCAGCCCCAGGCGGCGGCCACGACCCAGGCGACCGCGCCGAGCACGATGGCCAGCAGGATGAAGCCCACGACCTGGATGCGCTCGATGACCGCGCCCGAGAAGATCGAGGCGGTGGTGGCGGCGAACAGGGTAAACGCGCCCCAGAACACGCCCGAGGCGTTGTCGGAGATGTTCGGCCCCATGTACTCGACCCACGGCCAGGCGATCTCGGACGCGTATTCCGCCCCGCTGATCCCGTTCGGTCCCGCTTCCAAGGAGATGCCGGCGGGGAAGGCCCAGTAGATCCACCAGCCGATGAAGTAGAAGGCCGGCACGACGAACGCGAAGGCGAGGATGTTCTTGATCCCCGAGGCGAGCACGTTCTTCTGCCGCGACGCGCCCATCTCGTAGGCCAGGAATCCCGCATGGATGATGACCATGAGCGGGATGGTCAGGTAATAGAAGGTCTCCGCGAAGATCGTGTTCGTCGCGGGGCCGGAGGCTCCCTCCAGCGCGGCCACCTTCGCCGCCAGTTCGGCCAGTTCGGCTTCCATCTCTCGTCTCTCCCCGTTAGCCGCCGCTTATGTGCGACGTATGGGGAAGACGATACATAAACCGATGGAAAAACCAATAGCCCGATTTCGTGCACCGAAACCGGACCAATTTTGTGTAAACTCAGTGTCTGGAGAAACGTCGCTTCGGCTCGAAAATCGTAAATAAGAGCCGTCACCACCCGGCTTGACCGGGTGATCCACAGCCACGGGCAATCATGCTTGCTACCCCTAGATTGCCCGGTCAAGCCGGGCAGCGATTTCAATCGAGGCGGTCACAGGTAGAGTGCATTCAAAACGCCTCGCCGTTCCGTCAGTGCGCCACCGCCGCCGCCACGCTCTCGTCGATCATGCGTCCCTCGGCGAAGCGGTCGAGGCTGAAGGGGGCGGCAACGCGGTCCGGTTCGCCCTTGGCGACCGTCGCGGCGAAGCAGTGGCCGGAGCCGGGTGTCGCCTTGAACCCGCCCGTCCCCCAGCCGCAGTTGATGAACACGTTCTCGACCGGCGTCTTCGAGATGATGGGCGAGCGGTCGCCCGTCATGTCCACGATCCCGCCCCACTGGCGCAGCATCCGCAGCCGCGAGATGATGGGGAAGGTCTCGACGAGGGCCGTCACCGTCTCCTCGATATGCTGGAAGCTGCCGCGCTGGGTGTAGTTGTTGAACCCGTCCGCCCCGCCGCCGATGACCATCTCGCCCTTGTCGGACTGGCTCATGTAGCCGTGGACCGTGTTGGCCATGACCACGATATCCATGCACGGCTTGATCGGCTCCGACACCAGCGCCTGAAGCGCGACGCTCTCGATGGGCAGGCGGAAGCCGGCCATGTCGGCGAGGCGCGAGGAATTGCCCGCCACCACGATGCCGAGCTTCGCGCAGCCGATGGGACCCTTGGTCGTCTGCACGCCCGAGACGGCGCCGTTCGAGGTGTCGACGCCCGTGACCTCGCAGTTCTGGATGATGTCGATGCCCATCTCGTCCGCCGCCCTGGCGTAGCCCCACGCGACCGCGTCGTGCCGCGCCGTGCCGCCGCGCGGCTGCCACAGTCCGCCGAGCACGGGATAGCGCGTGTTCGGGTCGAGGTTGATGATCGGGCAGAGCTGCTTGACCTTCTCCGGCGTCGCCCATTCGGATTCGATGCCGTTGATGCGGTTGGCGTGGAAGGTGCGCTGCCACGCGCGCTTCTCGTGCTCCGTCTGGGCCAGCATCAGCACGCCGCGCGGGCTGAACATGACGTTGTAGTTGAGATCCTGGCTCATCGTCTCGAACAGCGAGCGCGACAGCTCGAACAGGGCGGCGGAGCTGTCCTGGAGGTAGTTCGAGCGGATGATGGTCGTGTTGCGGCCCGTGTTGCCGCCCCCGATCCAGCCCTTCTCCAGCACCGCGACGTTGCGCACGCCGTGGTTCTTGCCGAGGTAGTAGGCGGTGGCCAGCCCGTGGCCGCCGCCGCCGACGATGACGACGTCGTATTCCTTCTTCGGCTCCGGCGAGCGCCAGGCGCGTTCCCAGTTCTGGTGCCCGGTCATCGCGTTGCGGGCGAGGCTGAAGATCGAGTAGCGCGCCTTCGGATTCGGTGTCGTGCCGTTCGGGGTCATGCCGCGTCTCCCAGGTCGTCGGGTCGAGAATGATGCATCCATGATGCTTTCGACCCTCCCGCGCGCCGCCGCAAGCGCCTTTCGAGGTCAAGATTGCGACATCTGCGCGCGTGCGGTCGCCCTGTCGCTTGCGGGGGGGCGGATGCCGGGGCTAGGGTCCGCCGCGATAGACGCAACAGGAGCTTCGCCCCCCCGTGTTCATCCTCCTCGCCGGTACCCTCGCCCTGATGACCGCCGCGGCCCTCGCCCTGCCCTTCTTCCGGGGGCGGCAGGAGGCGCAGTCGCGGGCGGCCTACGACGCCCAGACCTATCGCGCGCAACTGGCGGAAATCGACCAGGACGTGTCGCGCGGGGTGCTGACGGAGGCCGAGGCGAAGGCCGCGAGGATCGAGGTGTCGCGCCGCCTGCTGGCCGCGACCGACGCGATGGAGGCCGACGGCGTGGCCCGCACCGTATCGCCCGCCCTCGCGAAGGGCATCGGCATCGTGGCGGCGATGGGCATCCCGGCGCTGGCCGCCGCGCTCTATCTCTCCATCGGGGCCGCCGGGCGCCCGGACATGCCGCTGGAGACGCGCACCGACTTCGAGGCGCAGATGGCGCAGCGTCCGTCCCAGAAGGAGGCCGAGCGCATCCTCGACCGGGCCGGGTTCGTGCCGGAGCCGCCCGTGACCGAAGAGACGGAGCGCGTCGCGGAGATGATCGCGGAGGTCGAGGCCATCCTCGACCGCAAGCCCGACGACCGGCGCGGCCGGCTGATCCTCGCCCGGACGGAGGCGCAGATCGGGCGCTATGCCGATGCCTGGCGCAACTACGCCATCCTCGCCGAGAATGCCGAACAGCCCGACATGGCGCTCTACGGCGAGATGCTCGAAGCGATGGTCAGCGCGGCGAACGGCTACGTCTCGCCCGAGGCCGAGACGGTGGTCGACAGCGGGCTGTCCCTCTCGCCGGGCGATCCGCGCTTCGGCCACTACAAGGCGCTCGCCCATGCCCAGCGGGGCGAGAGCGGGCGGGCGCTGATCGTCTGGAACGCCCTTCTGGAGAATGCCGAGCCGGACGCGCCCTGGGTGCCGATGGTCTACGGCCATGCCGAGCGCATGGCCCAGTCGCTCGACCTCGCCGCTCCGCCGCTGCCCGAGGCCGCGCCCGCCGCCGGTCCCGGCCCCACGCGGGAGCAGATGGCCGCCGCCGCCGAGATGTCCGACGACGACCGTACCGCGATGATCGAGGGGATGGTGGCGGGCCTCGCCGAACGTCTGGCCGAGGAGCCGGACGACCTGCAGGGCTGGCTGCGCCTGATCCGCGCCTACGCCGTCCTGGGCCGCGCCGACGACCGCGCGGCGGCGCTGGCGACGGCGCGGGCGACCTTCGCGGAGGATGCCGCCGCGCTGGCGCGCATCGCGGACGCCGCGCGATGAGGTACACGGCGGACGCGGCGACGTTCCTGGAGATGGCCGGACCGGCGGGGGCGCTTCTCGGCCTCGATCCGGGGACGGAGACGGTCGGCGTGGCCGTCTGCGACGAGCGCCGGACGCTGGCATCGCCGCTGGAGACGCTGTTCCGCAACGGCCTGCGCCTCGATCTCGAACGCCTGCGCCTGCTGTCGCAGCGGCGCGACGCGGTCGGGATCGTGCTGGGGATGCCCTACAACATGGACGGCAGCGCGGGGCGGCGGGCGCAATCGGTGCGCGCCTTCTCCCGCAGCGTCGAGGACGCGCTCGGCCTGCCCGTGCTGCACTGGGACGAGCGCCTCTCGACCGTCGCGGCCGAGGAGGCGATGGCGGAGACGAGCCGCAACCGGGGCAAGCGCGCCGCCCGCATCGACGCCGCCGCCGCCGCCTCGATCCTGCAAGGGGCGCTGGACGCCTTCACGGGCCTCCGCAACGCGCCCCCCGCCCGCTGAGGGACGCCCCGCGCCCGGTCGGTCAGCCTTCCAGGAACATCTGGTAGCTGGCCGGGGTGTAGGTGAACCCGCCCGTCCCGTTCTCCCGCACGAAGCCGACGGCGGGGAACGGCATGTGATAGCCGATGAAGGGAATGCCCTCGGCGGCGAGCATACCGAAGACCCGCTTGCGCGTCGCGGCGGCGGCCTCCTTGTCCATGTCGAAGCGGACGTGCCAGTCGGGACGCTCCAGCGAGGCGACGAAGTGGTTCGCGGTATCGGCGGTCACCAGCACGCGCCTGTCGCCGCTCTCGACGTGGTAGATCGTGTGCCCCGGCGTATGCCCGTTCGCGGCCATGGCGGTCACGCCGGAGACCACGTCCTGCCCGTCCTCCAGGAACGTCATCCGCTCCGCGAGCGGCACGACGTTGGACTGCACCATCGCATTGTCCGACCCGCTCCAGTGATCGTATTCCGCCGCGGTGGTGACGTAGCGGGCATTCGGGAAGGCGGGCGCGCCGTCGACCATCAGGCCGCCGATATGATCGCCGTGGAAATGGGTCAGGACGACGATGTCCACATCCTCGGGCGCGTAGCCGGCGCGGGCCATGTGCGCGCGGGTCTTGCCGGCGGTGGGGCGCTGGGTGCCGTCATTGCCGGTGTCGAACAGGATCAGTTCGCTGCCGGTATTCACCAGGGTCGTGGTGAAGCCGATCTCCATCCTCTCCGAGCTGAGGTTGTTCGCCTCGACCAGGTCGGCGACGTCCTCCTCGAACTGGTCCTGCCCGAAGATAGGGTACGGGCCGGGGAGCTGCACCGCGCCGTCGAAGAGGGTCGTGACCTCGAACTCGCCGTGGGGAAAGCGCATGTGGTCAGGGCGCGAGGCCCCCATCATCCCGGCCCCCGCGCGGGCGGGGCGGGCGCCGCCCAGAAGGGCGGGGGCGGCGAGCGCGCCCGCGCCGAGGAGCAGGCCGGTGCGGCGGGTGACGAGGGTCATGGCGGTATCTCCCGTGGTGGTTTCCTGCCGGCTAGATAGGGCCGCCCCGCCCCCGGTCACGCATCGAAGCGCCGCTTCGGGATCGCGTTTTCGTCATCGGCGTCGAGATAGTCGGCGGTGGTGCGCACCGCGGGCCGGTCGCCCATCTGGAACGGGTTGTCGCTCTGGCGGAACACCGCGCTCACCCGGCAATCCTCGCACAGGCGGATGACGCGGGTCCGCTCGGGGTTGTCGAACATCCAGTGCGTGCCGCCCAGCTTCTCGACGATCCGCTCGATGGCCGCCTTCGAGCCGAAGGGCTTTCCGCAATCGGCGCACAGGGCCGGTTCGTCCTCGTGCAGGATGCGCGGCTCGCGGGCGGCGTTGGCGGGGTCGAAGCGGGGGGCGAGCGCGATGGCGTCCTCCGGGCAGGTGCTCTCGCAGATGCCGCATTGCAGGCAGGCGCTCTCGCGAAAGCGCAGCTGCGGCTTGTCCGGATTGTCGAGCAGCGCGCCGACCGGGCATTGCGAGACGCAGGCGAGGCAGAGGGTGCAGGCCCCCTCGTTCACGATCACCTCGCCATAGGGCGCGCCGTCCGGCAGGACGAAGGGCGCGGCACCGGGGGCCAGAGCGGCGACGGACAGGCGCGTCGCGGTCCGCTTGTCGCCCAAGGGACTGATCGGCTCGTGGTCCAGCGCGGACGGGGCCTCGGCGTAGAGCGCCGCGGTCAGGGTATCGGGGTCGTCGTCCTCGATCACGATCAGGCGTCCGGCCCCGATGCCCGTGCCCTCCAGCATCGCGCGGGTCAAGGCGACCTGCGCGTCGAGCGGCTCCGCCTCGCCCTCGCGGCGGATGCGGGTCGGCATGTGGACGGCGACCTGACCCGCGCCCATGCCGAAGGCGGATATCATCAGGTCGTGGCCCACCTGCGTCACCTCGTTCACCGCGAAGGGAATCACGCTCGCGGGCAGGCCGCGTCCATAGCGGGCGGCCATGGCGATGGCGCCACGCCCGTCCTTCTCGTCGTGGATCAGGATGCGCGGAACCGCGCCGCCCGCCTCCGCATAGGCGGTCAGCATCGCTTCCATCCGCATCCGCGCGTCGTCGGCCCGGGGCAGCGCGTATTCCGCCGCCCCCGACGGGCAGACCGCCGAGCATCCGCCGCATCCGGCGCAGATCAGCGGGTCGATGGCCACCGTCTCCCCCGCCGAGGCGATGGCCCCGGTCGGACAGACGTCGAGGCAGCGGGTGCAGCCCGGCTGGCCCGACCGCGAATGCGCGCAGAGTTCGGCGTGGAAGTCGACGTAGAGCGGCTTCTCGAACGTGCCGACCATCTCCATCGCCTGCGGAAGCAGCGCGGCGACCGCGAGCGGATCGCCCGGATCGGCGCGCAGGTATCCGTCGCGCTTGCCATGGGCCGGGAAGAGCGGCGTGCCGCCCGACAGGTCGAGAATGATATCGCAGGCCGAGCGCCCCCCGTCGCGCGGCGTCTCGAAGCGCAGCGCCCCGCGCCCGCCGGGGATCATCGGCGCGACGCCGTCGGCCATCACCTCGAACGCCCCGAAGCTGCCCGTCGCGTGGCGGATCGTCCCGCGCACGACCGGGACCACCGAATCCCACGGCAGGATCACCTCCTCCGCATCGGTCAGCATCGCCGTCACGGTCAGGGTGCGCGCAAGGGTCGCGGCCACGGGGAGGACGGTCCCCGACGCCCCGTAGACGAGGCACACGCCCTCGCTCGTCACGTCCATCGTCCCCGTGGCGCGCCCGGGCCACCCCGCCTCGGCGACGAGGGCGGCGACTTTCGGCGCGGCCTGCCCGCCCTCGTCCGACCAGAGCGCCCGGTCGCGGATGTCGACGGTACCCGCCAGCGTCCCGACGCCCAGATCCTCCGCGATCTCCGCGAAGCGGGCCTCCTCCTGCGCGCAGGCGACGACGACAGGCCCGGCCTGCAACGCGCTCGCCAGCGCGGGTATCTCGGCCTGGCACAGCGAGCCGTGCACGCCCTCCGCCCCCGGACAGGCGGCGCACAGCGCCTCCGGGTCGGTCGTCACCGACCCCTCGCAGTCGCAGAGCAGGATCGCGATCTCGTCGCCGGCCATGGTCGTCTCCCCCGAACGGTTCTTCTTGTGTTTTGCGTCTGGCGCGGAAAAACTTACGCGCAACGCGCCGCCATAGGAAGAGACGCCTTGTCCCGGACCTCCGACCCCGCCGCCCGAAGCGCCCGCGCCGCCACCATGCCCCTCGGCGTGGTGATCCGGCGCAGTCCGAGCGTGAGCCGCTGGGCGACCTGGGCGTGGAAGGTGGTGGACGTGCTGCCCGGTGCCCCCGCCGCCGACTGGCGCGTGCTGCGCGAGGAGGACGGCGTGACCGAGTACCACGCCGCCACCCTGCCCCTGACGCTGCACCGGCGCGAGACGGAGGCGTACAAGGTCGCGCTGACGATGGAGCCGCCGAGCGTCTACGTCGTGCTGCGCCCCGGCGAGCCGGACGATCCGGACGCGCGGGAGTATTCCGTCTTCCTCGTCACGGCATCCTCCTACGAGGCGCAGGACTATCTGGATTCGGGCGAGGAGATCGTGGAGCAGGTGCCCGCCCCGCCCGGCCTCGTCGCCTGGATTCGCGACTTCGTGGACACGCACCACGTCGAGGAGGAGTTCAAGAAGCGCCGCCGCGACCGGCTCGACACCGAACGCGTCGAGGACGGCAAGGGCGACGCGCGGGTGCGCCAGACGGCCGACGTCTTCCGCGCGCCGGGGGCGCTGAAGCCGAAGGGCACGGTGCACTGATGCCGTTCAGCATAGACAAAGAAAGAATAATAGGCTCAGCAATCGCTGGAGTGGTTACTGGGGGCATTATTAGCTTTGCACTAATACAATTTGCCTTCAAGTCCCTAGAAAAGCGAGTTGATGACATAGCACAGAATCAAAATTCCTTATATCAAATAAGCATAGATACTAACAAGGAAATCGCATTCTTGAAAGGAAAACTACAGGCTGTTGATTTTTCAGAAATAGGATATGTTGAAGAGAGCCCCTTGAGGAAACCTGAGCCTGGTGAACAGGTTATGGCCTCTGCAAGAACTATGAGTATAGATGCCACGGTACTATCACCCGAAGAAATAGCAAATTTCATCGATGCCTGTATTCACGCAGGCGGAAGCGTTTCAACAAATGGATTTTCCATAAGAAACGAAAAAAATATGAATATAACAAGAAGGATTTTCACATGCCTCTTTGATGTCTTCGATACGGACACAAGCATGGAGAATTTTAGAGCTTATCTGGAAAATCGCGGAAGCGAGATTTTTGAGAATAATGAAGAAGCAGAATAAAGAAGAAGATTTTCTCTCCCGCTGGTCCCGCCGCAAGCGCGCCGAACCCATTGAGGAAGCCGCGCCCG
>JAHDDY010000010.1:13778-18985 GCA_020629115.1 Paracoccaceae bacterium | reverse complement strand
CTCTCCCGCTGGTCCCGCCGCAAGCGCGCCGAACCCATTGAGGAAGCCGCGCCCGAGGAGGCGATGGAGGCCGCACCGCCCGAGGACGAGAAGACCGACGAAGAGCTTCTCGCCGAGCTGGACCTGCCCGATCCCGACACCCTGTCCCCCGGTGACGATTTCTCCGCCTTCATGCGGACGCGGGTGCCGGAGCGGCTGCGACGCCGGGCGCTGCGGGTGCTATGGCGGTCGAACCCCGTCCTCGCCAATCTCGACGGGATGGTGGATTACGGCGAGGATTTCACCGACTCGGCGACCGTGGTGGAGAACCTCCAGACGGTCTACGAGGTCGGCAAGGGGGCCGCCGAGACGTGGAAGCGACATTTGGCCGCGCTGGCCGCCGAGGAGGCCGAACGGGACGACGAACCGACGTTCGGGATCGAGGCCGAAGCGGAAAGCGGGACACTCCCGCCCCCCGAAGACCCGCCCGCCGCGGTCGCGGCGGCGACGCCGGAGCCGGAGCCGATACCCGTCCCGCCCCCCGAAACCGAGACCGCCGAGGACCCGCCCGCCCCGCGGCACATGCGCTTCTCCTTCGGCTGACGCTTTACAAACGGACGGCGTTAGGAAAAAGTTAAAGGGTGACATGCGCGACTGACTTGAAAAACAAGCGCACGCACCCAGGGGAGACCAGACGCGATGACGGAGGCCGCGGCCATCCCAGCGACCGACCTGTCCGACGAGGACATGATGCGCGCGCAGCTCTACGACCTGCTCGCCGTCCTCCTGCGCAAGCCCCCGTCCGCCGAGTTCCTGTCCCGCGTCGCCGGTCTGAGCGGTGACGAGACCGATCTGGGGCGCGGCATCGGCGCGCTGGCCCGGTTGGCCCGGACCGCGACGCCCGAGAAGTTGGATGCGGAGTTCCACCGCCTGTTCGTCGGCCTCGGGCGCGGCGAACTTCTGCCCTTCGCCAGCTACTACATCACCGGATTCCTCAACGAGAAGCCCCTCGCCAAGCTGCGCGGCGACATGGCAGAACTGCGCATGGTACGCGACGCCAGCGCCTACGAGCCGGAGGACAATATCGGCTCGCTCTGCGAGATGATGGCCGGGATGATCCTGGGCCGGTTCGGCGAGCCGGTACCACTGGTCCGGCAGAAGGATTTCTTCTTCACCCACCTCGCCCCCTGGGCCGAGCACTTCTTCACCGATCTCGAAGGGGCCGAGTCGGCGGTCTTCTACGCCCCCGTCGGCACGGTGGGCGCGACCTTCGTCGGGATTGAGCGCGATGCCTTCCGCATGGTGGACTGACACGCACCCGCGCGGGGACGCCCGCGACGGGAGTACGGACGGACGATCCGACGGGGTCTCGAACGGGAGGACGCATCCGTGTCCAGAACGACGGAAGAGAAGGCCGTGTCGGGCCGGCGGAACTTTCTGAAGCTCGCCGCCGTCGGCGCGCCCGCAGCCGCCGCCGCGACGGTCGCCACCGGAGGCCAGGCGCGCGCCGCCGAGCCGACGGAGCTTGGCTACACCGAGACGCCGCACGTGAAGGCGTACCTGGAGAGCTGCCGCTTCTGATCCCCGCGTCGACGGGCAGGCTCGGTTGCGAACGCCCTTGCCATGCCCCCGGACCGGGCCGGAACGGCCAATAGAGAACCCAGCCAGGCCGCGCCCCGCGCGGACCCAGCAAGGAGGAAAACCATGCTCAGGAAAAAATCCGTCGGGGTTGCGAAACGCCCCCGGGGATCGTCGATCCTGACGACCATCGCGAACGAGACGGTCGACCGCCGCACGTTCCTGCGCCGCTCCGGCCTCGCCGTCGGCGGCCTCGCCGCCATCGGCGCGAGCGCCGGCTCGGTGCGACAGGCCGAGGCCGCGACCCCGGGCGCAGGCTCCATCGAGGTGAAGAAGACCGTCTGCACGCATTGCTCGGTCGGCTGCACCGTTATCGCCGAGACGGTCAACGGCGTCTGGACGGGCCAGGAACCCGGCTGGGACAGCCCCTTCAACCTCGGCGCCCACTGCGCCAAGGGCGCCGCCGTCCGCGAGCACGCCCATGGCGAGCGCCGCCTCAAGCACCCGATGAAGCTGGTCGGCGGGGAATGGCAGCGCGTGTCCTGGGAGCAGGCGATCGAGGAGATCGGCGACAAGATGCTGGAGATCCGCAACGGGCCAGCCGGCCCCGACGGCGTCTACTGGCTCGGCTCCGCCAAGCACAACAACGAGCAGGCCTACCTGTTCCGCAAGTTCGCCGCCTACTGGGGCACGAACAACGTCGACCACCAGGCGCGCATCTGCCACTCGACCACGGTCGCAGGCGTCGCGAATACCTGGGGCTACGGCGCCATGACCAACAGCTACAACGACATCCACAATTCCCGTGCGATGTTCGTGATCGGCGGCAACCCCGCCGAGGCGCATCCGGTGTCGCTGCTGCACCTCCTGAAGGCCAAGGAGCAGAACAACGCGCCGCTCATCGTCTGCGACCCGCGCTTCACCCGCACGGCGGCCCATGCCGACGAATACGTCCGCTTCCGCCCCGGCTCCGACGTGGCGCTGATCTGGGGCATCCTCTGGCACATCTTCGACAACAAGTGGGAGGACGAGGAATTCATCCGCACCCGCGTCTGGGGGATGGACCAGATTCGCGAGGAGGTCGCGAAGTGGGAGCCGGAGGAAGTCGAGCGCGTCACCGGCGTTCCCGGCTCCCAGATGAAGCGCGTGGCCCGCACGCTGGCCAACAACCGCCCCGGCACGGTCATCTGGTGCATGGGCGGCACGCAGCACACGAACGGCAACAACAACACCCGCGCCTACTGCATCCTCCAGCTCGCGCTGGGCAACATGGGCACGGCGGGCGGCGGCACCAATATCTTCCGCGGCCATGACAACGTGCAGGGCGCGACGGATCTGGGCGTCCTCTCGCACACCCTGCCTGGCTATTACGGCCTCAAGACCGGCTCGTGGAAGCATTGGGCGCGCGTGTGGCGCGGCAACGACGCCTCGCGCGACGAGTGGGAGGACGAGTACCAGTACCTGCTCTCGCGCTTCCACTCCAAGGAGATGATGGAGGGCAAGGGCATCCCGGTCTCGCGCTGGATCGACGGCGTGCTCGAAGACGCCGAGAACATGGATCAGCCGGACCAGCTCAAGGCGATGGTCTTCTGGGGCCACGCGCCCAACTCGCAGACCCGCATGAAGGAGATGAAGATCGCGATGGAGAAGCTCGATCTTCTCGTCGTGATCGACCCCTTCCCCACGGTCGCCGCCATCCTGCACGACCGCCAGGAAGGTGCCTACCTCCTGCCCGCGACGACGCAGTTCGAGACCTACGGCTCCGTCACCGCCTCGAACCGCTCCGTCCAGTGGCGCGAGCAGGTGGTGGACGCGCTCTGGGAATCGAAGACGGACCACGAGATCATGGCCCTCTTCGCGGACAAGTTCGGCTTCGCCGACCGCTTCTTCCGCAACATCCCGCGCGATGCGGACGGCATCCCCTCGATCGAGGAGACGACGCGCGAGTTCAACCGCGGGATGTGGACCATCGGATATACCGGCTGGGACCCCGACCGGATCAAGAGCCACATGGCCAACCAGCAGACCTTCGACCGCACCACGCTGCAGGCGCTGGGCGGGCCGAACGACGGGGAGTTCTACGGGATGCCCTGGCCGAGCTGGGGCACCGCCGGGATGGGCCATCCGGGCACGCCGAACCTCTACGACATGTCGCGCCCGGTCTCCGAGGGCGGCCTTACCTTCCGCGCGCGCTTCGGCGTCGAGCGGGACGGTGAGAACCTGCTGGCGGAGGGCGTCTACTCGGCCAATTCCGAGATCCAGGACGGCTATCCCGAGTTCACCTTCGAGCAGCTCCGGCAGCTCGGCTGGGCGAAGGACCTGACGGCGGACGAGCTGGCGATGATCCGCAAGATCGCCGGAGCTGACGAGGACGTGGTGCTCGAAGTCGGCGAGGCCGGCATGAGCGGCATGTCCGAGGATCAGGTCCGCATCGGCAAGGTCAACTGGAAGACCGACCTGTCGGGCGGCATCCAGCGGGTCGCGATCCTGCACGAATGCGCGCCCTTCGGGAACGCGAAGGCCCGCACCGTGGTCTGGAGCTTCCCCGATCCGATCCCGCTGCACCGCGAGCCGCTGTACACGAACCGCCGCGATCTGGTCGCCGACTACCCGACCTACGAGGACCGCAAGGCCTATCGCCTGCCGACGCTGTACAAGACGATCCAGGATCAGGACTTCTCGAAGGACTATCCGATCATCCTCACCTCGGGGCGTCTGGTCGAGTATGAGGGCGGCGGCGACGAGACCCGGTCGAACCCCTGGCTGGCCGAATTGCAGCAGGACATGTTCGTCGAGATCAACCCGCGCGACGCGAACGACCTTGGTCTGCGCGACGGCGAGATGGTCTGGGTCGAGGGGCCGGAGAAGGGTCGCGTGAAGGTCATGGCCATGGTCACCGAACGGGTGGGCAAGGGCGTCGCCTTCATGCCCTTCCACTTCGGCGGCTATCTCGAAGGCGAGGACCGGCGGTCGAAATACCCGAAAGGGGCCGACCCCTACGTCCTCGGCGAATCCACCAACACCGCGCAGACCTACGGCTACGACTCCGTCACGCAGATGCAGGAGACGAAGGCCACCCTCTGCAGGATCGAAAGAGCGTAAGGGAGAAAAGCAATGGCACGGATGAAATTCCTGTGTGACGCCGAACGCTGCATCGAATGCAACGCCTGCGTCACCGCCTGCAAGAACGAGCACGAGGTGCCGTGGGGGGTCAACCGCCGCCGCGTCGTGACGATCAACGACGGCAAGCCCGGGGAGCGCTCGGTGTCGGTCGCCTGTATGCACTGCTCGGATGCGCCCTGCGCCGCCGTCTGCCCCGTCGACTGCTTCTACCAGTCCGAGGAAGGCGTGGTGCTGCACTCGAAGGACCTGTGCATCGGCTGCGGCTACTGCGCCTACGCCTGCCCCTTCGGCGCGCCGCAATACCCGCAGGCCGGCAATTTCGGCTCGCGCGGGAAGATGGACAAGTGCACCTTCTGCGCCGGCGGCCCGGAGGAGACCCACTCCGAGGCCGAGTTCCAGAAATACGGGCGCAACCGCATCGCGGAAGGGAAACTGCCCATCTGCGCGGAGATGTGCTCGACCAAGGCGCTGCTGGCGGGCGACGGGGACGACGTCTCCGACATCTACCGCGAGCGCGTCGTGGCCCG
>JAHDDY010000010.1:10862-13678 GCA_020629115.1 Paracoccaceae bacterium | reverse complement strand
ACGACTGGGGTTGAGCCATGCGAACCGCCTTCCTGAAACTGCTCGCCGTGATGACGGTGGTGATGCTGTTCCTCGCGCCCGGCGCGACCGACGCGGCGGCCCAGGACGCCGCCGAGCCAACGCCGGTCGATCGCAGCGCCACGGGCGGCGCGCAGACGCTGGAGGATATTCTCCGCCGCCAGCGCGGCGAGGACGTTCCGCTCGATGCGGGGACCGGCGGTGCGAATTCCGGTTTCGCCAACCAAGGCGCGCTGTCGAACAGCGAATTGTGGCGCGGCGTGCGCCAGGGCCAGGCCTTCACCACCACCGCGCAGAACCCGAACGCCGCCATCCTCGTCCAGGACGAGGGCACCCGCTGGCTCCAGACGCGGCAGACCGTCCTGCCCACCTACGCGACCTACGCCATCCTCGGCATGATCGCGCTGCTGGCGCTGTTCCTGCTGTTCCGGGGGCGCATCCGCATCGGCGCGGGGTGGTCCTCGATCAAGGTGGAGCGGTTCACCGGGCTGGAGCGGTTCGGCCACTGGCTGCTCGCCGTCAGCTTCATCCTGCTCGCCGTCACGGGGCTGAGCCTCCTGTTCGGGCGCGAATACCTCGTCCCCGGTCTCGACTGGATGCACGCACGGATGAACCCCGACGCCATCGACCCGAATTACGGGCGCGACGCCTATGCCGGCTTCGCCCTCGTCGGTAAATGGGTGCACGACAACGTGGCCTGGGCCTTCATGGCCGCGCTCGTGCTGATCTTCTTCATGTGGGTGCTGCGCAATATCCCCACCTGGACGGACGTGAAATGGCTCGCCCAGGGCGGCGGCATGTTCACGAAGAAGGGCCACCACCCCCACGCGCGCAAGTTCAACGCGGGGCAGAAGATCCTGTTCTGGCTCGTCATCCTGATGGGCGGCTCGCTCTCGGCCTCGGGCATCGCCCTGCTCCAGCCGGGCGAATACACCATGTTCGCCGACACCTTCGCCAAGCTGAACGAGGCGGGCGCGGCGGTCGGCTACACCCTGGCGCTCGATACCACCCTCAGCCCCATCGAGGAGATGCAGTACGCGCAGACCTGGCACACGGTCGTCGGCGTCGCGATGATCGTCATCGTCATCGCGCATATCTACATCGGCTCGGTCGGGATGCAGGGCGCGTTCTCGGCGATGGGCAACGGCAAGGTCGATCTCAACTGGGCGCGCGAGCATCACGATCTATGGGTGGCGAAGCTGGAGAAGAAGGGCCGCATCCCGCGCCCCGCCGGGGCCAGCAATCCCAATACCCGCGCCTCCTCCCGCGCCATGCCCATGCGCGCGCCGAAGAAGCCGACCCCCGCCGAGTGATGCGCCGGGGGGCGATGCTCGCGGTCCTGCTCGCCGGGGCCGCAACGGGGGCCTGGGCCGGGGAATACCGGCGTCTCGACGGGCATGGCGGGCCGATCAAGGGCGTCGCCATCTCGCCGGACGGCACCCGTGCGCTCACGGCCAGCTTCGACAATACGGTCGGCTACTGGCCGCTCGACGGCGAGGATCCCGGGCCGGTCTGGCTGGAGGGTCACGAGGCGGCGGCGAATGTCGCCGTCTTTCTGCCCGGCGCGAGGGAAGCCCTTTCCGCAGGCGACGATTTCGACCTGATCCTCTGGTCGCTCGACGGCGGCACACGGCTGGCCACGCTGGAGGGCCACGAGGGCAAGGTGCTCGATCTGGCCGTCACGGCGGATGGCACGCTGGCGGCGAGCGCCGGGTGGGACGGCTGGATCGGCCTGTGGGACCTGCGCGCGCGGCGGCTCGTCACCATGCTCAAGGGGCATCGCGGGCCGGTGCAGGCCGTTCGCTTCTCCGGCGACGGCGAGACGCTGTTCTCCGCGAGCGCGGACGGCACGGTGCGCCGCTGGGACGTGCCGTCGCGCGCGTTTCGCCGGATCGAGGCGAAGCACGGCTTCGGCGTGAACCGGCTGGCGCTGCACGAGGCCGCGGGCTGGCTCGCCTACGGCGCGCTCGACGGCGGGGTGCGGATCGTCGATCTGGAGACCGGCGCGGAGATCGCCGACGTGACCTCGGGCCGCCGCCCCGTCCTCGCCCTGACGCTCGATCCGGCCGGGCGACAGCTCGCCATCGGCGACGGGGACGGGCACATCCACGTCGTCGATACCGGGAGCTGGGCCACCATCCGCGATTTCCGCGCCGCCGCCCGGGGGCCGGTCTGGGCATTGGCCTTCGGGAGCGAGGGACGGCGGATCATGGCCGGGACCATCGCGGACCATGCCGATTTCTGGCCCGTCGACGATGCGCGCTCGGTCGATGCCGGGGCGGGGCCGGTGCGCAGCTTTCACCGCGACCCGGCGAGCATGAGCAACGGCGAGCGCCAGTTCGCGCGCAAATGCTCGATCTGCCACACGCTCGACGCCGCGCCGAACCGCCGCGCCGGGCCGACGCTGCATCGCATCTTCGGGCGTAGGGCGGGGACGCTGCCGGGCTATGGCTATTCGGACGCGCTGCTCGGCATCGACCTCGTCTGGGACGAGACCTCGCTCGACGCGCTGTTCGATATCGGCCCGGACCACTATACGCCCGGCTCGAAGATGCCCATGCAGCGCATCGTCGAACCGCGGGACAGGCGCGACCTGATCGACTATCTTAGGACCGCAACGCGCGGGGACGATGCCCCGCCGACGGGGGAGACGACCGAATGAAAGCCTTTCTGAGCGCCACCATCGTCATGGTCGGCATCGCCTTCGCCGCCGACTACCTGCTCGGCGGCCCCGTCTTCGACACGGGCGGCATCCTTCTGGACAACAGCGCCGCCGACGCGTTCAGCTCGGAGAACGT
>JAHDDY010000010.1:0-10762 GCA_020629115.1 Paracoccaceae bacterium | reverse complement strand
GCATCCGGCTCCGGCGCGCGGCCGCGGAAGGCGGCGTAGGCCTCCTCCGGGTCCTGCCGCCCGCCCGCGCTGTAGATATGCGTTGCCAGCGCCCGGGCGGTCGCCGGGTCGAAGGCGTCGCCCGCCTCCTCGAACGCGCCGAAGGCGTCCGCGTCCATGACTTCGGACCACATGTAGCTGTAATAGCCCGACGAATAGCCGTCGCCGCTGAAGACATGCGCGAAATGCGGGGTGCGGTGGCGCATCGCCAGACCCTCGGGCATGCCGATGCGGGCCAGCGTCTCGCGCTCGAAGGCGAGGGGGTCGAAATCCTCGCCGATCTCGGCGCGGTGCATCTCCAGGTCGACGATGGCGCTGGCGAGGTACTGCACCGTCTCGGCCCCCTTGTCGAAGGTCTGCGCCCGGCGCACGGTGTCGAGCAGGGCATCGGGGATCGGCGCGTCCGTCTCCACGTGCCGGGCGAAATCGCGCAGGAGCGACGGTTCCATGAGCCAGTGTTCGTAGAGCTGCGAGGGCAGTTCCACGAAATCGCGGGCGACCGAGGTGCCGGCGATTCGCGGGTAGGTGACGTCGGACATCAACCCGTGCAGCGCATGGCCGAATTCGTGGAACAGGGTGCGGGCGTCGTCGAAGGTGAGCATCGCGTCGTCCCCCTCGGCGGGCTTCGAGAAGTTCATCGTGTTGACGATGATGGGGCGCACCTCCTCGTCGTGGCCGTCGCCGCCGAGTTTGTGCTGGCCGCGAAAGCCGCTCATCCACGCGCCGGAGCGTTTCGAGGGCCGCGCGAAGTAGTCGCCGATGAAGACGCCGACATGCGCGCCGTCCGTCCCGCGCACCTCCCACACTCGCGCGTCTGGATGGTGGCGCGGGGCGTCCGGCAGTTCCGTGAAGGATAGGCCGAACAGGCGGCTCGCGGTGTCGAAGGCGGCGTCGATCATGCGGTCGAGGCGCAGGTACGGCTTGACCGCCGCATCGTCGAGATCGAGGTCGCGCTTGCGCACCTTTTCCGCGTAGTAGGCCCAGTCCCACGGCTCGATGGCGAAGTTGCCGCCCTCCTCCGCGACCAGCTCTTGCAGCTTGGCCCGCTCCCGGTTCGCGCTGGCGCTCGCCCGATCCCAGACGCGGGTGAGCAGGTCGGAGACGTTCTCCGGCGTCTTGGCCATCTGATTGTCGAGCTTGTAGTGCGCGAAGGTCTCGAAGCCGAGGAGCCGGGCGCGCTCCTGACGGAGCGTCATGGTCTCGGCGATGATCGCGGCGGTGGCGGTCTCGTCCCGCGCCTCCCCGCGCCCGACGAAGCCGCGCCAGGCCGCCTCGCGCAGGTCGCGGCGCTCGGCGAATTGCAGGAACGGCTCGATGCTGGAGCGGCTGGCGGTGATGGCGAACCGGCCCGGCTTGCCGCGATCCTCTGCCGCCTTCGCCGCCGCGTCGATCAGCGAATCGGGCAGGCCGGCGAGATCGGCGCGGCTCTCAAGCAGCAGCTCCAGGTCGGCCTCGTCCGCGAGCAGATTCTTGGAGAACGCCGCACCCAGCGCCGCCAGCCGCTCCATAATCTCGGCCATGCGCGTCCGCCCTGCCTCGTCCAGCTTCGCGCCGGAGCGGACGAACCCCTCGTGGTATAGCGACAGCACGCGCGCCTGCTCCGGCGTCAGGTTGAGCGCGTCGCGGCCCTCGTGCAGCGCGTCGATGCGGGCGAAGAGGCGTTCGTCCATGTTGACCTGTGCGCGGGTGCGGGCGAGGACCGGCGCGATCTTCGCCTCGACCTCCTGGAGCGCGGGGGAGGTGTCGGACGAGCACAGGTTGAAGAACACCCCGGCCACCCGATTCAGCGTCTCGCCCGCGCATTCCATCGCCGTGACGGTATTTTCGAACGTCGGTTCGGCGTCCTGCGTGGCGATGACCTCCACCTCCGCACGCCACTCCTCGATGGCCGCGTCGAAGGCGGGGGCGAAATGGTCGGTCTCGATGGCGTCGAAGGGGGGGATGCCGAACGGGGTCGACCAGTCTTGCAGAAGGGGATTGGACATCGGGTTCTCCGGTCTCAGGGACGGGCGTAGGTGAGGGTGGCGTGGGCGACGGGGGCCTCGGGCGTGCCGTCCGCGCCATAGAGCAGGCAGTCGCCGGTAACGAGCCGCCGTCCCAGCTTCAGGATGCGCGCGTCGCACAGCAGGTCGGCGGGCGGGGGCTTGCGCAGGAAGTTGAGCGTCATGGTGGTCGTCACCGTCAGCGCCTCCGGCCCGATCATGGCGAGGATGGCGATGTAGAAGTTCGCGTCCGCCAGCATGGTCATCGACGGGCCGGAGATCGTGCCGCCCGGGCGCAGGTGCCGCGCGTCGCACAGGAGCCGCATCCGGGCGGTCATGGGACCGACGGCCTCGATCCGCAGCTGGTCGGCCACCTGCGGGAACTCGCGCAGGAGGAAGGCTTGCAGTTCGGCAACGTCCATGACCGGCGCGGTCATGCGCGGGCGATCCGCTGCTCGGTCGGATAGGCCGCCTCGTAGCGGGCGCGGACGAGGAGCACGACGAGGACGATTGCCCCGATCTGGTGGACGATGGCATAGGCGAGCGGCGCGCCGTTCAGCACGGTGAGGATGCCCCACAGCATCTGTCCGGTCGCCGCGACCAGCACCCAGTCGATCCACCGCTTGAGGCGGGCGTGGTTCGTGCGGCGGCTGCGGAACCACAGCCAGACGAAGGCCGCGAAGAGGGCGTAGCCGATCATGCGGTGATCGAACTGCACCAGCGCGGGATTCTCGAAGATATTGCGCCAGAACGGCGTCAGCTCGGTCGATTCGGGGGGCAGGAACGCGCCGTTCATCAGCGGCCAGTCGGTGTAGCCGCGCCCGGCATCGTGCCCCGCGACCAGTGCCCCGGCCAGGAGCTGCACGAAGGTCAGCCCGCCGATCCAGGACAGCATCGTCGTCATGCCGCCGAACCGCTGGCGCCGGGCCGCGAGGCTCTCGTGCTCGGGCCGGGAGAGGCGCAGGCCGTTCCAGACCAGGAGCGCGAGAATGACGAAGGCGAGGCCGAGATGCGTGGCGAGGCGATAGGGCGCGACGTCGACCCGCTCCGTCAGGCCCGACGTGACCATCCACCACCCCACGACCCCCTGTACGAGGATCAGCAGGCCCGGCACGAACAAACGCCCGGTCCAGCCCGGCGGGATAGCCTTGCGCAGGGCGAAGAAGGCGAAGGGGACCAGATAGGCCAGCCCGATGATGCGTCCGAGAAAACGGTGCCCCCATTCCCACCAGTAGATGACCTTGAACTCGACCATCGTCATGTCGTAGTTCATCTCGGTGAATTCGGGAATGGTGCGGTATTTCGCGAACTCGGCCTCCCACCCGGCGGCACTGAGCGGCGGCAGGACGCCGGTCACGAGGTTCCATTCGGTGATGGACAGGCCGCTGTCGGTCAGCCGGGTCAGCCCGCCCACCACGATCATCAGCACGACCAGCCCGGCGACGAAGAATTGCCACATCGCGACCCGGTGACGGCCCTTGCCCGTGGTGGCGACCGGGGCGGCGGGCGGGGCCGTCGCGGCTCCCGCATCCTCGAACAGGGCGCGCTTGGTCTTCTGGGCCATGGAGGGGGCATCCTTTCGGTATCGTGGTCAGTGCGGAAAATAGGGATTGTGACGGGGCCGGGCAACCGCTTGCGCGTCGGTGACACAGGGACCGCGCCGTCATTCCCCCGCCTCGTCGCTGCGCACGGGCGCCACCGGGACGAGGCCGGTCGGACTGGCGACCGCGGCGAGGCCGATGACGAGGGTCGGCATCCTTCCGCTCCGGCCAGACACGGAACAAAACGTACCCGGTACTTAAGCGCCGACTAAACATGCCATGGCAGACTGACTCGACGATTGGATGAACCGGCGAAAGGGGGGTTTCGCATGGCTTGCCGTCTCTACTGTCTCACCGATCCGGACGAGCCGGGTCTCGTCCGGGTGGTGACCTGCCCCGACGGGGAGGCCCACGCCATCCGCCGCGCCGGCGAGCGGGTGGCATGGTCGCTGAAGATGCGCGATGCGCGCCGGGCGATGGCCGCGCTGCACCGCGTGATGGGCTGGTACCGCAAGCGCCGGGGCGGCGGGGTCTATCGCTGCACCCCGCGTCACGCATACGGCATCGTCCTGCGCTACGCCGCCCTGCCCCGCCGAAGCTGGCGCGAGACGCTAGCCGGATTGCGGGCGGCGCTGACCGCCCCCGCCCCGAAGCGCCTGCCGGCGGCCCGCTAGGCCCGCGCGCCGCTGCGGGCAGCCTGGAGGGCGCGAAAATCCTCGCCCGCGTGGTAGGACGACCGGGTCATGGGCGACGCGGAGACCATGAGGAAGCCCTTAGCGAAGGCCGCCTTCTCATAGGCGGCAAATTCGTCGGGCGTGATGTAGCGCGCCACCGCGTGGTGCTTCTTCGTGGGCTGGAGATACTGGCCCACCGTCAGGAAATCCACGTCCGCCGAGCGCAGGTCGTCCATCACCTGATGCACCGCGACCCGCTCCTCGCCGAGGCCGACCATGATGCCCGACTTCGTGAAGATGGTCGGGTCCAGCTCCTTGACCCGCTGCAGGAGGCGCAGGGAATGGAAGTAGCGCGCACCGGGGCGGACGGAGGGGTAGAGGCCCGGCACCGTCTCCAGATTGTGGTTGAACACGTCGGGCCGCGCCTCGACCACCACCTCGACCGCCCCGTCCTTGCGCAGGAAATCGGGGGTCAGGACCTCGATGGTCGTCTCCGGGCGCTTGCGGCGGATGGCGCGGATGGTGCGGGCGATGTGCTCGGCCCCGCCGTCGTCCAGATCGTCGCGGTCGACCGAGGTCACGACGACGTGCGACAGGCCCAGCTTGGCCACCGCGTCGGCGACCTTGACCGGCTCGAAGGAATCGAGCGCCTCGGGCTTGCCGGTGGCGACGTTGCAGAAGCTGCACGCGCGGGTGCAGGTATCGCCCATGACCATGAAGGTCGCGTGCCCCTGCGCCCAGCACTCGCCCGCATTGGGACAGCCCGCCTCCTGGCATACCGTCGTCAGCCCGTGCTCGCGCACGATGTCGCGCGTCCTGAAGTAGCCGGGCAGGGACGGCGCGCGGACGCGGATCCAGTCGGGCCGGGGGGCCGAGGCGTTATCGGCGCGATGGGCCTTCTCGGGGTGGCGCAGGCGGGGGGGTGCGGTGTCGCTCATGGTTCAGGAGATAAGGCGCACGCGGCCCCGTGGCAACGGGCTTGTACCGGCGGCATCGGACGGAGCGGCGGGGAAGGCACCCTGTCCCCGGCGAAGACCGGGGACCTCGCGGAGCGGTGCGCCGACCTGCGAGGCTCCCGGTCTCCGCCGGGAGCGGGGGGTCATGGGAACGATGACGGGGACCTTCGTCCTCAGCCGTCGTCCTGCCCGTCGCCCGTCTCGTCCTCCTCCTCGGTCGAAGCCGCCACGGCCCCGGTCAGGTTGCGCAAGGCACCCTTGGCCTTGATCAGCGCTGGGTGGTCGGCGGGGATGCCGTGCTTCGCGGCGATGACGTCCATGTCGTGGTAGGCGATGTAGGTCCTGCCGTCGTCGCCCTCGTAGAACAGCACGCGCATCGGCAGTTCGGACCCCATGGTCGGCGCGGCCTGCATCAGCGGCGTGCCGATGCGCGGGTTGCCGAAGAGGACGAGGGTGGCGGGCGGCAGCTCCATGTCGGCCCAGAGCGCGCCGGCGGCGTGGTCGACGGTGGCGAAGACCGTCGCGCCCTTGTCGTTCAGCACCTTGGTGAAGGCCTCGACCGTCTCCTCGACGGAGCCGTCGGCGGTCTGGTGGATCATGCCGTCGGCGGCAAGGGCCGGGGCGGCGAGGGGCAGGGCCAGAAGGCCGGACAGGACGAGCGCGCGCATGGATCGGATCTCCGCTGTGATGTCGATGCTTGTGCTACCATAGATAGGGATGCGGCCCGCCGGGTCCATGCCCGCGCGCGCCGTTCACGAAAGGCTGAACGCGTTCAGGCTTCGGGGCGCAGCGCCGCCAGCCCCGCCTCGCTCGCCTCGACGATGCCGCGCTCGGTGATCAGCCCGGTGACCAGCCGCGCGGGCGTCACGTCGAAGGCGGGGTTCAGCGCGTCCGATCCCGGCGAGGCGATGCGCACCCGCGTCACCGCGCCCCCCGGCAGCGCGCCGTCGATCTCCGTCACTTCCTCGGGCGCGCGGGTCTCGATGGGAATCTCGGCCACCCCGTCGCGCACGCGCCAGTCGATGGTCGGCGTGGGCAGGCAGACGTAGAAGGGGACGCCGTTGTCATGGGCCGCGAGCGCCTTGAGATAGGTGCCGATCTTGTTGCATACGTCGCCCGTCGCCGTGGTCCGGTCGGTGCCGACGAAGCACAGGTCGACCTCGCCATGCTGCATCAGGTGCCCGCCCGCATTGTCGGTGACGATGCTGTGGGGGACGCCGTGCTGGTGCAGCTCCCACGCGGTGAGAAAGCCGCCCTGGTTGCGCGGGCGCGTCTCGTCGACCCAGACATGCACGTCGATCCCCGCGTCGTGGGCCTGGTAGATCGGCGAGGTGGCGGTGCCCCAATCCACGGTGGCGAGCCACCCGGCATTGCAGTGGGTCAGCACATTCACCCGCCCCTTGCGTGCGGCCACCTCGCGCAGCAGGTCCAGCCCGTGCGCGCCGATGCGGCGGTTGATCTCCACGTCCTCGTCGGCCATCGCCGCCGACAGCGCCCAGGCGCAGGCGAAACGCTCGCCCTCGGGCAGGGGGGCGAGGGTCTCGCGCATCCGGTCGAGCGCCCAGCGCAGGTTGATCGCCGTGGGCCGGGTCGCGTGCAGCGTCTCGTAGGCCGCCGCCATCGCCGCGTCCGACGGATCGTCCCGCATGGCAAGTGCCATCCCGTAGGCCGCCGTGACGCCGATGAGGGGCGCGCCGCGCACGCGCATGACCGATATGGCCTCCGCCGCCTCGTCCATCCGGGTCAGGCGTTTCGTCCGGAAGGCGAAGGGGAGCGTCGTCTGGTCGATGATCCCGACCGTCTCGCCGTCGCCCTCCGCCCAGATCGGCCGCCAGGCCGTGCCGTCGATCCTCATGCCATCCTCCCCGTCGTCCCGTGCTGGTGATCTAGCGCGCCGGCTCCTCCGGCTCAACGTCCTCGACCCAGGCGCGGACCTCCTCGTCGCCCGCCTCCTCCTCGATCTCCTCGATCTCGGTCGCGTAGATCTCGGCCGCGGCCTCGACGATGACCGGGCTGCGCGTGGCGATGGGCACGTAGGAGCCGGTCTCCTCCGGCACGGGCGCGGCGCGCTGGGACATGCGGTAGAGCGCATAGGCGGCGATGAGCGCGCACAGCACGCAGCAATAGGCGAAGAACCCGTCCGGCCCCACGGCCCCCATGACGTAGCCCACCACGATCGGCCCGAAGCTCGCCCCCACGCCGTTGATGAAGACCAGCCCGCTGGACGCGGCGGCCATCTTCGATACGGGTAGGTAGTCGTTGGTATGCGCCAGCAGCAGGCTGTAGGTCGGGTTCGCCATGCCGCCGAGGATCGCTGCCGCCGCGTAGATCGCCAGCAGGTTGTCAGACATCAGCACCCCGGCGGCACAGGCCAGCGTCGCGACCGCCATCACCAGCGCGATGACCTTGCGCCGGTCCACCCGGTCGGAGATCCAGCCGATGGGGTACTGCGAGAACAGCGCGGTGATGTACATCAGCGAGACGAAGATCGAGACCTTTTCGAGCGACAGTCCGATCTCCCCGGCATAGACCGCGCTCATCCCGAACATCGCCGAGAAGATGCCCCCCATCAGGAAGCTGCCCGTGCAGCCGAGCGGCGAAGCGCGGAACAGCTCGCCCAGGCTCATGCGGTCGGTATTGTCCGACAGGGGCGCAGGCGAGGCGCTGAGCAGGATCGGCGCGAAGGAGATCGAGACGACGACCGACATGAGGATGAACAGGTCGTATCCGCCCGGATCGGCGACGTTCAGCACCGCCTGCCCGATCACGATGCCAAGCATCTGGATCATCATGTAGGCCGAGAGCGTCTGGCCCCGGTTCTCGTTCGAGGCCGCGTTGTTGAGCCAGCTTTCCGCGACCACGTACACGCCCGAGAAGCCGAACCCCACCACCAAGCGCATGAACGCCCAGGCCCAAGGCGTGACGAACACGGCGTAGACGATGAAGGCCGCCGAGATGAGCGAGCCGAGCGCCGCGAAGACGCGCACGTAGCCCACCCGCCGGATCAGCCCCGGTGCGAACCACGATCCGCCCAGAAAGCCGACGAAATAGGCCGACATGACGTAGCCCATCGTCTGCGGGTCGAAGCCTTCGATGGTGCCGCGCACGCCCAGCAGCGTACCCTGGAGGCTGTTGCCGATCATCAGCAGGCCGATGCCGAGGAAGAGCGCCCACGAACTCGCCAGAACTTTCAACATCGCCGGTCTCCGGGGGACATACAGGGGGAAGCACCGACGAGCCGTCCCGTCCACCCTGCCCTAGAACGGTTCAGGACGGCCGGGATCGTCCGCGACCGACATGGGCGTGCCGCATTCGGATCATGGCGGGGATTCAGGCCCCGCGGACCGGGACCATGCCCGCCCCGTCCATCGTCACGACCACCTTCCCCGTCGCCCGGCGCTCGGCCAGCAGGGTCAGCGCGTCGGGCGCGCGGTCGAAGGGCACGATGTCCGACACGAGCGGGTCGATGGTGCCCGCCGCCGCCCAGTCGAGCAGCCGCAGGAGGCTCTCGCGCACCGCTCCGGGGCATTTCGGGAAATAATCGCCCCACCAGAAGCCGATCACGTCGACATTCTTCACCAGCAGGTGATTCGCCTTGAAGACCGGCACGTCGCCCCCCGCGAAGCCCAGCGGCAGGACGCGCGCCTCGAAGGCGGTCGCGCGCATCATGGCGCGGGACAGCGCGCCCCCCACCGGATCGAGGATCACGTCCATCCGCGCCCCGCCCGTCCGCTCCAGGATCGCGTCGCGCAGGGCGTAGCCGTCGAGGTCGATGTCGGAGGGATCGAGGACGTGTTCCGCCCCCATCCTGGCCGCCGCCGCGCCCTTCTCCGCCCCGCGCGCGAGCGCGAAGACCCGCGCCCCCATCCGCGCGCCGATCTCGACCGCCGTCAGCCCGACCCCGCCCCCCGCGCCGGACACCAGCAGCCACTCGCCGGGTCGCAGCCGCGCCCGCCGGGCCAGCGCCAGTTCCGACGAGCCGTAGGCGACGGGGATCGCCGCCGCGACGGACGGATCGAGGGTGTCGGGCACGGGCGCGCAGGCCGCGAGCGGGGCGAGGGCGTAGTCTCCGAGGCCCCCGTGCCCGCAATAGGCGACCACCCGCGTGCCGACCGATGCGGCGTCCCCGCCGGAACCGACCGATTCGACGATGCCGCAGACCTCCGCACCCGGCGCGAAGGGAAAGGGCGGGGTCGCCTGATACGTGCCCTTGAGCATCAGGAGATCGGCGAAGTTGATGCCGCAGGCCAGCACCCGGATGCACGCCTCCCCCGGGCCGGGCGCGGGACGGGCGACCTCCCCGAGGCGCAGATCGCCGGGTACGCCCGGTTCGCCGATGATCCAGGACTTCATGCGAGGTATCCCTCAGGCAGAAATAACATAAGACAACTCGTCCTTTACCAATGCTCGGTAGCATCCGTTTCCGAAACGTCAACCGGGTCAACGATGTCCGCCAGCACCTACAAAAGAGCAACGAAAAAATATCCGGCGCGCGTCGATCATACCGATGGCGACGTCTCGGAAGGATTCGTGCTGGTTCCCATCGGCAGCGACTTCGCGACGGCCCTCTCGAAGGCCATCGGGTTCCTGACCTTCGAGATGGACAGCGGCGAGATCACCTACCTCAACATGCAGGCCATCAAGCGCGTCACCGCGCAGGAGGAGGCGGCGGATACCGGCGAGGCCGACCGCACCCGGCGCGAGGCCGAACGCGAGGCCCGTGCGAAGGCGGATGCGTCGGAACGGGGCGCGGATGCCGGGGACGGGGCGCAAAAGAAGCAAAAACCCGTCTCCCCCTATACCCGCAAGGAGGAGTTCGACGCGCTCGACCTGCTCGGCCTCGACGAGAAGGCGACCCACGAGGAGCTGCACGCCGCCTATCGCCGCCTCGTGAAGCTCTACCACCCCGACCGCCTGCGCGGTCTGGGCGTCTCCGGCGACAAGATCGCCTATGCCGCCGAGCGTCTGGTCGAGATCAACAGCGCCTACCGCCTCCTCTCGAAGGTCAGCCGCGCCGCCTGATCCGTCCCGCCCCGCAAATCCGTTACACCGGGCGCGCGCATCCTATATATCCTCTCCGACTCATCCCCCGGAGACCCCGTCATGACGCAGCGCATCCTCATCACCTCGGCCCTGCCCTACATCAACGGGATCAAGCATCTGGGCAACCTGGTCGGCTCGATGCTGCCGTCGGACGCCTATGCGCGCTTCATGCGGCTGCGCGGGAACGAGGTGATGTTCATCTGCGCGACCGACGAGCACGGCACCCCCGCCGAGATCGCCGCCGCGGCGGCGGGCGAGCCGGTGGCCGCGTACTGCGCGCGCATGGCGCAGGTGCAGCGCGACCTGCACGCGGGCTTCCGCCTCAGCTTCGATCATTTCGGGCGCTCCTCCTCGTCCCGCAACCACGCGCTGACGCAGCATTTCGCCGGGGCGCTGGCCGACGAGGGCTATCTCTACGAGGTGACGGAGGAGCAGATGTGGTCGGAGGCGGACGGGCGCTTCCTGCCCGACCGCTACATCGAGGGCACCTGTCCCAACTGCGGCTACGACCGCGCGCGGGGCGACCA
>JAHDDY010000250.1 GCA_020629115.1 Paracoccaceae bacterium | reverse complement strand
CATCTCTTCATCGAGAAGCGCGCCGCCAGCAGCAATTCCTCCGAGACCCAAGCCTTCATGGACGGAGAAAAGGATATCCTGATCTTCTCTGATGCAGGCGGCACAGGCCGATCCTATCACGCGGCGCAAACGGCCAAGAACCAGAAGCGGCGGCGGCATTATCTGCTGGAGCCCGGCTGGCGCGCCGATGCGGCCATCCAGGGGCTGGGGCGCACGCATCGCTCGGCCCAGGTCAGCGCGCCCTTCTTTCGGGTCTGCACCTCCGATGTGCATGGCGAGAAGCGCTTCACCTCGACGATTGCCAAACGCCTCGACCAGCTGGGGGCGCTCACCAAGGGCCAGCGCGAGACTGGCTCGCAGGGCATGTTCCGCGAGGAAGACAATCTCGAAAGCCCGATTGCGCGGGCGGCGCTGCGTGGGTATTTCGCCGATCTCGCCGCCGGGCGCGCCGAGGCGATGAGCTACGAGAGCTTCACCGACTGGACAGCCCTGCGGCTGATCGACAAGGACGGTGTGCTGCTCGAAGAGCTTCCCCCGATCCAGCGGTTTCTGAACCGGGTGCTGGCGCTGCCCATCCACATGCAGAACGCGCTCTTTGGCGAGTTCATGCGCCGGAACGCTGATCAGTCTGAGCGGGCGCGCGCGGCGGGCACGCTCGATCTCGGCGTGGAAACCCTGCGCGGCGAAAAGATCGAACAGGTCTCCACAGAGGATCTCTGGACCTGCCCGAAATCCGGCGCCGTGACGCGGATCATCGGGCTCGAGGTGACGGACCCGGTCCATGTCCTGGGCGCTGAAGAGGCCATATCGCGCAATCCGGACAAGCTGCCGATGGTCAATCGCGCCTCCGGCCGCGCGGCGCTCATCTCGGCGCGCCCGATGCAGATGTATGACGAGGACATTGTCACGCTGATGCGCAAGGCGGTGCGGCCAAACGGGTCGAGCTACCTGGAGGAGACGCGCTTCGAGTCCTCGGCTTGGGAAGACATCGGAAGGCCCGAGTTTGCAAGGCTTTGGGATGCCGAGGCTGCGTCCCTGCCAAAAACCACCACGACCAAGCTCTACCTGCTGACCGGGCTGCTGCTGCCCATTTGGAAGGACATTCCGACCACCAATGAGCGCATCTACCGGGTCACGCCCGACGGGGCGACGGCCATGATCGGGCGGACGCTGAGTGAGGAAGGGGCGGCCTCGCTGCGCGCCCGCTTCCTCGTCTCCAATCCGCAAACGCCACAGGAGATGTTGACCGCCGCCCTCGGCACCACCGCGCCTGTCGATCTGGGCCGGGGTCTCACCCTGACCCGTCGCCGGGTCGCAGGCGAGGTGCGTCTCGAGCTTAGCGGCGCGGACAAGGGCATGATCGATGGCCTCAAGGCCCTCGGCTGCTTCACCGAGATCATCGCCTTCCAGTTGCGGGTGTTCCTGCCGCATGGGGACGGGATCGACACGGGAAGCATTCTGGCCCGGATCGTGGGGCAGGCACCAGATGCCGCTTCAGTGGCAGCAGAAAGGGCAGGGAAGGGAAGCATCAAGACACTCGAAGACATCAAGGCTGCCGTCGATGCCGGGCAGACCGTGCACTGGGCCAATACCGGCTACATTGTCCACA
>JAHDDY010000249.1 GCA_020629115.1 Paracoccaceae bacterium | reverse complement strand
AGGGCGCACTTATGCAAACTCTCCACCTGCGGTTCCGAGATTTGCGTGCGATCTCCTTGAGGCAGGGCCTCAGCCGATGGCGAACTCCGTCCGACGCGAGACGCGCCGGAATGAAAGGCCCTCCCGGCCTCTCAAACTCACCAGGGCCAACTTTGGCAGTTGGATCGCGTCCCGCAATGTCGCGCCAGCGTCTCGCCCGATGCCCCACGGTGGGGGCCGGTCTGCCGCTGGCGTCTCCCTTGCGGGAGGTTCGTGTCGTCGGACCTGACGGTGCCGACACGAACCGGGTTTGCCCCCGGCAAACCGCCAGTGATCTGTCCCCATATCCCGCCCCCCATGAGGCTGGGGATCTGGGGGCAGATCACTGGCAAGCCCGCGCCTCAGAGAGCCGTTGGCTCGCCTCAGGCGGGCTGTCTTTTCCCCTCAGACCGCGCCGGTTCCGGGCGCACTCTTGCGGAGAAAAGACGGCTGATCCGATTGCCAATGTCAGGGCATCGGCACGGATCAGTTCCGTCGCGTGGGCGCGTCTGCATCACTGGCGAGGGGAGGGCGCATGGCCAGCTACCACCTCTCCGTGAAGACGATCAAACGCAGCGCCGGGCGCTCCGCCACGGCGGCGGCAGCCTACCGTGTCGGGGAGCGCATCGAGTGCCAGCGCGAAGGCCGCGTCCACGATTACACCCGCAAGCAGGGCATCGAGGAGACCTTCATCCTGGCACCGAAAGACGCCCCGGACTGGGCCTCGGATCGGTCCCGCCTCTGGAACGAGGCCGAGGCCAGCGAGACCCGCCGCAACTCCGTCACCGCCCGCGAATGGGAGCTGGCCCTGCCGTCCGAGATCAGCGCCGAGGCCCGCTCGCAGATCACCCGCGACTTTGCCCAGGAACTGGTCAGCCGCTACGGCGTGGCCGTCGATGTGGCGATCCACGCGCCGCACCGCGAAGGCGATCAGCGCAACCACCATGCCCATGTCTTGACCTCCACCCGCAAGCTGGAAGCCGGGGGCTTCACAGCCAAGACGCGCGTGCTCGACTCCGCCAAGACCGGTGGTGTCGAGATAGAGCAGATGCGCGGCCTCTGGGCCGAGTTGCAGAACCGTGCGCTGGAGCGTGTCGGGGAAGTCGAGCGTGTCGATCACCGGTCGCTTGAAAAGCAGCGCGAGACGGCGCTGGATCGCGGTGATCAGCTCTCAGCCGAGGAACTGGACCGCGACCCCGAGCTGAAGCTGGGGCCAGCGGCCAATTCCATGGAGCGGCGCGCCAAGGTAATGGCCGAGCGCCAGGGCCGGGAATACGTCCCGGTCACCGAGCGCGGGGCCGTGGTTCACGCCGCCCGTCAGGCCCGTGCCGCCTTCCGCGAAATGCGCGCGCGGCTGGAGGTGGCGCGTGAGACCTATGGCATCGAGCGCGAGGCGGGTCAGGGTCGTGTTTCCGCCGGTCTGGCGGCACTCAGAGCCGCGACCTCGAAAGAACGCGGCGAACGCAACCCGGACGATATCCGGGGGCGGTTGTCGCAGGTCGTGGGCCGGTCACGGGACCAGGACGACACGCCGAAGCCGGAAGGTCGCAATTATGCGCGGGAGCGGCTCAAAGAGATTATGGAGAAGGACG
>JAHDDY010000094.1 GCA_020629115.1 Paracoccaceae bacterium | reverse complement strand
AGGCCGCCTCGCCTCTCAGGTCGGCCATGAAGGCCGTGCGCCAGGCCGTGATATCGTTCGCCCGCACCCGGGCGAGCAGCTTTCCGTGCCGATCGAGGCGCTCGTCCAGTTCCATCGTCACGGCATTGTGCAGGGCCTTGGCGACCTCGTCCGGGTCGTGCGGGTTCACGATCAGCGCCTCGTGCATATCCGCCGCCGCCCCCGCGAATCGCGACAGGATCAGCACGCCGGGGTCGCTCGCATCCTGCGCCGCGACGTATTCCTTCGCCACCAGGTTCATCCCGTCGCGCAGCGGCGTCACCAGCCCGACCTTCGATCCGCGGAACAGGGCGGCCAGGGTATCGCGCGGGACGGAACGGTGGATGTAGCGGACCGGCGTCCAGTCGAAATCCCCGAACTCGCCGTTGATGGCCCCGGACAGACGCTCCAGCTCGGTGCGGATATCCGAATAGGCGGCCAGCTCGCCGCGCGTGGGCGGGGCGATCTGCATCAGCACGGTCTTCTTGCGCTGGTCGGGATATTTCTCCAGGAAGCGCAGGAAGGCGCGGAAGCGGTCCGGCAGGCCCTTCGAGTAGTCGAGCCGCTCGACCCCGATGACGTGGTTGCGCACCTCCCCGCGGGTCAGGCGGCGGATGCGGTCGGCGGCCTTCGAGGTATTGGCCATCGCGACGAAGCTGTCCACGTCGATGCCGATGGGATAGGTCCGCGCGATCATGGGCCGGGTGCCGTTGCGGAACGGATGCGTCACCGGCCCGGCCCCGTCCGCCGACTGCTCCACGTACCGCTCGAAATTCGCCAGATCCTGATCGGTCTGGAAGCCGACCACGTCATAGGCGTGGAGCGTGTCGAACAGCCAGGCGTGGTCGGGCACCGCCGAGACGATCTCGGGCGGGGGAAAGGGGATGTGCAGGAAGAAGCCGATGCGGTTGTCCACCCCCAGCTTTCGCAACTCGGCGGCGAGCGGGATGAGGTGATAATCGTGAATCCACACCACGTCGGACGGGTCGATCAGCGCGGCGACCGACTTGGCGAAACGCCGGTTCACGCTCCTGTAGCCTTCCAGCGCCGTCGTGTCGAACTCGGCCAGATCGAGCCGGTAGTGGAAGACGGGCCAGAGCGCGCGGTTGGCGTAGCCGAGATAGTAGGAATCGTATTCCTTCTGGCTGAGCGGCAGGGTCGCGAGCGTCACGCCGCCGCGCCGTTCGAGGGTGAGGCCGGATTTCTCGGCCTTCTCGTCGATCTCGCCGTTCCAGCCGAACCAGATGCCGTTCCCGTCCTGGAGCGCATCGCCCACCGCGACGGCCAGCCCGCCGGACTGGGTGGCCGTCGGGTCGGCCACGCGGTTGGAGACGACGACGAGGCGGCTCATGCGGGATTCTCCTTGTGTGTCGCGTCATTGCCCGGCGCTGCGCGCGGCGCTCCAACCGGGCAATCCAGGGCGGCTTGCGTCATCGCTCGTGGCTCTGGATCACCCGGTCAAGCCGGGTGATGACGGCGATTAAAGTCTTCGTAGTTGAGCTTGCGCTCATACGGTGTCTTCCCAAGGCTCGGACAGGCGCATCGCGCCGTTGATGATACCGACCAAGGAATACGTCTGCGGAAAGTTCCCCCACGCCTCGCCCGTCCGGAAATCGGTGTCCTCGGACATCAGGCCCAGGGGGTTGCGCGCGGACAGCAGGCCCTCGAAATGCTCCCGCGCCTCCTCGCGCCGCCCGGCCCGGGCCAGCGCGTCGACCCGCCAGAAGGCGCAGACGTTGAAGCCGACCTCCGGCTCCCCGAAATCGTCCGCCTCCTCGTAGCGCAGCATGAACGGCCCGCGCCCGAGGGTCGATGACAGCGCGTCGACCGTGGCGACGAAGCGCGGGTCCCTGGGGTCGATCAGGCCCACCTCGGCCATCAGCAGGACACTGGCATCGAGCGTCTCGCCGCCGAAGCTCTCGACGAAGGCGCCGCGCTTCTCGGACCAGGCGTGTTCGAGGATCTTGCCCCTGATCTTCGCGGCGCGCGACCCCCAGACCGTCTCGCTGTCGCTCAGGCGCAGGTGCCGCGCGATCTTGGCGAGGCGGTCGCAGGCGGCCCAGCACATGAGCGAGGAGGAGGTATGGATGCGCGCGCGGGTGCGCAGTTCCCAGATGCCGGCGTCGGGCTGATCGTGCAGCGCCCAGGCCTGCTCCCCGAGGGGTTCGAGCATGCGGAACGCCTGCTCGTCGGCATCCATCAGCAGGCGCTTGTCGAAGAAGGCCGGGGCGGCGGCGAGGATGATGTTGCCGTAGGTGTCGTGCTGGTAGTGCTCGTGCGCCTGGTTGCCGACCCGCACCGGCCCCATGCCGCGATAGCCCTGGAGGCTGTCCGCGAAGGTCTCCGTCAGCGTCTTCTCCAGCCCCAGGCCGAGGAGCGGCTGGATATGCGAGCCTTTCGCGTCCGCGACCACGTTCATCAGCCACTGGAAGTAGCGCTCCATGGTCCGCGTCGCGGCGAGGCTGTTCAGCGCGCGGACGGTGAAGAAGGCGTCGCGCACCCAGCAGTAGCGGTAGTCCCAGTTGCGCTCGCTGTTCGGGGCCTCCGGAATGGAGGTGGTCACGGCGGCGACGATGGCCCCCGTCGCCTCGTAGCTGCACAGCTTCAGCCCGATGGCCGCGCGGATCACGGCATCCTGCCATTCGAACGGCACGGCGAGGCGGCGCGACCAGTTGCGCCAGTAATGCAGCGTGTCGCGGTGGAAGGCGTCGAACAGTTCCGACGGCGCCTCGCTTACCGTCTCGTCCGGGCCGAGCATGAAATGGTAGGGCCGGTCGAGGTTGAAGGTCCGCTCGTCCATCACGAGGTCGATGGGCGCGTCGGTGGTCAGGCGGATGGTCAGGTCCGGCCCGGCGAAGCGCACGTGGTTCGACCCGCGCGAGACCTGCGGCGCGCGGGCGGCCCAGTCGAAGCGCGGGCGCAGGCGCACGGTGACGCGCGGCCAGCCCGAGAGCGGGCGGATGCGCCGGGCGGTCATCTGCGGCCGGAACATGCGGCCCCGCGCCTCGAACCGGGGCGCGAAATCGGTGATCTCGACCGAGCCGGACGGGCCGTGCAGCACGGTGGTCAGGATGGCGGTGTTCGGCTCGTAGCGCTGGTCGACGCTGGCGAGGTCCTCCAGCTCGACCGAGAACGCGCCGTCATGCGCGTTGTCGGGACCGTGGCCGAGCAGGCCGTGGAATACCGGATCGCCGTCGAAGCGCGGCAGGCAGAGCCAGACCATGCGCCCGGCCTCGTCGACGAGGCCCGCGACGGCGCAGTTTCCGATAAGGCCGAGGGTCATGGCGTCTCCAATGTCAGCGTGCCGCTGGCGGCGCAGGCGGCGAGGTGGTCCTGCAGAGCGTCGATGGTGTCGAAGCGGGCGCGGGCGACGGTCTCGCCGGGGCCGACCCGGATGCCGATGCCGCCCCGCGCCTGGGCGGCGCGGAAGGCGTCCTCGTCGGTGGTGTCGTCGCCCAGCGCGACGGGGATGCGGCCCGCGAAGGGGGCCTCGGCCATGAAGGCATCGACCGCCGACCCCTTGTCGACCCCGGCGAGCGAGAGTTCGGCGACCTTGTGTCCGTGGATCGCGCGCAGGGCCTCGTCGCGCGCCAGTCCGTCCACCAGCGCGCGCACGTCGGCCTCCCGCTCCGGGGAATCGCGGTAGTGCAGCGCGCTGCTGCCGCGCTTCTCCTCCAGCAACAGGCCATGCGCCCCGGCGAAATCGCGCATCCGGGCCTGTGCCGCGCCCAGCGCATCGCCATGGTCGCCGAGGGGCTGCACCGCTCCCCGCGCGTCGCGGCGCTGGATGCCGTGCGTCCCGGCGGCGGGCAGGGTCAGCGGGGCGAGGAAGCGGTCCAGATCCTCCAGCGTCCGCCCGGAATTGAGCGCGACGGCTCCGTCCGTGCCCGCGATCAACCGCTCCAGCGCCCCGCGCATCCGGGGGGGCACCGACACCTGATCGGGGCGGGGTGCCATAGGCGCGATCACGCCGTCGAAATCGAAGAAGAAGGCGATGCGGGACAGGGGTTCGCGGAACAGGGCGCGTCTCCTCGAAAACGGTTGGGGGTCGGACGGTATCGCGCTCAGATAGAGCGGATGGCCCGCCCGGCAAAGTCGGGCGCGGCGAGCGCGGAATGCCCCGCCGCGATCTCCGCCAGACGCTCCGTCACCGGCGCGGCGAGGGGGCAGGCCCGCCCCGCCTTCGTATCGACGCTGAGGAGCATGTGCTCGCCCGTGGCCAGCACCGCGCCGCCCTCCCCCTCGCGCATGACGTGGACGATGCGGACGCGCTTGTCGTCATGGCCCAGAAGCTGCGTCGTGACGTGCAGGGGTCGGCCCTCGCGCACCTCCGCGACGTGGCGCAGATGCGTCTCGACCGTGTAGATCGAGCGCCCCCCGGCCATGTAGGCCGCGTCCATGCCGATATACGTCAGGAAGGCGTCCGTCGCGTCGCCGAAGACGTGGAGGTAGCGGAATTCGGTCATGTGGCCGTTGTAGTCCACCCACTCGGGCAGCACGGTCGCACCGTGCAGCGGCAGGGGCCTAGCGAGGTCGTGCGCGGCCTCCGCCCCGGCGAAGGACAGC
This sequence comes from Paracoccaceae bacterium, assembly GCA_020629115.1. Classification (GTDB taxonomy): domain Bacteria; phylum Pseudomonadota; class Alphaproteobacteria; order Rhodobacterales; family Rhodobacteraceae; genus JAHDDY01. The sequence goes on along the minus strand of JAHDDY010000094.1, from coordinate 9,102 downwards.
TCCCGCAGGCGCTTCTCGTGGGCCGCCACCGTCTCCCCCGCGCCCCAGGGCTTCGCCTTCAGCGCCTGGAGGATGCCGACGAGGTTGTCGTCGCGGATGCGCTCCAGCTCGCGGATGGAACGGTGCCCCGACTGCGCGTCCGACTGCCCGGCGATGAGGTCGACCAGCGCGTCGTCGAACTCGGGCACGTCCATCAGCTTCGTCCACGGCCATTTCAGCGCCGGGCCGAACTGGGCCATGAAATGCCGCATCCCCGCCTCGCCGCCCGCGACGCGGTACGTCTCGAACAGGCCCATCTGCGCCCAGCGCAACCCGAAGCCGTAGCGGATGGCGTCGTCGATCTCCTCCGTCGTCGCCACCCCGTCCTTGACCAGCCACAGCGCCTCGCGCCAGACAGCTTCGAGAAAGCGGTCGGCGATATGGGCGTCGATCTCCTGCCTCACGACGAGGGGGTGCATCCCGACGCCCGAGAGCAGCGTCCTTGCCCATTCGACCGCGCGCGGGTCGCCGTCCGGTCCGGGCACGATCTCGACGAGGGGCAGGAGGTAGACCGGGTTGAACGGGTGCGCGACGACGATCTGCCCCGGATCGCGCGCGCCCTGCTGCAACTCGGACGGCTTGAAGCCGGACGTGGAGGAGCCGATCACCGCCTCCGGGTCGAGCGTCTCCTGGATTTCGGCATAGACGCGATGCTTGAGATCGAGCCGCTCGGACACGCTTTCCTGCACCCAGCCTGCGCCCGCCACCGCCTCGGCGATGCTGCCTTCGAAGCGGATGGTCCCCGGCGGCGGCAGGGGCGCGACGTAGAGGCGGCGGGTCGCGGCCTCGGCATTCGCGTAGACCTCGCCGATCTTGCGCCCGGCCTCGGGGTCGGGGTCGTAGACCGCCACGTCATGCCCGGCCAGCGCGAACCGCGCCGCCCAGCCTCCCCCGATGACCCCTCCGCCGATAACGGCGATCCTCGTGCGCGCCATGCCGCGTTCCCCCCCTGTCGCCCGATATCGACGCATCCTTGGCACAAGACCCGAAGCGATCAAGCGCGAAAATCGGGACCGACGTCTTTGCCGTGTTGCGCTTTTCACCGAACACCACCTATGGTCGAAGGCAGTATCGTGTAAGGAGTACCTGTCATGCCCGACCGCCCCGACTTCCTCGACCGCGGGGAGAGGGTTCGCCTCTTCTCCGTCCTGTCGGACACCTCGAAGGAAGGGCGCACGGCCGCCGTCTTCCTCTCCTGCCTCGCCAACGTGTTCGAGTACGGCAATGCGCTGCTCGCGTCGGTCGGACAGCGGGTGGGGACGCGGGCGCGCATCGAATGCTTCACCGAGATCGGCTTCCGGACGCAGGGCGACGACCCCAGGCTGCGGCCCGACGGACTGATCGTGCTGAGCGTCGGGTCCCGGACATGGATGGCCCTCGTGGAGGCGAAGGTCGGGAACAACCCGCTGAACGCGGAGCAGATCGAGGGCTATCTCGCCCTCGCCAGGGCCAACGGGATCGACGCGGTCATCTCGATCTCGAACCAGTTCTGCGCCTCGCCCCGCCATACGCCCGTCACGGTCAGGGCGAGCCTTACCAACAAGGTCGACCTCTTCCACTGGTCGTGGATGTACGCCCTGACCGAGGCGGACCTGCTGCTCTCCAACGACGACGTGGAGGATGCGGATCAGCACTACATCCTGCGCGAACTGGTCCGCTTCCTCGCGCATCCGAGCGCGGGGGTGAAGGGCTTCGACGCCATGCCGAAGGCGTGGGGCGACATGGTCGCCGCCGTGCGCACCGGCGCGCCCATCCGGGCGAACGCCCCGGAGACGCTGGAGGTGATCGGCGCATGGCACCAGGAAGTCCGCGACCTGGGTCTCATCCTCAGCCGGCAGATCGGCGTGGAGGTCGTCACCCGCCTTCCCCGGGCGCTGACGCGGGACAACGCGGCGCGGGTGAAGGCGGATGCCGCGGCGCTCGCGGACGAACGGTGCCTCTCGACCACGCTCGCCATCCCCGATGCCGCCGCCCCGCTCGACATCCGCGTCGATCTCGACAAGCGGACGGTCACGGGGTCGGTCCGCCTGCGCGCCCCCGCCGACAAGCAGAGCACGAAGGCGCGGCTCAACTGGCTGCTGCGCCAGCTCAAGGTCGAGGACGCACTCGCCGAGGCCATCCACGTCCGCCTGCACTGGCCGGGACGCGGCACGCATACGCAGCATCCCCTCGCGGAATTGCGGAAGGACCCCGCCATCGCGGAGGACGGACGCGCCAAGCCCGTCGTCGCCTTCGATATCTGCATGGTGCGCGAGATGGGCGGGCGCTTCGCGCAGTCGCGCAACTTCATCAAGGATCTGGAGGAGGCTGTCCCGGACTTCTACGAACGGGTCGTGCAGCACGTGAAGGCGTGGCAGGCCCCGGCGCCGAGGCTGCGCGAAGGGCGCACCGATGCCGCCGACGTGACGCCCGCCGCCATGGGCGAGGCCGCGAACGACGCGGAGGGCGAGGCGGCGTCCGGGTCCGGCTGAGACCGCCGTCAGCCTTCCGGCTGCGGCGTCAGGATCATCCGGGAGACGTCGTAGCCCGCCTTCGTCAGCACGTCGTAGCCGCGCTGGAGCCTCGCCTGCGAAATCCGCGGCTCGCGGGCGAGAATCCAGCCCGACGTCCCGTCCGGGTTGCCGACGACGACCGTGCGGTACCCCTCGTCGATGTCGAGGATCCAGTAGTCCCCGGCGGTGAACGGGATGAAGGGCACGAAATCGACCTTCAGCCTGGCATTGCTCGGATCGACCGCTTCCGCCGTCGCCTCGGAGGACCGCGGCGGGGCCGAGAGGTTGCCCTGACGGCAGGTATTGACCACGCGCACGGTGTCGTCCGGCAGGAGCGTGTACTCCGCCGTCACGCCGACGCAGCCCTCCTCGAAGGAGACGGGAAAGCGCGCGATCTCGTACCACAGCCCCTGATAGCGGGAGAGGTCCACCTGCATCGCCGTGGGGATGGGTACGGTGATATCGCGATAGACCGTCCCACCGCCGCAGGCGGCGAGCAGGAACGGCAAGGCGAGCAGCAATCGTCTCATCGGGCGGGCCTCCCTCGGGGTGCAGCGGTGACGGGTTCCGATATGGCACGCCGGGGCGGCATTTCGAGCGCGTCGCCCACGCGCGGCCAAAATCCCGGCACAGGGTTGCTTTTTGCCCCCGTCGCGGCCATCTAGGCGTCGGCGGAACATCCCGCCGAGGCCAGAACAGGATGAGGGATGGCGAAGGAAGAAGTAATCGAGATGCCGGGCACGGTCACGGAACTGCTGCCCAATGCGACGTTCCGCGTCGAACTGGAAAACGGGCACGAGATCATCGCCCATACCGCCGGCAAGATGCGCAAGAACCGCATCCGCGTGCTGGCGGGCGACAAGGTGCAGGTCGAGATGACGCCCTACGACCTGACCAAGGGTCGCATCACCTATCGCTTCAAGTAAGCCCTGCGGCCCGCACCCGTGCGCCTGATCCTCGCCAGCGCCTCGCCGCGCCGCCGCGAGCTTCTGGCGCAGATCGGCATCCATCCCGATGCCATCCTCCCCGCCGATATCGACGAGACCCCCCTGCCCGCCGAGCCGCCCCGTCGCCATGCCGAGCGGCTCTGCGCGGAGAAGGCGCGCGTCGCCGCGTCCGCCCTGGCGGCGGGCGAGGACGCCGTGGTCCTGGCCGCCGATACCGTCGTCTCGGTCGGACGGCGCATCCTCGACAAGCCGCATGACGAGGCGGAGGCGCGGCGGCACCTGTCGCTGCTGTCCGGGCGGCGCCACACCGTCACCACGGGCATCACCTTGATCCGGCGCAGCGACGACCGGGCGTGGACGCGAACGGTCGAGACGCAGGTCCGCTTCAAGCGCCTCGCCGATCCTGAAACGGACGCGTATCTCGCGACCGGCGAATGGCGGGGCAAGGCGGGGGGATACGCGATACAGGGGTATGCCGCCCGTTTCGTCCCATGGATCGGCGGCTCGTATTCCAACGTGGTCGGCCTGCCGCTGGCCGAGACGGCGAACCTGCTTCATGTCGCCGGGGCGGCGTGAAGGAGCCGATCCTCGCCGTCGAGACCGGCCCGGCCCTGCGCCGTGCCGCGCTGATGCGGGCGGGGCGGCTGGAGGCGCTGGAGATCGACCGTCTCGGCGAGACCCGCCCCCTGCCCGGGGCGATCTACCGTTGCCGCATCACCGGCCTCATCGCGGGGCTGGGCGCGGCGGTCGCGGATCTCGGCGGTGGGGAGAACGGTTTCCTTCCTGACGCGACGGGGCTGACGGAGGGCGATTCGCTGCTCGTGTCGGTGCGCCGGGCGGCCGAGCCGGGCAAGGCAGCGCGCCTCTCGCCTGCGGTCGAGCTTGCGAGCGATCATCTGGTCTTCACCCCCCGCCGCCCCGGCATCAACGTCTCGCGCAAGATCGCCGACGAGGACGCCCGCGCGCGCCTGCGCGATGCCCTCGCCCCCTTCGCCCCCCAAGGCGGCTTCGTCATCCGCACCGGCGCGCTGGACGTGCCGTCCGATACGCTGGCGGAGGAGGCCGCCGCGCTCGTCGCCCGCCACGACCGCCTCGCCGCCGATACCGCGCCGGGCCTGCGCGCGCCCGCTCCCGATGCGGTCGCGCGGCTGATCGGGCGGATGGGACCGCCCGCCGCCATCGTCGCGGACGACGCGTCGCGGCCGCTGCTGCCGGACGGCCCCTCCCTGCGTCTCGACCCCGCTCCGTTCGAGGCGCTCGACCTCGACGCGGCCCTGACGGCCCTGCGCGGCCCGCGCCACGACCTCGCCGAGGGCTGGGTCTCCATCGACCCGACCCCGGCCCTCGTGGCCGTCGACGTCAATACGGGCGATGCCGCGCGGGGGCGCGCGGCGGTGCGCGTCAATCTCGACGCCGCGCGCACGGTCCCGCGCCTCCTGTCGCTCCGGCATCTCGGCGGCCCGGTCCTCGTGGATTTCGCCGCCGCGCCGAAGGGGGACGACCGCGCCCGCCTTGCCGACGCTTTCCGCGATGCGGCCTCGCGCTATCTCGTCGAGGCCCGCGTGCTCGGCTGGGGACCGGCGGGCCTGCTCGAAACCGTCTGCCGCCGCCCCGCCCGCCCGCTCGATCCGGAGGATATCGAATGACCCGCCGCAAGCGCTGCCCGATCTGCGACCGCGACACGGTGCACGACTACCGCCCCTTCTGCTCGCGCCGCTGCGCCGACCGCGACCTCGGCAACTGGGCCTCGGGCGCCTACGCCATCCCCACCGACGAACGCCTGCCCGACCCCCACGACCCGGACGCATGACCCGGCGCTTTTTCGGCTGGACAAGCACCGCCAACCCGGCTACGTAGCCACTCGTTGCCCGGATAGCTCAGTTGGTAGAGCAGCGGATTGAAAATCCGCGTGTCGGTGGTTCGAGTCCGCCTCCGGGCACCATTTTTTCTGCGCTACCGACCTTCGGGCTTCTTGAGCGCGGGCGTGGTTCGGGGAAAACCCTTCGACGCGCACTCTCCCAGAAATTATGAAGCCTTTCCATACAGCCGGAACGCTGACCCGCGACGGTCGAGCATCCCGGTCTGCATCCGAAACATCCTGACTTCCGCACATTCTGGATTGCCGGGTCAGGCCCGGCAGTGACGAGCGAAACGGTCAGGGTCCGCGACCGTGCGTGTTACAGGGTGATCCGGTACCGGCTGAAGCCTTCCGGTCCCTCGCCCGCCTCCTCGATGGCGAGGCTGTCGACATCCGCCAGGTGCTCGCTCGCCCGCGGGCCGGTCTCGAACAGGACGGACGTGCCGGGCATGGCCTTGAAGCGCCAGTTGTTGTCGGCGCCGGGGCTGATGGTGCCCTGCTCGACGATGTAGCGGACGATCACGTCGCGGTTGGTGTCCGGGCCTTCGAAGATGACCGTATCGCCCATCGCGCCGGGGAAGCTGCCGCCCCCGCTCGCGCGGTAGTTGTTGGTCGCGACCACGAAGCGGGCCTCGGGATCGACCGGCCTTCCCTCGAATCGCAGGTCGGCGATGCGGTTCGCCTCCGCGTCGATCAGCTCGCCCTGCGTGTCGAACTTCGACGGCTGCGACAGGTCGATCTCGTAGGTCACGCCGTCGATCACGTCGAAATTGTAGGACGGGAAGGACGGGTTCAGGAGCGGCTGGTCCGCCTCGCCGGGCGTGATCCGGTTGAACATGCCCGCCGAGCGCTCCAGCCAGTCCTTGAGCTGCGCGCCCGTGATCTCGACGGCGCGGACGGTGTTGGGGTAGAGGTAGAGGTCGGCGACGTTCTTGATGGCCACGTCGCCCTTCGGCACGTCCGTATAGTATTCCGGCCCGCCGCGGCCCCCGGCCTTGAAGGGCGCGGCCGCCGAGAGGATGGGCAGGCCCTCCCATTCGGTGCCCCGCATCATCTGCCCGATGTACCAGAGCTGCGCCTGGCTGACGATCTGCACGGACGGGTCGTCCGCGACGAGGGCGAAGTAGGAATGCAGCGGCGCATCCGTCCTGCCGACCGAGCGGCGGACATAGGCGAGCGTCTCCTCGTGCGCCTCGCGCGCGCTGTCGAGGATGGCCGCGTCGCTCTCGACCAGCGGGATCTTCGACCGCCCCTCGCCCCGCTCGTAGATGGGGCGGGCCTCCGATAGGGTGGTCGCGACCTGCCATTCGCCGCTGTCGGACACCTCCAGCATCAGGTCGATCACCCCCAGATGCGACCCCCAGAAGCCGCCCATCACGGCGGGCTTGCCGTGGATCGTGCCGGCCTCGGCGTCGAGGCCCTCGAAATCCGCGTATTTCTCGCCCGGGAAGACGAGGTGGCTGTGCCCGGTCATCAGCGCGTCGATGCCGTCCACCCGGGCCAGCGGGACGGAGGCGTTCTCCATGCCCTCGGTGTACGCCGCCGGGCCGATGCCCGAATGCGAGAGCGCGATGACGATATCGGCCCCCGCCTCGCGCATCTCCGGCACGTAGGCCTCGGCGGTCCTCACGATGTCGCGCGCTTCGACCTTACCTTCGAGGTGCTTGCGGTCCCAGTTCATGATCTGGGGCGGAACGAAGCCGACGAGGCCGATCCTGATCGGGTGCGCCCTGCCCGCGCCGTCGGTGAGCGTGCGCTCCAGGATGACGTAGGGCTTCAGCAGCGTCTTGTCCGCGCGCGGGTTCGCCCCCGTCTCGGTCGCGACGTTGGCGCAGACGATGGGGAAATCGGCCCCGGCGACGGATTTCATCAGGAAGTCGAGACCGTAGTTGAACTCGTGGTTCCCCAGGGTCGAGGCGTCGAAGCCGAGCGCGTTCATGGCCGCGATGACGGGGTGCACGTCGCCCTCCTTCATCCCGCGCTCGTAGGCGATGTAGTCGCCCATCGGGTTGCCCTGGAGGAAGTCGCCGTTGTCGACCAGCAGCGAGTTGGTCGCCTCGGCGCGGATGCCGTCGACGATGGAGGCGGTGCGCGCCAGGCCCACCGTGTCCGACGGGCGGTCGGCGTAGTAGTCGTAGGGGAAGACGTGGACGTGCAGGTCCGTCGTCTCCATCAGGCGCAGATGCACCTGGTTGCCCGCCGCCCGGGCCGAGAAGGGATGCAGCGCGACCAGCCCCGCCGCCGCCGTGCCGCCCAGAAAGCTCCGCCGTCCGATATCCCGCGTGCCGATCATGCCGTAAACCCCCCGTGATGCGATGCCATACTGCAGTGCAGTAAACGCCGTGCGGGGAATGGCGTCAACGGGTTGGGGTTACCCTGTATCCCGACCCGTCCCCGGCGAAGACCGGGGACCTCGACGAATAGTGCGCTATCCTGCGAGGCTTCCGGATGCCCATGCAGCGGCTTCGCCGATAGCGGGGATTCCTACCCCAGCGAGATCGTCGCGGCGCTTTCGGGCAGTTCCTCGTCGAAGCAGCGCTGGTAGTATTCCGCCACCGTGGCGCGCTCCATCTCGTCGCACTTGTTGAGGAAGGTCAGGCGGAAGGCGAAGGCGACGTCGCCGACGAAGATGGCCGTGTTCTGCGCCCAGGAGATGACGGTACGCGGCGACATGACGGTCGAGATCTCGCCGTTCATGAAGCCCTGCCGGGTGAGGTTCGCCACCTGCACCATCCGTTCGAGCATCGTGCGATCGGCGTCGGGGGCCTTGGAGGCGACGATGTCGGTCTCGGCCGCGTGGCTGAGGTAGTTGAGCGTGACGACCATCGACCAGCGGTCCATCTGGCCTTGGTTGATCTGCTGCGTGCCGTGGTAGAGGCCCGTCGTATCGCCGAGGCCCACCGTGTTGGCGGTCGCGAAGAGGCGAAAGCCGGGGTTGGGGCGGATGACCTCGTTCTGATCGAGGAGCGTCAGCTTGCCCTCCACCTCCAGCACGCGCTGGATGACGAACATCACGTCGGGGCGGCCCGCGTCGTATTCGTCGAAGACCAGCGCGACGGGATTGCGCAGCGCCCAGGGCAGCACGCCCTCGCGGAAATCCGTGACCTGCTTGCCGTCCTTGATGACGATGGCGTCCTTGCCGATCAGGTCGATGCGGCTGATATGGCTGTCGAGGTTGACGCGGGTACAGGGCCAGTTGAGACGCGAGGCGACCTGCTCGATATGGGTCGACTTGCCGGTCCCGTGGTACCCCTGCACCATCACCCGGCGGTTGTGGGCGAAGCCCGCGAGGATGGCGCGGGTCGTCTCGGGGTCGAAGTTGTAGCTGTCGTCGCGGTCGGGCGTGTAGGGGTTCGGAGCCGAGAAGGCGGGCACCTGCATGTCGGTATCGACGCCGAAGACCTCCCTCACGGAGACGGTCGTATCCGGCGCGTCGGGCATCGCCTCGAAATCCAGTGCGTCTGGCATGAAAGCTCCTGATGGCGAGGGGTCGGGTCTGGGGTGCTAACTGGCCCTAAGAACCCGTTTCGGCAACCTGAAAATCCGAAATTACCTCCCCGGACGGGAGGGCGAGACAAAAAGGCGCCCTCCCCGGGGGGAGGACGCCGGACGGACGGTGCGGCACGTCGTCAGGTCAGCAGCGGCATCCGTAGGTCGTGCCGTAGGTCGCCGTGCCATAGCCCGTGTAGGGTACCGTCGGGAGCACGCCGCGATACCTGGCCGGCGTGACGGTGGGCAGCGAGTAGGTCGAGGCGCTGTACGTCGG
>JAHDDY010000248.1 GCA_020629115.1 Paracoccaceae bacterium | reverse complement strand
CAGCGCACGGTGCAGACCCCTGCCGACATGGAAGGCCTGAAAATCCGCACGGTTGTGGCCGACCTGCCGCAGGAACTGGTCCGCGCCCTTGGTGCCTCCCCCACGCCGATCCCGTGGCCTGAACTGTTCACATCCTTCCAGACCGGTGTTGTGGACGGGTCCAAGAACGGCATCACCGACATCATGGGCATGAAATTCCCCGATGCGGGCCTGCAGTACGTCACACTCGACGGCCACGCCTACATGGGTGCGCTGTGGTGGATGAACAACGAAACCTTCCTCGGCATGGACGAGGCCAACCGCCGCGTCATCGTCGATGGTTTCTACGCCCTGCAGCAGGCCACCTTCGCCAGCCCCAAGCGTAAATCCATCCAGGCCTATGAGGATTTCGTCGCCGGTGGCGGTGAACTTTACGTCCCCACCCCCGAAGAAAAAGCCATGTTCGCCGAAGCCGCTGCCCCCGTGCAGGACTGGTTCCGCCAGAACGTGGACGGGGGTGACCAGATCCTCGACGCGCTGATCGCCGCCGTGGACGAGGTCGAGGCCGACATGAACGCCGCTTACGAAGCCGACCTGAACTAAGCAGCGCCTTCACCTGACCATGGGCCGCCCCGCGCAATCGGGGCGGCCTTTTTCGTGCCCCCCCTCCCGCGCCGGAACCCCCGTGGCGATCGAAACGTTGAAGACGGCATAGCACAGGAGCATCCCATGCCCGATCTGTCCGCCCTCAGGGTCGATCCCTCCTCAACCCGCGGCAAAATCCTGTCAAAAGTTGATCCCGACAGTTTCAAATGGGCCATTCCGATCATGCGATCGGGATACGCCGGACGCGGGCTGGTCTATCTGGCGGTGGCGGGGCTGTCCCTGTGGTCCGTCGCGCAAGGGGGTGAGGCCCAAAGCACAGGGGAAGCGTTCGACCAACTCAGCGGCGGCTGGGGCAGCATCCTGATCGGGCTGATCGTGGCCGGTCTGGTGTCCTATGCCCTCTGGCGCACGATTGATTGCATCTGGGATCTTGAGGCGTACGGCACAGACACCAAAGGCATCATCGCCCGCGGCGGGATGCTGGTGACGGGGCTTTTGCACCTTGGCATCGCATTTCTGGCGGCCTCGTCGCTGGGGGCGGTGGCCTCCGGCTCCGGCTCCGGCGGGTCGGGCACACAAACGGTGCTGTCCGCAATCCTCGCATCACCGGGGGGACGGGCCGTGCTGGCCGTGGCGGGCGCCGTCACATTCGCCGCCGGCATCTATTATTTTCACAAAGCCTACACACGGTCCTACCGCGATGCCCTCGCCGCGAACCCCGTGACACGGGATTTCGAACTGGTGCTGCGCTTCGGCGTCGCCGCGCAGGGCGCGATTGTCTGCATCATCGGCGGTCTTCTGATGGCGGCGGGCCTGCGGTCCGACACCTCCGGCGCGGGCGGGCTCGGGGCCGTGTTCGACTGGCTGCAATCGCAATCCTACGGGACGATCCTCGTGGGCGCGCTGTGCGTGGGGCTCCTCGGTTTCGCAGTCTTCTGTTTCGTCAACGCAATCTACCGCGTGGTGCCCAAAGCCGCCGGAGACGACGTACAAACCCTCTCCGCCGCAGACGCATCCTGACCCCTCACCGAAACGGATACATCCA
>JAHDDY010000247.1 GCA_020629115.1 Paracoccaceae bacterium | reverse complement strand
TGCGGGGCTGACCAGCGGACCACGAAGGCACGGATCTCAAGGAGCTCGCCGTTCGTGCCGTCCATCGCGGCATGTCCTCGCGCCCGTCACGTCGCCGCGTCCTGTCTCTCGTGCTCGCCGTGGCGGCGATCCTGAGCCTGCTGTCGGGTCTTCCCGCCGCGGCGGAGATCGACCCCGGACCGCGCACCTGGTGGGGGGTGGACGGCCTCGCCACCGGAACGACCACCGATCGCATCCTGTCCGAGGTCTGGGCGATCGAACAGATCGACGACATCGTGTACGTCGGCGGCAAGTTCACCCAGGTCGCCCACGAGGACCGCCGATTCGAGCACGCGTTCCTCGCCGCCTTCGACGCCGCGACCGGCGTCTGGATCGACGACTGGCGGCCGGCGCTCGACGGGCCCGTCTATGCCCTGCAGGCTTCGGCCGACGGCTCACGTCTCTTCGTCGGAGGCGAGTTCGAACGGATCGACGGGAACAACGTCAAGGGGCTCGCCGCGCTCGATCCCGAGACCGGACGCATCGACTGGACGTGGCGGACCCGGATCTCCGGTGGAAGCCCCGCCGTGGTCCGGGCACTCGACCTCGAAGGCGACGACCTCTACGTCGGTGGGAACTTCACACATCTCGGCCTCGACGGCGCACGCCAGCCGATCGCCCGGGCCGGCAGGGTCTCCGCATCGAGCGGTGCGATCGACACCCGGTTCGACCCGCTGATCCAGGGCGGCGGGGTGTGGGACATCGCGGCGTCGAAGACGACCGGCGACGTCTACGTCGTCGGATCGTTCACCTCGGTCGGTCTCCAGGTCGGCACCCGACACGCGGCGCGGGTCACCACCAACGGCGACATCAGCGGAACCTGGCGCTATGAGCTCAACCACGACTACGCCGAGTGGACCCAGGCCGTGGAGACGACGCCGCAGGGCCTCGTGTTCCTCGGCGGCAGCCAGCACGTGCTCAACGCCTATCGGGAGTCCGACATGGCCCTCCAGTGGCACCACTTCACCAACCCGCGTGGCGGCGACTTCCAGGCCGTCGAGTACGACGCATCGACCGGACGGGTCTACGCCAGTTGTCACTGCTTCAACTTCCAGTGGAGCCGGAACGACGGCGGCGTCAACGGCATCTGGCGCGGCGGCGGCCCGGCCCCCGTGGGTGTGCAGGTCGAGATCGACTGGGTCATCGCCTACGACGGCGGGACCGGTGCCCACATCCCGACGTTCACGCCCGACTTCTCCGGCCGGGCCGGGCCGTGGGCCCTGCACGTCGCCGACAACGGCTGCGTCTGGGTCGGCGGCGGCATCACCGCCACGAACGGCAAACCGCAACGCAACCTGACCAAGATCTGTGACCCCGCCCGACTGGACGCCGAACGACCCTCGACGCCGAGCCGCCTGATCGCGTCGAACCCGACCGACTCGACGGTCGATCTCGCCTGGCGTGGTTCGACCGACAACGTCGGCGTGACCCTGTACGAGGTGTACCGCGCCGACACCGGCGAGGTGATCGCGACCTCCACGACGCCGTCGGTGACCGTCGAGGGCCTCGCTGCGGGCACCATCCCGATGTACGTGAAGGCCCGCGACGCCGACGGCAACCGATCGTGGCGGACGAACGAGGTCACGGCGGTCCTGACCGGCG
>JAHDDY010000093.1 GCA_020629115.1 Paracoccaceae bacterium | reverse complement strand
CGACGCCGAGGCCGTGGTTGCGCGGTACGAGGGTTCGGCGGAGGCGGCGGAGTGAGCGACGGCGACAAGATGGGGCGTACGATCCAGCTCTTTCTCGTGGACGGCACGCCCAACGGTCTGGTCGTCGCCACGCTGCACGGCTGGACCGGCTCCGTCCTCGTATCGCGCCAACCGACCTTCGCGAAACTCCTGTCCCGACCGGAGACGGATCGGACGGGGATCTATCTTCTACACGGCGCGGACCCGGATAATCCCCTCAGGATGCGCGTCTATGTCGGAGAAGCCGATATCGTCCGCCGCCGCATCGAACGCAGCGCCAAGGAGCGCGAATTCTGGGAGATCGCCGTCGCCATTACCACGTCGGACGATGCCTTGACGAAAGGGCACGTCCGTTACCTGGAAGCGCGGATGATGGAGATGGTCGAGGAGGCTCGGCGCGTGACTCTCGACAATGCCCAGCAGCCCCCAGCCGAAGCGATGCGCTTGCCCGAAGCCGATCGCGCGAACATGGAAGCGTTTCTCGCGAACATCAAGGTCGTGCTTCCCGTCGTCGGTCTCGATCTGCTCAAGCCATTGCCGAAGTCAGCCCCGCCCGTCTCTCAGGCCCCCATCCGAGCGGAGTTCGAGATTCGCCACAAATCCGGCATCATGGCACGCGCGATTGAGGAGAATGGGGAGTTCGTCGTGTTGGAGGGAACGGAAACCCTGCGCAACACCGCTTTCGTAAACAGCAGCTACGGCGCGCTGAAGGAAGAATTGGTTGAGAACGGCGTCCTGAAAGCCGATACCCGCGAAGACCGTTACACATTCACGCAGTCTTTCCCGTTTCGCAGCCCATCCGCCGCCGCTGCCGTTATTCTTGACCGCAATTCGAACGGTCGGACCGAATGGAAGGTGGTCGGCGAGGCATCCACGACTTATCACGACTGGCAGAACCGTACCGCCCAAGAGGAGACCACCCCATGACCGACACCCCCCTCCGCATCGGCATCGCGGGCCTCGGAACCGTGGGGGCGGCGACGCTGGGGTATCTGACGGGCGAGAACGCGCGCATCGCGGCGCGGGCGGGGCGGGCCTTGCGGGTCGATGCGGTCGTCGCGCGGGACCGGACGAAGGACCGGGGCGTCGACATGGCCTCCCTGCGCTGGTTCGACGATCCCATCGCTATGGCGTCGGACGAAGGCGTCGACCTCTACGTCGAATTGATGGGCGGGGCCGACGGGGTGGCGAAGGCGTCGGTCGAGGCGGCGCTGGCCGCCGGCAAGCCCGTCGTGACCGCCAACAAGGCCCTCCTCGCCCATCACGGCGCGGCCCTGGCCGAGCTGGCCGAGCGCACGCCGGGCGCGTCGCTGCACTACGAGGCGGCGGTCGCGGGGGGCATCCCGGCGGTCAAGGCCCTGCGCGAGGGGTTGGCCGGGAACGGGGTGACGCGGGTGAGCGGCATCCTGAACGGTACCTGCAACTACATCCTGACCGAGATGGCCGGGACGGGCGCGGCCTTCGGCGACGTGCTGGCCGAGGCGCAGCGGCTGGGCTATGCCGAGGCGGACCCGACGGCGGATGTGGGCGGCTTCGACGCCGCGCACAAGCTCGCCATCATGGCCGCCATCGCCTTCGGGCGGCGCATTGACTTCGACGGCGTGCGGATCGAGGGGATCGAGAGCGTGGCGGCGGAGGATATCGTCGCCGCGCGGGACATGGGCTACGTCATCCGCCTGCTGGGCGTGGCCGAGCGCGGGGCGGCGGGCGTGTCCCAGCGCCTGCGCCCCTGCCTCACCCCCGCCGAATCGCCCCTGGGCAAGATCGCGGGCGTCACCAACGCGGTGATGCTGGAGGGCGACGCGGTCGGAGCGACGATCCTGACCGGCCCCGGCGCGGGGGGCGGGCCGACCGCCAGCGCGGTGCTGGCGGATATCGTCGACGTGGCCCGGGGCAACACGCCGCCGACCTTCGGCGTCGCGGCGGCCGCGCTGACCCCGGCCGACGACGGCGCGAACGATGCGGACCGGGGGGCGTTCTACCTGCGGGTGATGCTGGAGGATCGCCCCGGCACGCTGGCCGAGGTGGCCGCCGCCCTGGGCCGGTCCGGCATCTCGATCCACCGGATGCGCCAGCACGACCACGCGGACGGGGCGGCCCCCGTCACCATCGTCACCCATGCCTGCGACCTGGCGGAGATCGAGGCGGCGAAGGAGCGCATCGCCGCGCTCGACGTCTGCACCGCATCCCCCGTCTCCATGCGCATCGTCGAAAGCTGACGTTGCAACGGCGGGCGTTTTGGCCGATGAAGCGACGACACGTCGCAACACACAGCAGCGGGACGAAAGCTCCATGACCGAATACACGCCGGAATACGAGTTCAAGGACCGGATGCTCTCGCTGGGCCTCGCCCGGGTGTCCGAGGCCGCGGCCATCGCCTCGGCCAAGCTGATCGGGCGCGGCGACGAGAAGGCCGCCGACCAGGCCGCCGTCGACGCCATGCGAACGCAGCTCAACCTGCTCGACATCGCGGGCGTCGTCGTCATCGGCGAGGGCGAGCGCGACGAGGCGCCCATGCTCTATATCGGCGAGGAGGTCGGCACGGGCGCGAACGACGCGCCGGAAGTGGACATCGCCCTCGATCCGCTGGAAGGCACGACCCTCACCGCCAAGGCCATGCCCAACGCCCTGGCCGTCATCTCGATGGGCGCGCGCGGGTCGATGCTGCACGCGCCCGACGTCTACATGGACAAGGTCGCCATCGGGCCGGGCTTCGCCCCCGGCACCGTCACCCTCGACATGACCCCGACCCAGCGCGTCGAGGCGCTGGCCAAGGCCAAGGGCTGCAAGCCGTCGGACATCACCGTCTGCATGCTGGAGCGCCCGCGCCACAACGACATGCTGATGGAGCTGCGCGAGACGGGCGCGGCCATCCGGCTCATCACCGACGGCGACGTGGCCGCCGTCATCCACTGCGCCGAGCCGGAGACGACCGGCATCGACCTCTACATGGGCCAGGGCGGCGCGCCGGAGGGGGTGCTGGCCGCCTCGGCGCTCAAGTGCATGGGCGGACAGATCCAGGGCCGTCTGCTCTTCCGCAACGACGACGAGCGCGCCCGGGGCGACAAGGCGGGCATCGACGATTTCGACCGCATCTACACCCGCGACGACATGGTGCAGGGCGACGTGATCTTCGCGGCGACGGGCGTAACGGACGGCTCCATCGTGCGGGGCCTGCGCCGCGTGGGAGGCTATGTCGAGACCGAGACGGTGCTCATGCGCTCGCGCACCGGCTCGCTGCGCCGCCTCATCTACCGCAATCCGATCAAGGACTGACCGCCATGACCCTGCTGGGCTTCTTCTGGTTTCTTCTCGCGATCCTCGGCGCGTTCATCATCGGCCTGCTGGTCGGGCGGTTCTGGGAAGGCAGGCTGGTCATCGACGGCAAGCCGGTGGCCGGGATGACGCACGGCCATCACCACGGGGCCGATGACGGCCATCACTGAAACCGAGACCGCCCCCTCCCTGACGGGACGCCGCTGGCGGATGCCCGATGCGGGCGCCGAGCGGGCCGGGCTGGCCATCGCCCAGCGGCACGGCATCCCCGAGATCGTGGGCCGGGTGCTCGCCATCCGGGGCGTCGGGATCGACGAGGCGAAGGGCTATCTCAGCCCGACCCTGCGGGACATGATGCCCGACCCCTCCACGCTCGCCGACATGGACACTGCCGCCGAACGGCTGGCCCGGGCGGTGGCGGCGGGCGAGCGGGTGGGCCTGTTCGGCGACTACGACGTGGACGGCGGGGCGTCGGTCGCGCTGGTGCAGCGGTGGCTGCGCGCGCTGGGGGTCGAGGCGCGAGTGCACATCCCCGACCGCATCGACGAGGGCTACGGCCCGAACGATCCGGCGATGGTGGCGCTGGCCCGGGACTGCCCCCTCATCCTGTGCCTCGATTGCGGCACCCTGAGCCATGGACCCATCGCGGCGGCGCGGGGCGCGGGGGCGGATGTCATCGTCGCGGACCATCATATCGCGGGCGAGACCCTGCCCGACTGCACGGCGGTCGTGAACCCGAACCGCCATGACGACGAATCGGGCCTCGGCCAGCTCTGCGCCGCCGGGGTCGCCTTCCTGCTGCTGGCGGCGACGAACCGGGTGCTGCGCAGGGGCGGCAAGGGGCGCGAGCCGGACCTGCGGCAATGGCTCGACCTCGTGGCGCTGGCCACCGTCGCCGACGTCGCCCCGCTGACGGGTCTCAACCGCGCCTTCGTGCGGCAGGGGCTGCACGTCATGCGCCAGCGGCGCAATGCCGGGCTGCGGGCGCTGGCCGACGTGTCCGGGATGGATTCGGCCCCGACGCCCTTTCACCTCGGCTTTCTCCTCGGCCCGCGCGTCAATGCGGGCGGGCGGATCGGCGAGGCGGATATGGGCGCGCGCCTGCTGGCCACCGACGACGACAAGGTCGCGGCGGAGCTGGCCGCGCGGCTCGACGCCTGCAACCGCGAGCGGCGCGAGATCGAGGCCATGGTCCTCGACGCGGCCATCGAGCAGGTGGAGACGCGCGATACGGCAGGCGGCCTCGTCTGGGCGGCGGACGAGGGCTGGCATCCCGGCGTCGTCGGCATCGTCGCGAGCCGCCTGAAGGAACGCTACAACCGCCCCGCCATCGTCATCGGCTTCGACGAGGCGGGCCTGGGCAAGGGGTCGGGCCGATCCGTCTCGGGCATCGACCTCGGCCGGGTGATCCACGACGCGAGCGGGGCCGGCCTGCTGCTCAAGGGCGGCGGGCACAGGATGGCGGCGGGGCTGACCGTCGCGCGGGACAGCTTGCCCGAGGCGATGGACTGGATCGACGCGGCCCTGTGCAAGCAGGGCGCGGACCGCATCGGCCCGCGCACGCTGACGCTCGACGGCGCGCTCGCCCCGCGCGGGGCGACGCTCGATCTGTGCGAGATGCTGGAGCAGGCGGGACCGTTCGGGGCCGGTGCCCCCGCCCCGCGCTTCGTGTTCCCCGGCGTGCGGCTCGACCGGATGCGCGAGGTGGGGACGGGGCATTTCGCCTGCTCGGTGACGGACGGAACCGCCTGGCTCGACGCCATCGCCTTCCGCGCCTTCGAGACCGATCTCGGCCCCGCGCTGATGGCGGGCAAGGGCCGCACGCTCGACGTGGCCGGGCGCATCCAGGCCGACGAGTGGCAGGGGCGGCGGCGGGCGAAGCTGTTTCTGGAGGATGCGGCGGTGCCGCGGGGGGGTGCATGACGAAGACGATCCTCATCACGGGCGCGAGCCGCGGCATCGGCCGGGCCACCGCCCTCCTTTGCGGGGCCGAGGGCTGGGCCGTCGCGGTGAACTACGCGCGCGACGGCGCGGCGGCAGCGGAGACGGTCGCGCGGGTGAAGGAGGCCGGGGGCGACGCCTTCGCCATGCAGGGCGACGTGCGCGACGAGGCGGCGGTCGCGGCGCTGTTCGAGCGGACCGTGGAGACATTCGGCGGCCTCGACGGCGTGGTGAACAACGCGGGCATCGTCGCGCCGAAATCCACCGTCGCGGAAATGAGCGTCGAGCGGATGCGCGGGGTGTTCGAGACGAACGTCCTCGGCGCGTACATCGTCGCGCGAGAGGCGGCGCGGCGGATGACGCGGGGGTCCATCGTCAACGTCTCCTCGGCGGCGGCGCGGCTGGGCAGCGCGGGGGAATACGTCGACTACGCCGGATCGAAGGGCGCGATGGACACGATGACGACGGGCCTGTCGAACGAACTGGCCCCGCGCGGCATCCGCGTGAACGCGGTGCGCCCGGGACTCATCGCGACCGATATCCACGCCAGCGGCGGCCAGCCCGACCGCGCCGACCGTCTGGGCGGCGCCACCCCTATCGGCCGGGCGGGCACGGCGGAGGAGGTGGCACAGGCGATTATCTGGTTGCTGTCCGACAAAGCATCCTATGTAACAGGGGCAACCGTCGATGTCAGCGGAGGGCGCTAGGATGGCAACGGAACTCGATCATATCGTGGTGGGCGCGAAGGATCTCGCCTCCGGGTCCGCGTGGCTGGAGGACATGCTCGGCGTGCCGCCCCTGGGGGGCGGCGAACACGCGACCATGGGCACGCACAACAAGATCTGGAGCCTCGGGCCGGGGGCGTTCCTCGAACTCATCGCCATCGACCCGGACGGCACCGATCCGGGCCGCCCGCGCTGGTTCGCGTTGGACGATCCCGATATCCAGGACAGCCTCGCCAGCGGCCCACGCCTCCTGAACTGGGCCATCCGGGTGGACGATATCGAGAAGGCCGTAAAGGACTGCCCGGTCAACCTCGGCACCATCCACAGCCTCACGCGCGGCGATTTCGCGTGGAAGGTGGCGATCCGGGAGGACGGGGCGCTGATCCATCAGGGGCACATCCCCCTCGTCATCCAGTGGCAGACGGCGCATCCCGCCTCGAAGCTGGAGGATCAGGGTCTGCGCCTCACCCGGCTCAAGGCCAGGCGCAGCGAGAAGACGGGCGTCGTCAAGGCGCTGGAGAGCCTCGACGCGGACGATTTCATCAAGGTCGAGGATGGCAGCGTCACCGCCGGCTTCATGGCCGAGATCGCGACCGCCGACGGCAACATCTCCCTCGTCGGCTGAGCGCCGATGGACTGGACAGCCGCCGTCGACATCTACTGCGAGCGGACCGGGCCGGATTTCTGGTCCGAGCCGGTGAACGCGCTCTCGAACCTCGCCTTCGTCGTCGCGGCCATCCTGCCGCTCCTCGCGATGCGGCGGGCGGGTGAGCGCGATGCGCTGCTGACGGTGCTCTGCGTCATCGCCTTCTGCATCGGGGTCGGCTCGTTCCTGTTCCACACCGTCGCGGAACGGTGGGCCGGGCTGGCGGACGTCATCCCGATCCTGCTCTTCATCGTCGGCTTCCTCTACGCGGCCATGAACCGCCTGTTCGGCCTGCGCTGGCCCTGGGCCATCGTCGGGACGATGGCGGCGTTCGGCGCATCGCTCTTCGCGCGCAACGTCGGCGTGTGGATGGCCGGGGGGACGGTGAACGGGTCGGAGGGCTACTTCCCGGCGCTCGCCCTGCTCGGCGGCTCGGCGCTGGTGCTGGCGGTACAGGGAAAGCGGGCGGCGCGGCCCGTGGCGGTGGCGACAGGCGTCTTCGCCCTCTCGCTCACCGCGCGCAGCGTCGACATGGCCGTCTGTCCCGGCCTGCCGCTGGGGACGCATTTCCTGTGGCACCTGCTGAACGGCACGATGATCGGCATCCTGCTCTTCGCCCTGCACCGGCACGGGCGGCGACCGGCGTGATGCCGGGTTCGGCCGGTTCCGCGGAGGATATGGGCCGGTTTGGGCATGCTCGACGCATCGTCACCCTCGGACCTGTTCCGAGGGTCCATGCCTCAAATCGTACATCATGCCCGGCGGAGAAATGGATGGTCGCAACGAGTGCGAGCATGACGGCGGTACAGAAAGTCCACCCGCGACGTCGAACTGACGGAATGCCGGGCCTTCCATAACTTTGCCATCCTTTGAGGATGGATGCTAGGAACGTCGTACCGCGACCGGAGACCTGCCCATGCGCCCCTTTTCCGTCCTTCGCACCGCGCTTCTGGCGCTGGCGGTATCGAGCGCCGGCCAGACGGCCCACGCGCGCGACATCACCACCATCCGCGACGCGGAGATCGAGGATACGCTGGAGCGGATGAGCGCGCCGATCTTCCAGGCGGCGGGCCTGCCCGCCGGCAGCGTCGAGATCTTCATCGTCCAGGATCGCTCGCTCAATGCCTTCGTGGTGGGGCGCAACATGGCCTTCCACACGGGCCTGCTGATCGCGATGGACGATCCGGGCGAGTTGCTCGGCGTCATCGCGCACGAGACGGGGCATATCGCGGGCGGGCACGGGGTGCGCTTCGGCCCGGCGGCCACGGCCTCGCAGGGGGCCGCCGTGCTCTCGACCGTCCTCGGCATCGCGGCCATCGCCGCCGGGGCGGGCCAGGCGGGCGCGGCCATCGTCGCGGGCGGGCAGACCGTCGCCCAGCGCGGGTTCCTGCGCTACACGCGCGGGCAGGAAAGCGCCGCCGACCAGGCCGCCATCACATATCTGGAACGCGCCGGCGTCGACCCGACCGGCATGGTCGAGACGCTCCGGAGGCTTCAGGCGCGCGAGCTGGTCACGGTGGCGGGCCGCAACCCCTACACCATGTCGCACCCCCTCTCCAGCGAGCGCATCCGCGATCTGGAGCGGCGGGTCGTCAACTCGCCGACGCTCGGGCGGGCGGTCGATTCCGGGACGCGCTACTGGTACGACCGGATGCGCGCCAAGCTGCGCGGCTTCCTCGTCGCGCCGGCGCGAACGCTGCGCGAGGTGCCCGAGGACGGCTCCGAAGCCGCCCTCCTCGCCCGCGCGGTCGCCTATCACCGCACGCCCGATCCGCAGGCGGCCCTGCGCACCGTCGACCGGCTGATCGCGGCGCGGCCGGGGGACGCGTACTATCACGAGCTGAAAGGGCAGATCCTCTTCGAGGGCGGCGCGGCGGCGCAGGCCGTCCCGGCCTATCGCCAGGCCGCCACCCTCGCGCCGGGCGAGCCGCTGATCCTCGGGGCGCTGGGCAAGGCGCTCATGGCGCTGGAGCAGCCCGCCGCGACGACGGAGGCGCGCGCCGTCCTGACCGAAGCCGTGCGCCGCGACCGCTACAACGCCTCCGCCTGGCGCTGGCTGGCCCGGGCCGAGCGGCGGCTGGGCAACGAGACGGGCGCGGCCCTCGCCGCCGCCGAGCACCAGATCCTGATCGGCGGCGAGGAGGTCGCCGCGCGCCATGCCGGCCGGGTGCAGGACATGGCCCCCACCGGCTCGCCCGCCTGGCTGCGCGCAGGCGATATCCTCGCCGAGATCGACCGTCGCAAGGCGCTGGATCGGTAAACTTCACGAGAGAGCAACGCTTTTTTAGTCGCAAGCCGCGCACTTGCCGCCATAGACACACCTGATGTCGCGAAAGGAACCGGGATGAACGGAACAATCGGAATGGCCCTCGGGGCCGTCGCGCTCGCGGTCAGCGGGTTCACCCTCTACACGACCACGAACAAGCGCATCGACGTGGAGGCGGGCGTCGTGCACGCCGCCTTCACCGACTACCTGGTGCGGAACCCCGGGACCGTGGACACCGCCGTCGCCTCCTACATGGGGGCCAATCCCGGCGCGACCGCGGCGGCCCCGTCGGGCGAGGCGATCCGGTCGTACCTCCTGTCGAATCCGGGCGTCATCGTCGAGGCGATCAACGTCTACGAGCAGCAGCAGCAGGCCGCCGCCGCCGCCGCCGACGGCGAGCTGATCTCGGCCAATGCCGATGCCCTGTTCGAGGACGGGTTCTCGCTGATCCGGGGCAATCCGGAGGGCGACCTGACGGTGGTGGAGTTCGCGGACTACAACTGTGGCTACTGCAAGCGCGCGCATACCGAGGTCGAGAAGTTCATGGAGGCCGACGGCAACGTCCGCCTCGTCATCAAGGAGCTGCCCATTCTGGGCGAAGGCTCGATCCTCGCCGCCCGCGCCGCGCTCGCCTCCCGCGCGCAGCAGGACGGTGCCCTCTATCCGGTCTTCAACGACGCGCTGATGACCCATCGCGGCTCCCACAACGAGCAGACGGTCATGGCCGCCGCCGAGGAGGTCGGTCTCGATCTGGACGCCCTGCGCGAGGAGATGAACAGCGACACGGTGCGCGAGCAGATTAACAGCACCTACGAGCTGGCCCGGACCCTCAAGATCAACGGCACCCCCGCCTTCGTCGTCGGCGACGAGGTGATCCGCGGCTTCATCCCCGCCGACCGGCTGGCCGAAGTGGCTGAGGCCGCGCGCGAGGAAGGCTGACGCGCCTGTCGCGCGGCAGGGTGACCCTCGCGCCGCAGGCGTCGAGCAGATCGAGCACCGCGTCGCTCAGGAACCCGCGCCCGCCCGCGTGCTGATGCAGGGCGGCGGGTGCGCCGGGGGCGACGGTCAGGACGATCGGTCCCCGCGCCGTCAGGGCGATGTCGAGGCTGTACCACCGCATCGGCGCGAGCGCGGCGGGGGTGCGCCGGACGAGGGCCATGATATCGCTCCAGCAGGGCAGCGCGGCCCCCGCCATGCACCGCGCGCCGCCGGGCACGGTGTCGAAGGTCACTCGATCCATGCCGCGACCCGTGACGAGGGGCTGAACGATGCCGGTCGCGGGGTCGATGGTGGCCAGGATCGTATCGGGGGAGCGCAGGCTTTCGGGAAAGCACAGCGTGCAGGACGGCACGTGCGCCGTTTCCCCGGCGGCGAAGACCGCCACCGACAGCCGCGCCTCGCCCCCGCGCGGCCCGGCGAAGGCGGCGAGGTCGGGGTGGGGCACCGATGCGCGATGCAGCAGCCACGGCCCGTTGTCCTCGCAAAGACGGGAGTAGAGCGTCTGGACGCAGACGACGCCCAGGCCGGAGACGTTGTACCGACCGTGGCCCAGCGCCGCGATGCGCAGGGACGGCACCTCCTGCCTCGTCTCGGCGGGCCGGGCGACGAGCGGAACGTCATGCGTGCGCAGGAAATCGTCGAGCAGCGCGGCATCGTCGAGGACCGGAAGATTGCCGAAATCCCCGCCGTCGCCATTCACGACCGCGATGCTGGCCCGAGTGGGGATGTCGGTGGCGTGCAGGCGGCGCTCCATAGCCCAGGCATCTCCCGACGCCGCATCGGGACCGCAGACCCGGGCGCACAGGTCGGCCTGGGTCTCTAAGGATATAAACCGATGGCGGTCGCGTTCGGCGGGAAACGCACTCCGGTCGTGCAGACGATAGTCGAGATACTCCTCGAAGCTCAGCCGGCCCGGCCCCCGCGAGAGCGCGCGGTGGTCCCGTACCAGGGCCGCGCGATCCGTGTTCAGGGGCAGGAACGTGACGGACCGCGCGAGAAACGCGCCGACACGCCTGCCCAGCCCCGAAGCGGGATCGGCGCGTTCCGCCTTCCCGCTATATGCCAAGATCATGATGCCCCCTCTTCCCGACCGCGGAAGGCATGATGCCGCAGCCCGGTTAAAAGGATGCATACGGAGAAAAATATTCTACCGTAAGAGTTATTCTTTGGCGGCCGTGTCAATCTCCGCGCGAACGGCGGCGAGGTCGTCCGCGGTGATCCAGCCGCGCGCCGCCGCATCCGCCGCCGCCTCGCGCAGGTCGGTCTCGGCGAAGGTCGAGACCCCGGCCCCGCGCCCCGCTTCGAGCACGTCGCGCACCTCCGCGTCGCGGGCCTCCTCGCTCACATCCCTGATCCAGATGCCCTTGATCCTCGAACCGTGATCCGCCAGCGCCTTCGCGTAGATCTCCGCGTCGTGCTGGCCGCTGTCGCCGACGAGGATGAAGTCCAGGTCGGGATAGGTGGCGAGGATGCGGTCGATGGTGGCGGTCTTGTGCGCGCCGTGGGAGGACTTGAACCAGCGCGTCTCGTCCAGCCCCCAGTCGTCCATGAACATCGGCCCGCGCGGGATGCCGTTCAGCGCCTTGAACCGGACGATGAGGTCGTAGAGCTTCCACGATCCGGAGGAGACGTAGAAGATGGGATTGACCACCTCCCGCTCGCCATCCCGCTGGAGCGCGCGGTAGAGGGGGGCGAGGCCGGGAAAGGCGACCCGCGCCTCGGGGTCGGACTCGACTACGGTGCGGATGTTCTGCAGGGGCGCATTTATGCCGGTACGGATCACGGTGTCGTCGATGTCGGAGATGATGCCGAGGCGGGCCTCGGGCGGCGGTACGAGGAACTCCCCCGCCGCCCGGCGCACGTCCTGCGTCCGGCCCGGAAAATCCTCCAGCACGACGGTCGCCTCCTGCCAGCCGGGGCGCGTCCCGGCGGTCAGCTCGGCGAAGAAGAAGCCGTCCGAATCGGTGGTGCAGGTGGTCGCCGCCTCGCCGCAGCGCACGCTTACGGTCGCGTCCATGATCTCGGAGGCGAGGAAGCGTTGCAGCGTGATCGCCAGATCCTCGATCAGCCCGCCCCGGATGGGCGGCTTTTCGAGCGTCTCCTCCTCGACCACCGATCCGCGTAGCCAGATGCGCCCGTCCAGCGTGCCGAAGCCGCGATAGGGTACGGCGACGACCGGCTCGTCCTGCCCGTCCCGCGCGCGCAGCCGGGACCGCGCCTCATCGAGAAAATCGTCCACCCGGCTCGCCGCACGCCTCAGAAAGCTCATGTCCCGCCCCTTTTCGATGACCCTCGACAGCGGAAATAGGCCGCCCGGGCCGGTAAGGTAGGGCAGTTATGCCTTGCGGGAGGGTCGGTATCGGGTACGTATCTCGGAGGCGACAGGGGAGCGGATGCCATGCGGTTCGGACTGACCGAGGAACAGGAGATGATCGTCGCGACCGTGCGCCGCTTCGTCGAGGAGGAGATCTATCCCCACGAGGCGGAGGTGGAGCGCACCGGCACCGTGCGCCCCGACCTGACCGAACGCATCAAGGCGAGGACGCAGGACTTGGGCTTCTACGCCTGCAACTTTCCGGAGGAGGTGGGCGGTGCGGGGCTGTCGCATCTGGAATTCGCGCTGGTCGAGCGGGAGCTGGGTCGCGGGTCGATGGCGCTGACGCATTTCTTCGGGCGGCCGCAGAATATCCTCATGGCCTGCGAGGGCGAGCAGCGCGAGCGCTATCTCCTTCCCGCCGTCCGGGGCGAGCGGATGGATGCGCTGGCCATGACGGAGCCGGATGCCGGGTCGGACGTGCGCGGGATGAAATGCTTCGCGAAGCGCGACGGCGACGATTGGGTCGTCAACGGCACCAAGCACTTCATCTCCGGCGCGGACCATGCCGATTTCGTCATCTGCTTCATCGCGACCGGGGTGGACGAGACGCCGAAGGGACCGAAGAAGCGGATCACCGCATTCCTCGTGGATCGCGGGCATCCCGGCTTCGAGATCGCGGACGGGTACGAGAGCGTCTCGCATCGCGGCTACAAGAACATGATCCTGCGCTTCGAGGATTGCCGCCTGCCCGCCGGGGCCGTGCTCGGCGCGATCGACGGGGGTTTTGCCGTGATGAACGAATGGCTGTATGCCACGCGCATCACGGTCGCGGCGATGGCGGTGGGCCGGGCGCGGCGCGTCTTCGACATGGCCCTCGCCTATGCCGCCGAGCGCGAGCAGTTCGGCCAGAAGATCGGCAAGTTCCAGGGCGTGGGCTTCAAGCTGGCCGACATGGTGACGGAGATCGACGCCGCCGACTGGCTGACGCTGGCCTCCGCGTGGCGGCTGGACGAGGGCCTGCCCGCCAACCGCGAGATCGCGAGCGCCAAGCTCTACGCCTCCGAGATGCTCGCCCGCGTCACCGACGAGGCCATCGCCATCCACGGCGGCATGGGCCTGATGACCGACCTGCCGCTCGAACGCTTCTGGCGCGACGCGCGAGTCGAACGCATCTGGGACGGGACGAGCGAGATCCAGCGGCACATCATCAGCCGTGAGATGCTGCGTCCACTGGGGGCGTAAGGCCTACTTTCTACGCTTCGACTTGCAGGCCTGCGAATCCGCTTCCGGTCCCCCGGGGCGGCATTCGCAGGGGCGACCGTCCTTGTCACGATCATGGTTTCCGCACTTGTCGGGCCAGCGATGCTTCGCCGAGTTCTGGCAATGACGGACGGCATCGGCGTATGTCGGAAATTCATCGCAACGGTACTCGTGCGCGGTCGCCGGAACGGTCAAGAGCACGAGTGTGCAGGATACGGTCGCCAGGGTTCGCATGACATCTCTCTCAACGTATAAGTTGCATTTACCCGTTACACGTCCAGTACATTCACACAACCCTTCGCGTGACGGGCCGGACGGGCCGGTGTATCGCAGAGACGGCCACGTAGAGGAGCGCATGCCATGACCGACCCCCTCAACATCGTCATCCCCGGCTGTTCGGGCCGGATGGGGCG
>JAHDDY010000246.1 GCA_020629115.1 Paracoccaceae bacterium | reverse complement strand
AACGCGTCAGGGGGCGCGGAGGCGCCCATCGACGTGGATGGCGGCGAAGGTCCCCCTTTGGCGGGTGCGAAGGGGACGGGTGGCCCTACGTCGGCGCGGGCGCCGAAGACCAGGTTCTTGCACGCCTTGAGCATTTCCCGTGGTCGGCGACAAAAGGCGTTGCGCGACAGCGCGAGGCAGGCGGAAGGGCGGTTGGCGGCGGCCAAGGCGGCGGAGAAGGAGGAGCGGGAAAAGAGGCGGCAGCGCGTCCGCGCTGCCAACCGCGCGGCGCAGGCAGCGGCCCGCGCACACGCCCAGCGTGGGTCGTCAGCGGGTCCTGCCCGCGACGCCGGCGCAGGTCGGCGGGACGCCGACCGGCTGAACGCCAGTCGCTTTGGTCGACGGCCGGCGTCCGTGCCTCCTTCCCCCCGACGGAATGATCCACTTGGGGAGCCCATCGGGGCCAGGGCGGCGGCGGGCCCATCGCCTCGACCGAGGACGGAAGGGCCTACCGCCGGATCACCGTCGGAGTTCGCGGGCGCCCGTGCGGCTGACGCGGGTCGTCGTCGACAAGACGACGAGGCGGCAGCGCGTGCTGCGGCGGCTCAGGCGGCTGCCGCAGCGACGGCAGCAGAGCGGGCTGCCGAGGCGGCGGCAGCGGAGCACGCCACCGAGGCTGCCAGCGCGGCTCGCGAGCGCGCTAAAGCGTTCGCGGAGCAGCAGGAGGCAGCCGCGGCGGCTCAACGTCGTTGGGCCACTAGCGGGGACGAAGACGCGCCGGGGTCTTCCCGGTGCGAGGGGTCCTTGCGTAGCCGTGGACGCGGTCGTGGTGGACGTGGTGGCGGCCGAGCGCCACGCACGTCGGCTCGGGGTCGGCCTCCCCTGTCGGGTACGGCGGGGGGCTCGGGTGAGTGTCCTCCGGCTGGGACGCTGCCGGGGCGGGGGACTTTGGCAGCCCTGTTCGTGGGAAGAGGGGCCGCCGCAGCAGCGGCTCGGGCCCGGGCGCCTTCGAGAATCGCCGGTCACATCCGCGACGTCGGCACAGTCATTCGGAGGACACAACAAGCGCGTGTCGCGGGCGACGTGAACGGTCGCCCTCGCCGGCGACCTCGAGCCATGCGCGGGCACGGTGTCCACGCCGCCGTCGTCATTCGCGTCGTTCCGGCCGACGACAGGACGGGTCGGAGTCGACGGCGGAGACGCGGTCGACCCGCGGACGGCGGGATTCGTCGTCGTCGTCCCGTTAAGCGCCCCGGCGTCGGGCCGGGCTCGGGTCCCGCCACGCCTCGCAGTCACTCTCCCCCGCGGGGTCCCGGTATCGGTCGTGTACTCCGGAGGGGTACATGGCTGGCCCCGGGAGGGTGCCGTTGGTCGCGGCGCCGGCGGACGAGTCAGCGTTCCGTCGACTCCTCGGCTGCGCGAGTTGAAGCGCATGCAACGCCCGGCAAATCTGATCAATCGTGCCTGGTGCGAGACGGTACGCGTGATGCAGCAGGGGTTGCGTCTGGAGGTGGACCGGCTCGATGGCGCCACCCTCGCGGTGGCGTCGCGGTCCCTGGCGGACGCCGCGCTGGACGCGGCGTCGCGGTCATTGTTGTACGGCCGTGTCCGCACCGCCTGGGGTGATGAAAGACCCCGGCGAGGGGTCATCGGGCCGATTCACCGTGGCC
>JAHDDY010000092.1:11501-13964 GCA_020629115.1 Paracoccaceae bacterium | reverse complement strand
CTAGAGTGAAACGCGATCAAGTCGGGTCAGGAATTGCGCCAAGACGTACGCATTTCCTGACACTCTGTGGCTCAACCTGATCGCGTTTCACTATAGCCCGCGCCCGATCCCGTCCCTACAGCGTCTCGCCCAGGAAGTCGCCGAACGCCTCCCACGACTTGCGGTCGGCCTCCTCGCGGTAGCGGTCGGAGCCGAAGACGGTCCAGGCGTGGGGCGCGCCGCTGTAGACCTCGATCTCGTAGTCGACGCCGGCCTCCTCCATGCGGGTGGCGATATCGGCCACGTCGCTCATGGGGATGCCCGCATCCGCGCCGCCGTGCAGGATCATCACCGGGGCCTCGGTCGCCTCGAAATCCTGTCCCTCGGGCGTCTTCAGCCCGCCGTGGAAGCTGGCATAGCCCGCCACGTCCTCGGCCTGACCCGAGCGGGCCAGCTCCAGCACCGCCGCGCCGCCGAAGCAGTAGCCCATCACCACCGTTTCGGCCCCCGCGCCCTGCGCCCGGGCCGCCTCCAGCCCGCCGAGGAGGCGCGCGCGCATGGCCTCGCGGTCGCTGTAGAGCTTGCCCACCTCGGCCTTGCGCGCCTCGATGCTCTCGGGCCGGTTGCCCTTGCCGTAGAGGTCGGCGGCGAAGACGGTGTAGCCCATATCCGCCAGCATGTCGGCCCGGGTGCGCTCGTAGTCGGTCAGCCCGTCCCAGTCGTGGATCAGCAGCACGGTGCCCTTCGACGCGCCCTCGGGCGTGGCCATGTAGCCTTCGTAATCGGCCCCGCCGACCGCGTAGGTCACGTCCTCCGCCTCGGCGAGGCCGGGCAGGGAGGCAAGGGCGAGGGCGGCGGTCAGGGTGCGGATCATGCGTCTCTCCATCGGTCGAACGGTTTCGGTCCCCCCTTCAGGTAGGACGCCGCCCGGCGGAGACCCGTGCGACCGATTCGGTCGGGCCGGTTTCGCTTACGCGGTATGATATGTCGCAGGGAAAACCACATATGCCTATGTTTTGAACACGAATCGAAAAACAGCCTTAAATAAGAGCAGTGCAGAAAACGCTTTCACTGAAACTACTGAAAAAATCAGACTCAAAATTCTGTTTGCAAACCATTTTTTCGTGTGTCTATTTTTTGCGCGGGTTAAAAACGCCCGGCATCTCGATAGGGGACAATCCGATGAAAACGATGCGTTCGATGGCGCTCGCCATGGCGGGAGCGGCGGCTCTCGCGCTCTCGGCTCCGGCGGCGATGGCCGACGGCCATGCCGAGCCGATCAAGGTCGGCATCCTGCACTCGCTCTCGGGCACGATGGCCATCTCCGAGACCACGCTCAAGGACGTGATGCTCATGCTCATCGAGCAGCAGAACGAGAAGGGCGGCGTGCTGGGCCGTCCGCTGGAGGCGGTCGTCGTCGACCCGGCCTCCGACTGGCCCCTCTTCGCCGAGAAGGCGCGCGAGCTGATCGAGGTGAACGAGGTGGCGGCGGTGTTCGGCGCGTGGACCTCCGTGTCGCGCAAGTCCGTGCTGCCGGTCTTCGAGGAGCTGAACAGCATCCTGTTCTACCCCGTCCAGTACGAGGGCGAGGAGAGCCAGCGCAACGTCTTCTACACCGGCGCGGCCCCGAACCAGCAGGCCATCCCCGCGGTCGACTACCTGATGGAGCAGGGCACCGAACGCTGGGTCCTGGCCGGCACCGACTACG
The DNA here is from genome assembly GCA_020629115.1 of Paracoccaceae bacterium. GTDB lineage: Bacteria > Pseudomonadota > Alphaproteobacteria > Rhodobacterales > Rhodobacteraceae > JAHDDY01. Next base: position 12,277 of record JAHDDY010000092.1, on the reverse strand, counting down.
TCTACCCGCGCACGACCAACAAGATCCTGGAGCAGTACCTCAAGGACAAGGGCGTCGCGGACGAGGACATCATGATCAACTACACGCCGTTCGGTCATTCCGACTGGCAGACGATCGTGGCGGATATCAAGGAATTCGGCGCGGCGGGCAAGAAGACCGCCGTGGTCTCGACCGTGAACGGCGACGCGAACGTGCCGTTCTACAAGGAACTGGGCAACCAGGGCATCGAGGCGACCGACATCCCCGTCGTCGCCTTCTCGGTCGGCGAGGAGGAGCTGGCGGGCATCGACACCGGGCCGCTGGTCGGGCACCTGGCGGCGTGGAACTACTTCATGTCGGCGGAATCGGACGCGAACGAGGAGTTCATCGATTCCTGGCTCGAGTTCATCGACGACGACGCGCGCGTGACGAACGATCCCATGGAGGCCCACTATATCGGCTTCAACATGTGGGTGAAGGCCGTCGAGGCGGCGGGCACGACGGACGCGGATGCCGTGATCGACGCGCTGGTCGGCGTGGCGGTGCCGAACCTGACGGGCGGCCTGTCGGCCATGATGCCGAACCACCATATCACGAAACCCGTCCTCATCGGCGAGATCCAGGACGACGGCCAGTTCGACATCGTGTTCCAGACCCCCGGCCTCGTGGTCGGCGACGCGTGGTCCGACCACCTGCCGGAATCGGCCAAGCTGATCTCCGACTGGCGCGCGCCGATGTCCTGCGGCAACTTCAACGTCGAGACCGGCCAGTGCGGCGGGGCGGCGGAGTAGTTCGAC
>JAHDDY010000092.1:8487-11401 GCA_020629115.1 Paracoccaceae bacterium | reverse complement strand
GGCGCAGGACGACGCCGCGCTGCGCGCCGAGATCGCGCGCCTGTCCGATGCCGGGTTCGACACCGTGGCCGAGGTGGTCGACGCGCTGGGGGCGACGGGCGACCCGGCGGTCGCGCCGGTGCTGCGGGCGCTGCGGGCGGGCGATATCCACTGGCGCAAGGACGACGGCGCGGTCTTCCGCACCGAGAAGGCCCCGAAGCGCAGCCTGACCCTCTACGACCCGGTCACCGGCGCGGAAGGCGGGACGGTGCGGTCGCGCGAGATGAAGAAGGTCAAGGTCAACAACGCCCTGCGCGGGCGCATCGACGCCGTGCTCGCCGGGCTGACCTTGCGCGCGCCCGACCCCGCGACCCGCGCGGCCGCCGCCGCCCAGCTCTTCGACGACCGCGACGCGAGCGCGCTGCCCGCGCTGGAGGCGGCGATGGAGGCGGAGGACGATCCGGCCGTGCGCGCCGCCTTCGAGGAGGCCCGCGCCGCCATCCTCGCCAGCGACGCCAAGGCCCCCGAGGCCCGGCGGCTGGAGGCCGTCGCCGCCCTGTCGGCCATGGGCAACCGCGATGCGCTCAACGTGCTGCGGTCCATCGAGCTGGACGCGCCGGAGCCGGTGCGCCTCGCCGCGGATACGGGCATCGAGACCATCGAGGGCCGGCTGAAGCTGTGGGGCTACGCGCAGAACGTCTGGCAGGGCCTCTCCCTCGGCTCCGTCCTCCTGCTGGCCGCCATCGGGCTGGCCATCACCTTCGGCGTCATGGGCGTCATCAACATGGCGCATGGCGAACTGGTGATGCTCGGCGCCTACACCACCTTCGCGGTGCAGGAGGCGATCCGCACCCATGCGCCGGGGATGTTCGACGCCTCGCTCTTCATCGCCGCCCCGCTCGCCTTTCTCATCGTGGGCCTCGTCGGCATCTGCATCGAGCGCGGCTGCGTGCGCTTCCTCTACGGCCGCCCGCTGGAGACGCTGCTGGCGACCTGGGGCATCAGCCTGATCCTGCAGCAGGCCGTGCGCACGATCTTCGGTCCCAACAACCGCGAGGTCGGAAACCCGTCCTGGATGTCGGGCGCGTTCGAGCTGGGGGAGCTGACCATCACGTACAACCGCCTGTGGACGTTCCTGTTCGCGCTCGCCGTCTTCGCCGCGCTGCTCGCCACGCTCAAGCGCACGCCGCTGGGATTGCAGATGCGCGCGGTGACGCAGAACCGGGCCATGGCCGCCGACATGGGCATCCGCACGGGGCGCGTCGACGCGCTGACCTTCGGCCTCGGGGCGGGGATCGCGGGGCTGGCGGGGGTGGCGCTCAGCCAGCTCGACAACGTGTCGCCCAATCTGGGGCAGGGCTATATCGTCGACAGCTTCATGGTCGTGGTCTTCGGCGGGGCGGGCAACCTGTGGGGCGCGCTGGCCGGGGCCTTCACCCTCGGCATCGCCAACAAGTTCCTGGAGCCGTTCTCCGGCGCGGTGCTGGCCAAGATCCTCGTGCTGATCTTCATCATCCTGTTCATCCAGTGGCGCCCGCGCGGCTTGTTCGCGCTCAAGGGCCGGGCGGTGGATTCGTGACTATCTCTCGTTCCCTGGTCATGGTCGGTCGCTACGCGACGCACCCTGTCCCGTCCATCCATCTCACCGCTCGACCGATTGTCGCAATGGAGACATGGACCCCCGCAACACGTGCGAGGGTGACGGCGCGGGAGAGCGACCGCCGCGCCCCCACCCCCCATCCCGGACCGACCCCATGAGCGCCGCCCCCATGACCACGACCGCCCGTCCCGTCCCGTCCCCCGCGCTCAACCGCAAGGCCCTCGTCAACACGCGCGGGACGCTGTTCCTCGGGGTGCTCGCGGCGCTGGCCGTCGGCGTGCCGTGGCTGAACGCGACCGGGGCGCTGCCGGACTATGCCGTCAGCCTGTTCGGCAAGTACCTGTGCTACGCGCTGCTGGCCATCGCGCTCGATCTGGTCTGGGGCTATTGCGGCATTCTCAGCCTCGGGCACGGCGCGTTCTTCGCGCTCGGGGGCTATGCCATGGGGATGCACCTGATGCGCGAGATCGGGGACCGGGGCGTCTACGCCAACCCGGACCTGCCGGATTTCATGGTCTTCCTGAATTGGGATGCGCTGCCGTGGTACTGGTGGGGCTTCGACATGTTCTGGTTCGCCATGCTGATGGCGCTGTTCGTGCCGGGGCTGCTGGCCTTCGTCTTCGGGTATTTCGCGTTTCGCAGCCGGGTGACGGGGGTGTACCTGTCGATCATCACGCAGGCGATGACCTACGCCCTGATGCTCGCCTTCTTCCGCAATGAGATGGGGTTCGGCGGCAATAACGGCCTGACGGATTTCAAGGACGTGCTGGGCTTCGACCTTCAGGCCGACGCGACGCGGCAGGGCCTCTTCGTGCTGTCGGCGCTGGCGGTGGCGGGGGGGTACCTGCTGTGCCGCTGGGTCACGATATCGAAGCTCGGCAAGGTGATGGTCACGGTGCGCGACGCGGAGAGCCGGGCGCGCTTCCTCGGCTATCGGGTGGAGGGATACAAGCTGTTCGTCTTCGTCCTGTCGGCCATGCTCGCGGGGCTGGCGGGGGCGCTCTACGTGCCGCAGGTGGGCATCATCAACCCGGGCGAGTTCTCGCCGGCCAACTCGATCGAGATCGTGATCTGGGTCGCGCTCGGCGGGCGCGGCACGCTGATCGGCGCGGCCATCGGCGCGGTGATCGTCGCGGGGGCGAAGACGGTGCTGACGGGGCTGTACCCGGAAGCGTGGCTGTTCATCCTCGGCGGCCTCTTCGTCTTCGTCACCCTGTTCATGCCGCGCGGCGTGCTGGGCGCGTGGGACGCGGTGCTGGACGAGATGTGGCGGATGCGCGGGATGGACCCGGGCGAGAGGAGGGCGCGGATATGAGGGGCAATTCCTCCTCCGCC
>JAHDDY010000092.1:0-8387 GCA_020629115.1 Paracoccaceae bacterium | reverse complement strand
GCACCATGACCCCCACCAACGCGCTCCTCTACCTCGACGCCGTGAATCGCAGCTTCGACGGGTTCAAGGCGATCAACGACCTCTCGCTGACCATCCAGCCCGGCGAGCTGCGCGCGATCATCGGGCCGAACGGGGCGGGCAAGACGACGATGATGGATATCGTCACCGGCAAGACCCGCCCCGATACCGGCACCGTCCTGTTCGACGGCCACGACATGACCCGCATCGACGAGGCGGGCAGCGCGCGGCTCGGCATCGGGCGCAAGTTCCAGAAGCCGACCGTGTTCGAGACGCATACGGTCGAGGACAACCTCCTCCTCGCGCTCAGGGACGGGCGCGGGGTGTTCGACACGCTGTTCGCGCGGGACGACCACGCCGCGCGCGTCGCCGAGCTGCTGGACCTCGTGCGCCTGACCGACCGCCGCCACGATCCGGCGGCGGACCTCGGCCACGGACAGAAGCAGTGGCTGGAGATCGGGATGCTGCTGGCGCAGGACCCCAAGCTGCTGCTGGTGGACGAGCCGGCGGCGGGGATGACCGATGCCGAGACGGCGCGCACGGCGGACCTCCTGCGCTCGCTCGCGGGGGATCATGCGGTGGTGGTGGTCGAGCACGACATGGAATTCGTCCGCGCGCTGGATTGCAAGGTCACGGTCCTGCACCAGGGGTCCGTGCTGGCCGAGGGGCCGCTGGAGCAGGTGAGCGCCAACGAGCAGGTGGTGGAGGTGTATCTTGGGCGGTGAGCATTCAGGCGCTGCCCCGGACCTGATCCGGGGCCTGTCGAAACGGCGCGCGCGGTCGCAACAGGCCCCGCATCGCGTGCGGGGCAGAGGAGTCCTTCCGCCATGCTGACCCTCGCCAACGTCACCCTCCATTACGGCGCGGCGCAGGCCCTGCGCGACGTGTCGCTCGTCGCGCGCAAGGGCGAGGTGACGACGCTGCTGGGCCGGAACGGGGTCGGCAAGACCTCGACCCTGCGCGCCATCACGGGGCGTCATCCCGTGAGCGGCGGGGAGATCGTGTGGGACCGCGACCCGATCCACAGGCTTCGCGCCGACAGGCGCGCGGCGCTGGGGCTGGCCAGCGTGCCGCAGGGGCGGGAGATCTTTCCGCTGCTGACCGTGCGCGAGAACCTGGAGACCGGCTTCGCCCGCTTGCCGAAGGAGGAGCGCACCGTCCCGGACGAGGTGTTCACCCTCTTTCCGGTGCTGAAGGAGATGCTGGGCCGCCGGGGGGGCGACCTGTCGGGCGGGCAGCAGCAGCAGCTCGCCATCGGGCGCGCGCTGGTCACGCGGCCCGGCCTCCTGGTGCTGGACGAGCCGACCGAGGGCATCCAGCCGAGCGTCATCAAGGATATCGGCCGGGCCATCGACTACCTGCGGTCGAAGGGCGACATGGCGATCCTGCTGGTCGAGCAGTATTTCGAGTTCGCCCGCGACCTGGCCGACCGCTACTACGTCATGGACCGGGGCGAGATCGTCCTCTCGGGCGACCGGAGCGCCATGGACGAGGAGGACGTGCGGCGGCGGCTGACCGTGTAGGCCCGCCGCCGCCCTGTACCTCGGTCAGTCGCGCCGGCGCGGCTCCAGCACGCCGTCGCCGTCGCGGTCCATCCGCTCGATGAGCCGGTTCACGGGGCGGTCGATCTCGGCCGCGTCGAGCGCGCCGTCGCCATTGCGGTCGAGGCGCTGGAAGGCGCGGACCATGGGCGTGCGGACGGTCTCGCGGTAGAGCGTCTCGAACTCGGCGAGGGTCAGGGCGCGGTCGCCGTTCGCATCCGCCGAGGCGACCTGCGCCGCGCGGAAGGCGCGGACCTCGTCGGCGGTCAGGGTGCCGTCGCCGTTCGCGTCGGCGCGCTCCATCATGTCGCGCATCATCGCCCGGCCCCGGCGGTGGTGATGGCGGCCATGGCCCTCGCCGCGCTGGTGGACGCGGTGGAGGCGACCTTCGCCGCCATGGCGCTCGGACTGGACGGACGGGCGCGCGTCGTCCTGCGCGACGGCGACCGTATGGCCGCCGAAGACGACGAGGGCGCCGAGGAGGAGGAGGGAGGGGGTCTTCATGGCATGTCTCTCTTTGTGCTGACGGAGGGGCGGTGCATCCGCCCGGTGGGAACGGGATACGCCCCCGCGCCGCGAAAGGTGTGTCGGCCCGCCCCCCGGTTTGTCGCGCTTCGTCGCAGGATCGGGGGACCGATACATTTCGCGACAAACGAGGGGCGGAAAGGGGCGCGTGGCGATGGCGCGGGCGGCATGGAATCGCGTATCCCCGATGCCGGAAGCCCCCGGAGCACCCCATGACCGACCCCGCCGCGCCGCACATCCTGATCGTCGACGATGCCCGCGACATCCGCGAGCCGCTGGGCCAGTACCTGCGCAAACAGGGCTACCGCACGCGTCTGGCCGCCGACGCGGCCGAGGCCCGGGCGGCGGTCGAGGAGGGGGCCTTCGCGCTCGTGGTGCTCGACGTGATGATGCCGGGCGAGGACGGGCTGAGCCTGTGCCGCTGGTTCGTCGCGCGCGGGGGGCCGCCGGTCATCCTGCTGACGGCCATGGCCGACGAGACCGACCGCATCGTGGGGCTGGAGCTGGGGGCGGACGATTATCTGGTGAAGCCCTTCAACCCGCGCGAGCTGCTGGCGCGCATCCGCGCCGTCCTGCGCCGCGCGCCGCCCGCCCCGCTGACCGTGGGCACGGGGCGGCGGCGCTTCGGCGGGTGGACGCACGATCTGGAGGCACGGACGCTGCGCCACGGGGACGGGCGGGCCGTGTCGCTGACCTCGGGCGAGAACCGGCTGCTGTCGATCTTCCTCGACCGGCCCCGCGCGGTGATGACCCGCGCGACGCTGCTGGACCTGACGGAAGGGCGCGAGGCGAAGGCCTACGACCGCGCCATCGACAACCAGATCAGCCGCCTGCGCCAGAAGATCGAGGACGATCCGCAGAACCCGGCCCTGCTGATCACCGAATGGGGCCGGGGCTATGCGCTGGCGGCGGATGTGGAGGGGGCGGCGTGATGCGCCTGCTGCCGCAGGGCCTCGCCGGGCGCTTCGCGCTGCTGCTGACCGCCGCGCTGGTGGCGGCGAACCTGGTCGCCTTCGCGCTGCTCGCCAAGGAGCGCGACCGGATGGGGCGCGAGGCGCGGGCGGAGCGCGAGATCGAGCGCATCGTCGCGCTGGTCCCGGCGCTGGAGGAGGTCGCCCCGCCGCGCCGCCGGGGCATCGCCCGCCGGGCCTCGACCCCGCTGGCGCGCATCCGGGTCGAGCCGAGGGCGGCGGTCGGGACGCAGGGCGGGGACCGTGCGTCCCGGCGACTGGCCGCGCGCCTGTCCGAGGCGCTCGCCCCCCGCGCCGTGCGGGTCGGCTGGCCGGTGACGCGCCGCCCCGGGGCGGGCGGGGCCGGGCCGCGACCGCTCGCCTTCTCCGTCGCGCTCGATGCGGCCGCGCCCGGCGGGCGGCCCCTGTGGCTGAACGTGGTGACGCGGGGCGGCTATCGCGGGCCGGACGGGGCGGGGGGCGAGGCGCTGTTCCTGGTGCTGGTCACGTCGCTGGTGGCGGTGCTGGGGGTGGGGCTGGTATTCGTGCGCCGCCTGACCCGTCCGCTCGGGGCGCTGGCGGCGGCGGCGCGGGCCGCCGGGCGGGGCGACCGCACCGCGCGCGTCCCCGAGACCGGCGCGCGGGAGATGCGCGAGGCGGCGGCGGCCTTCAACGCCATGCAGGGCCGCATCGCCCGCTTCGAGGCGGAGCGGATGCGCACGCTCGCCGCCGTGGGCCACGACCTGCGCACCCCCCTCACCAGCCTGCGCATCCGCACCGAGATGCTCGACGAGGCGCAGCGCGACCCCATGGTGCGCACGCTCGACGAGATGACGGTGATGGCGGACGGCCTCGTCGCCTACGCGCGCGGCGATGCGGAGGTGGAGGAGACGGGTCCGGTGGACCTGGCCGCCCTGCTGACGCATCTGTGCGGGGAGCGGGGGGCGGCGCTCGACGTGGCGGAGGGCGCGACCGTGGCCGGGCGGCCCGTCGCCCTGGGCCGGGCGGTCGGCAACCTGATCGACAACGCCATCCGCTACGGCGGGGCCGCGCGGGTGCGCCTGTCGCGGGAGGGGGAGGCGGCGACGGTCTCGGTCGAGGACGATGGCCCCGGCATCGCCCCCGAACGCCTCGACGCGATGATGGAGCCGTTCGTGCGCGGCGAGGCGAGCCGCAGCGCGGAGACGGGCGGCGCGGGGCTGGGCCTCTCCATCGCGCGGCAGATCGCCCGCGCCCATGGCGGCACCCTGACCTTGCAGAACCGTCCCGGCGGCGGCCTGCGCGCGGCGCTGCGCCTGCCGCTCGCAGGCATGGGGAACGGTCCGCCGAATCCCGATAGTATCGCACCGCACACAGAAACCCGGTGACAGCCCGCGACCTTTGCCCCTAGGCTGTCCGAGGTAACGCGGGGGAGTGGGGCGATCTTGGATACCCGAACCGATCCGGCGGTCTTCGACGGCCACAACGACGTGCTGCTCAAGCTGTACCAGGCGGGCGGCATGGCGGCGGCGGACGGCTTCGCGGCGGGGCGCGAGGGGGCCGTCGACCTGCCCGCGGCGCGGGCGGGGGGCTTCGGCGGGGGCTTCTTCGCGGTCTACGTGCCGTCCCCCTACGATCTCGACCACAAGATGAAGGAGATGGACGCGCCGCCCTACGACCTGCCCCTGCCCGATATGCTGGAGGAGGGCGCGGCGCTGGCCGTCGTCATGGCGCAGGCGGCGATCCTGCTGGAGCTGGAGCGGCGCGGGGATCTGCGCCTCTGCCGCAGCGTGACGGACATCCGCGCGGCGATGGCGGCGGGGGTGCTGGCGGCGATATTCCATGTCGAGGGGGCCGACGCCCTCGACCGCGACTTCCACGCGCTCGACGTGCTGCACGCGGCGGGCCTGCGCTCGCTCGGCCCGGTCTGGAGCCGCCCGACGATCTTCGGCCACGGCGTGCCCTTCCGCTATCCGAGTACGGGCGATACCGGGCCGGGGCTGACCGATGACGGCATCCGCCTCGTGCGGCACTGCAACGCCCGGCGCATCATGCTCGACCTGTCGCACCTGAACGAGGCGGGCTTCCGCGACGTGGCGCGGGTGTCGGACGCCCCCCTCGTCGCCACCCATTCCAACGCCCACGCGCTCACCCCCCATTCGCGCAACCTGACCGACTGGCAGCTCGGCGCGATCCGGGAGAGCGACGGGATGGTCGGCCTCAACTTCGCCTCCGCCTTCCTGCGCGCGGACGGGCGGATGGATGCGGACGTGCCGCTGGAGACGATGCTGCGCCATCTCGACCACCTGATCGCGCATCTGGGCGAGGACCGGGTCGGCCTCGGCTCGGATTACGACGGCGCGGTGGTGCCCGAGGCGCTGACCACCTGCGCCGGCCTGCCCGCCCTGCGGGACGCGATGGCGGCGCACGGCTACGACGACGCGCTGATGGCCAGGCTCTGCCACGGCAACTGGCTGCGCGTGCTGGAAAGGACGTGGGGGACCTGACCGGCCCCCCGCAGGACGATACGGGAAAGACGAAACAGGAAGGAACGGACGATGAAACCATTCGGCAGAATGCTGACGGGCGCGGCGATGGGGCTGGCGCTGAGCGTCGGGACGATGGCGGCCTGGGCGGAGACCCCGGCGAACATGCTGGTCATCGCGCACCGGATCGACGACATCACGAGCATCGACCCGGCGGAGAGCTTCGAATTCGCCGGCTCGGACGTGAGCCGCAACGTCTACAGCCGCCTCGTGAACCTCGATCCGATGGATCTGGACGCGGGCTACAAGCCCGATCTCGCGACGGAATGGGAGGTGTCCGAGGACGGGCGCACGATCACCTTCACCATGCGCGACGGCGTCACGTTCCATTCGGGCAACCCCGTGCGGGCCGAGGACGCGGCCTTCTCGCTGCAACGGGCCGTCAAGCTGAACCTCACCCCCTCCTTCATCCTCGCGCAGTTCGGCTTCACGCCCGAGACCGTGGAGGAGACGATCCGGGTCGAGGACGGCAAGCTCGTCATCACGACGGACAAGCCCTACGCCACCTCCTTCGTGCTCAACTGCCTGACCGCGACCATCGGCGCGGTGGTGGACCGGGAAACCGTCATGGCCAACGAGGTCGACGGGGACATGGGCAACGCCTGGCTCAAGACCAACTCCGCCGGTTCCGGCCCCTACCGCCTCGTGGGCTGGAAGCCGAACGAGAGCGTCACCCTCTCGGCCTTCGACGACTATTACGGCGGCGCGCCGGCCATGAAGCGCGTCATCGTCCGCCATGTGCTGGAGAGCGCGTCCCAGCGCCTGCTGCTGGAGCGCGGCGACATCGACATCGCGCGCAACCTCAACCCCGAGGACATCGCGGGCGTGTCCGAGGCCGAGGGCGTGAAGATATCGGACGAGCTGAAGGGCCGCCTGATGTATCTGGCGCTGAACCAGAAGCACCCCGAGCTGAGCAAGCCCGAGGTGCGCCAGGCGTTCAAGTACCTCATCGACTACGAGGGGATGCGCGACAGTTTCCTGAAGGGGCAGTACACCATCCACCAGAACTTCCTGCCCCGGACGTATCTGGGCGCGTCCGACGAGAACCCCTTCACCTACGATATCGAGAAGGCGAAGGACCTGCTCGCCGAGGCCGGGGTCGAGGATCTGACGGTCGAGATCGGCGTGCGCGAGGCGCAGGAGCGCATCGAGATCGGCCAGACCTTCCAGAACGCCGCGGCGCAGGCCGGGATCGACGTCACCATCACCGTCGGCACCGCCAAGCAGATCCTCGGCCGCTACCGCGCGCGGGAGCTGGACGTCTATCTCGGCGCCTGGGGACCGGACTATCCCGACCCGCAGACCAACGCGGGCACCTTCGCCTTCAACCCCGACAACTCGGACGAGGCGGGCGCGACGGGCCTTCTGGCGTGGCGCAACAGCTGGGACACGGGCGGGCTGACCGAGAAGGTCGAGGCCGCCGTGACCGAGAACGACCGCGACGCGCGCGTGCAGGCGTATCTGGATATCCAGAGCCAGTTCCGCGACACCTCGCCCTTCGTGATCATGTTCCAGCAGATCGAGCAGTCCGCCCTGCGCGAGAACGTCGAGAACTGGTCCACGGGCCAGGCCGTGAGCGATGCGGCCTACTGGCAGGTCACGAAGTGACGACGGGCACCGTATGGGCCTCGGAAACTGTCATTGCCCGGCTTGACCGGGCAATCCAGGGATGCGGGCGACGGCGCTTGTGGCTCTGGATCACCCGGTCGAGCGCCTGCGCGCCATGCCGGGTGATGACGGCACTTATGACGAAGATCGGCATCTGAATGGCCAGCACCGACCCGACCGCACCGCGCCACCCCCGCGCCCCCATCGCGCCGTGGTTCCGCACCACGCTGCTCACGCTCGGCTCCATCGCCGTGACGATGCTGGGCCTCCTGTTCGTGACCTTCGTCATCGGGCGGGTGATGCCCATCGACCCGGTGCTGGCCATCGTGGGCGAGCGGGCGTCGCAGTCGACCTACGACGCGGTGTTCCTCGAACTGGGTCTCGACAAGCCGCTGATCGTGCAGTTCGCCTATTACCTGTGGGACGTGGTGCGCCTCGATTTCGGCACCTCGCTGCTGAACGCGCGGCCCGTGGCGGAGGATATCGCGCGGGTCTTCCCGGCGACGCTGGAGCTGGCCACCTTGGGCATCCTCATCGGCATCGTGCTGGGCGTGCCGCTGGGGGTGGTGGCCGCCGTGCGCAAGGGATCGTGGATCGACCAGGCGGCGCGGGTGCTGGCGCTGGTGGGGTATTCCATGCCGATCTTCTGGCTCGGGATGATGGCGCTGCTGGTGTTCTACGGCATTCTCGGCTGGGTCGGCGGGCCGGGGCGGGTCGGCATCTTCTACGTCGACATCGTGCCGCCCGTGACGGGGATGATCCTGGTCGACGCGGCGCTCGACGGCAACTGGGACGTATTCCGCAACGCCTTCAGCCACATCGTCCTGCCCGCCGCGCTGCTCGGCTACTACTCCCTCGCCTATATCAGCCGCATGACCCGCTCGTTCATGCTGGAGCAACTCAGCGCCGAATACGTGACCACCGCGCGGGTCAAGGGGATGAGCGAGCGCGACGTGGTGTGGAAGCATGCCTTCCGCAACATCCGCGTCCAGCTCGTCACCGTCATCGCCCTGAGCTACGCGACCCTGCTGGAGGGGTCGGTCCTGACGGAGATCGTCTTCAGCTGGCCCGGCATCGGCAGCTACATCACCACCGCGCTCCTGAGCGCCGACATGAACGCCGTGCTGGGCGGGACGGTGGTTGTCGGGCTGGTCTTCATCCTGCTGAACATCCTCTCGGACCTGCTCTACAAGGTCTTCGATCCGAGGGCGCGGTGATGG
>JAHDDY010000091.1 GCA_020629115.1 Paracoccaceae bacterium | reverse complement strand
CCATCCCTACCACGCCTCCCCGTCCAGCACCGCATCGTCGCGCGCGGGTATGGCGAGGGCCTCGCCGGGGGCGTAGGCGGCCGGGTCGAGGCGGGCCGCGCCGTCGATGCCGAGGTCGATATGCGTCGCCGCGACGACCATGCCGCCCCGCGCGCAATGGTCCCGCGCCATCGCCGCCACCCGCGCCGCGCTCCGCGCGTCGAGCGAGACGGTCGGCTCGTCCAGCAGCCACAGGGGCCGCTCGACCAGCGCCAGCCGGGCCAGCCCGAGCCGCCGCTTCTGCCCCGCCGACAGCACGCGCACGGGCTGTTCGGCGAGGAAGGCCAGATCGAGCGCGTCGAGGGCGTGGTCCACCCGGTCGCGGGGCGCGCCGTAGAGGTCGGCCTGGAAAACCAGCGTCTCGCGCGCCGTGAAGGCGGGCTTCAGCGCATCGAGATGGCCCGTCAGCAGCACGTGGTCGGCAAACGCACCCCGGTCCCGGCGCAGGGAGATGTCCCCCAGCCGCACCGCGCCCTCCTCCAGCGGCAGCAATCCGGCGAGCAGGCGCAGGAGCGTCGATTTCCCGGCCCCGTTCGGCCCGGCGAGGATCAGCGCGCCGCCCTCCGCGAGCGAGAAGCCGAGGCCGGCGAAGACGGTGCGCTGGCCGCGCGCGACGCGCAGGTTTTCGGCGACGAGGTCCATGCGCCAACCCCTAGCGCCTTTCGCGCCGCGCCGTAAGAGAAGAGTCGCGCGGCGCGCCGCGATGGCGTTAGGTGGTCCGGCCCGCCCACCCCAGCCGAACGGACGCCATGACCGCCCCCACACTCCCCGCCGCCGATCCGGCCCGCATCGTCACGGGACTGAGCATCATGGCCGTGGCCATGGTGGTGGTGCCGATCATCGACGCCATCGCCAAGATCATGTCGGCGGAGATGTCGCCGGTGCAGATCTCCTGGTCGCGCTTCGCCATCACGTTGGTCGTCCTCGCCCCCGTCGTCGTGATCCGGGGCGGATGGGGGGCGCTGCGCCCGCCGCGCTTCTGGCTGCACATGATGCGCGGGGCGGGGATCGCGCTGGCGACGGTGTTCTTCTTCGCCGCGCTCGCCTCGATGCCGATGGCGGATGTCGCGGCGATCTTCTTCGTCGAGCCGCTGATCCTGACGATCTTCTCGGCGGTCTTCCTCGGCGAGCGTATCGGCTGGCGGCGCATCGCGGCGGTGGCCATCGGGTTCGCGGGCGCGATGCTCATCATCCGGCCCAGCTTCGCCGACGTGGGGACCACCGCGCTCCTGCCGGTCGCGGCGGCGGTCTGCTTCGCGGGGTACATGACGCTGACGAAGCTTCTCTCGGGCACGACCGACGCCTGGACGATGCAGACCATGGCCGGAATATCGGGCACGGCTCTGCTCGGCGCGGCGCTGATCGTCGCCAATGCGGCGGGGATGGTCGAGGCGGTGATGCCGACGCTCGATCAGGCGCTGCTACTCTGCACCATCGCGAGCGTCGCCATCGCCTGCCACACCGCCATCATCTTCGCCCTGCGCCGGGTCGATGCGGGCCTGATCGCGCCGCTGCAATATCTAGAGATCATCGGCGCGACGGCGTATGGCTACCTCTTCTTCGGCGACTTCCCCGATGCGACGACCTGGCTCGGCATCGCCATCATCGTCGGGAGCGGCATCTTCGTCTTCCACCGCGAAAGGGTCACGGCATGAGCGGCAAGATCGTCAACCTGCGCACCGCCCGCAAGCGCAGGGCCCGAACGGAGAAGGCGAAGACGGGCGAGGCGAACGCCGCGCGCTTCGGCATCCCGAAGGCCGAACGCGAGGGCGCGGCGCGGGAGCGGGAGAGGACTGCGCGCGACCTGGACGGGCACCGGCGGGAGCGGGACGAGTGACGGCCCATCCCGTCATCCGCGACGAACGCCCGGGCGACGCGGCCGCCATCCACACCCTGACGGCGGAAGCCTTCGCGCCGATGCCCTATTCGGATGGCACCGAGGCGCCGATCGTCGACGCCCTGCGCGCGGAGGGCGACCTGACCCTCTCCCTCGTCGCGGTGGCGGGAGAGGATGGCATCGTCGGGCATGTCGCCTTCTCGCCCGTGAGGATCGACGGACGGCATGGCGGCTGGTACGGCCTCGGCCCCCTGTCGGTACGCCCCGGCCACCAGCGGCGGGGCATCGGCAGCCGCCTCGTGCGCGACGGACTGACGCGGCTGCGCGGGATGGGGGCCAAGGGCTGCGCGCTTATCGGCGACCCGGCCTATTACGGGCGCTTCGGCTTCGAGGGCGACCGGGGCCTCGCCTATCGCGGCATCGCCCCGGCCTACGTGCAGCAGCGCGCCCTCGACGGCGGCACCGTCTCGGGAACGCTGGCCTTCGCGTCCGCCTTCGAGAAGGCGGGCGGCGACTGAGGCGCTACGTCAGCGAGCCGCAGAACCGCTGGATACGCTGGCAGGCATCTTCGAGGACCGCGTCCGAGGTCGCGTAGCTCGCGCGGAAATAGGGCGACAGGCCGAAGGCCGCGCCGTGGACCGCCGCGACGCCCTCCGTCTCCAGCAGTTCCGTCACGAAATCCTCGTCCGTCTCGATGACCTTCCCGCTCGGCGCGGTCCTGCCGATGCAGCCCTTGATCGACGGGTAGACGTAGAACGCCCCTTCCGGCACCGGGCATTCGATGCCGTTGCACTGGTTGAGCATCGACACCACCAGATCGCGGCGGCGCTGGAACGCCTCGCCGGATTCGGCGATGTAGTCCTGCGGCCCGTTCAGCGCCGCGATCGCCGCCCATTGCGAGATGGAGGACGGGTTCGAGGTCGACTGCGACTGCACCTTCCGCATCGCCCCGATCAGCTTGGCCGGCCCGCCCGCGTAGCCGATGCGCCAGCCTGTCATGGCATAGGCCTTCGACACGCCGTTCACCGTCAGCGTCCGGTCCATCAGCCCCGGCTCCACCTCGGCGGGGGTGCAGAACTCGAAGGGCGCGTAGGCGATGTGCTCGTACATGTCGTCGGTCATCACCCAGACATGAGGGTGCTTCATAAGAACGTCGGTCAGCGCCTTCATCTCGCTGCGCGAATAGCCCGCGCCCGTGGGGTTCGACGGCGAGTTGAAGATCAGCCACTTGGTCCTTGGCGTGATGGCGTTTTCCAGCATCTCGGCGGTCAGCTTGAACCCGGTCTCGATCCCCGCCTCGACCGGCACGGGCGTCCCGCCGCCCAGCAGCACCATGTCGGGATAGCTGACCCAGTAGGGCGCGGGGATGATGACTTCGTCGCCCGGGTTAAGGGTGGCGACCAGGGCGTTGTAGAGAACCTGCTTTCCGCCGTTGCCGACGGAGATGTTCTCGCGCGCGTAGTCCAGCCCGTTCTCGCGCTTGAACTTCGCGACGATGGCGTCCTTCAGCTCGGGCAGGCCGTCGGGGGCGGTGTACTTGGTCCGGCCCGCATCCATCGCGTCCTTGGCGGCCTGCTTGATGTGCTCGGGTGTGTCGAAGTCCGGCTCCCCCGCGCCGAGGCCGATCACGTCCTTGCCCTGCGCCTTCAGCTCGGCGGCCTTCGTCGTGACCGCGATGGTCGGCGAGGGTTTCACGCGGGCGAGGGACTCGGCGAGGAAGGACATCGTTTCGGCTCCTGTTGGAAAAGGCACGCCCTCTTACGCCGCGCCCCCGCTCCGCGCAAGCGGGACAGGCGACCGGGGAAAACGCGAAGATCAGTATTAAGTGAAAATTTACTGGACAAGATTCACAAGAGAATCACCTGCACAATCCACGGCACGCGATTTTCGCAAACAAGCAGGCCCCGGAGAGAAGACCATGACCTTCGACAACAACGGCCACGCCCTGAAACGCCTTCATGCCCGCCTCGTGGACATCCATCGCGGTTTTGAGGGGGGGATGAGCGGCACGACCGACCCCGCCGTCGCCGATTTCTTCGGCCGCTTCCGCAGCATGCACGACCGCCACCGCGCCGATCTCGACCGGCTGATGCGCGGGCGGGGCCTGCGCCCGCGCTCCGACGGCTCCTGGGCCACGCTCAGCCATGCCGGGATGATGGCCTACCGCACCGCGCCCGAGCGGCTCGACGCCAGCGCCATCGACCCCGCGATGCGCGGCGAGCGCATCCTGCTCGATCTTTACGACGACGCGCTGGAAGCCGTGCGCGGCGACGGCGACGCGCGGGCCGTCCTCCTGGCGCACAAGGCGGATATCCTGTCCTGCGTCGTGGGCGGGGACGCCCTGCCCCGCGCCGCCTGACACCGGCGGCTCCCGTCCCGCGGTGGGACAAAGCCGCGCATCCCCCGGGTTGCCGGGGAACCTTCGCACTCTCCCGATATTGACGGTTTGCATCGTCAATATCGGGGAGAAGGCATCATGGTCGTCGTCGACGACGTAGAGACGCTCAGGGTCCTGCACGCGCGGCTCGTGGATACGAACGAGGTTTTCGAGAACGGGATCGCGGAAACCGACGATATCGCCCTGCGCACTTTCGTCGAACGATTTCACCGGCTGCACGCGCGTCATATCGACGAACTGGATGCCCTGATGCGCTTGCGGGCGATGGAGCCGCAGGAGGACGGAAGCTGGCTGGCCTGGGTCCAGAAGGGCGTGAACAAGCTGCGCTCGACCTTCGGAATGCTCGACGCGCGCCTGAAGAGCGAGATCATCGACTGCGAGCGAAATATCCTCTCGCTCTACGACGACGCGCTGGAGGAGGCCGGGGGCGAGCTGGAGACGCGTGACATGCTCGTCGGGCACAAGCGCGAGATCAGGGCCGCTATCGCGTCCAGCTCCTGACATCGCCGACATCCACGTGGATGAACGATGCGCCGCGATACGTGCCCACCCCGCCCATGCGCAGGCTGCGCGCGGCGCGCGACAGGGTCCGCGCGGAGGTACCCGGCAGGGTGAAGTCGGCGGCCATGCCCTCGATATGAAGACTGTTCTTCGCCGCCCAGCGCGTGCGCCTGCGCAAGGCGTCGTTCGTGGCGCGGGTGCGATAGCCCGATGTGATTCGCAGCGGGTCCGTCTTGTCGAGCGCGCCCTGGAGCCGGGCGAAGAGGTCATAGAGGCGCACGTCCATGATCGTCGCCTCGTCCGCCGTATGGTCCCGCATGATGCTGTCGAGCGCCGTCATCGCCTCCGGCTCGTAGACCCCGTCCGCGTAGTACACCCCGTCGAACCGCTCGTCCGTCCGCGCGTTGAACAGCGCCAGGCGGCGCGTGTTCGGAACCTTGGCCCGGGCAAGCGCCGGCGTGGCGAGGCATGCGCCGAGTCCCAACAGGACGGCGCGACGTGTCGTATCGGGACGAGAACCCGTTGCATTCTTGATCATGGTGCCTTCCCCCGTCCTCCATTCTAAAAGTCGAATCTTAAGAAGTTCGTTGCGGCGCCGGTCTTGGAAATGCCCGGGCGAATTCCCACCTCTCCGGCAACGCGGCCCTCGGGGGCCGATCATTCGATAACGAGGTGGAGCAAGTTCCGTGCCGTACGAACGCGGGCGGTGAGCGCTCCACGCTTGAGGAGTGTACGATATGAACGTCGACAAGCTGAGCGAACGCTCGAAAGGCTTCGTGCAGTCTGCCCAGGGCATGGCATTGCGCGAGGGTCATCAGAACTTCAGCCCCCTGCACCTGCTGAAGGTGCTGCTCGATGACGAGCAGGGTCTGGCCCAGAACCTCATCCGCAAGGCCGGGGGCGACCCCGCCGCCGCGCTGCGCGATACCGAGCTTGCCCTTGCCAAGCTGCCGAAGGTCTCGGGCGGCGGCGCGGGGCAGGTCTACCTGTCGCCCGAACTGGCGCGCGTCTTCGAACAGGCCGAGAAGCTGGCCGAGAAGGCGGGCGATTCCTACGTCACCGTCGAGCGGCTGCTGCAGGCGCTGGGCATGGTCCAGCGGTCCGAGAGCGCGACCATCATGGGCAATGCGGGCGTTAACGCGCAGTCGCTGAATACTGCGATCAACGAGTTGCGCAAGGGCCGCACCGCCGACACCGCGAGCGCCGAGGACGGCTTCGACGCGCTGAAAAAATATGCCCGCGACCTGACGGAAGCGGCGCGCGAGGGCAAGATCGACCCGGTCATCGGCCGCGACGAGGAAATCCGCCGCGCGATGCAGGTCCTGTCGCGCCGGACCAAGAACAACCCCGTCATCATCGGCGAACCCGGCGTCGGCAAGACCGCCATCGCGGAGGGTCTCGCCCGCCGCATCGTGGATGGCGACGTACCCGAAAGCCTGCAGGACAAGCGCCTGATGGCCCTCGACATGGGGTCGCTCATCGCCGGCGCGAAGTATCGCGGCGAGTTCGAGGAGCGGCTGAAGGCGGTGCTGTCCGAGGTCGAGGCCGAGGCGGGCGGGATCATCCTGTTCATCGACGAGATGCACACCCTCGTCGGCGCGGGCAAGACGGACGGCGCGATGGATGCGTCGAACCTGCTCAAGCCTGCCCTGGCGCGCGGTCAGCTTCACTGCATCGGCGCGACGACGCTCGACGAGTACCGCAAGCATGTCGAGAAGGACGCGGCCCTTGCCCGGCGCTTCCAGCCGATCTTCGTGGCCGAACCGACGGTGCAGGACACCGTGTCGATCCTGCGCGGGCTGAAGGAGAAATACGAGGTCCATCACGGGGTCCGCATCTCCGACGCCGCGCTGGTCTCGGCGGCGACCCTGTCGAATCGCTACATCGCCGACCGCTTCCTGCCCGACAAGGCCATCGACCTGATGGACGAGGCGGCGTCGCGCCTGCGCATGGAGGTCGATTCCAAGCCCGAGGAACTCGACGCACTGGACCGCGAGATCATCCAGAAGAAAATCGAGGCCGAGGCACTGAAGAAGGAGACCGACCAAGGCTCCATCGACCGGCTCGACAAGCTGGAGCATACGCTCGAACAGCTGGAGGAGCAGTCCCGCGTCCTCACCGCCCAGTGGGAGGCGGAACGTGACAAGCTGGCCGATGCGCGCGAGGTGAAGGAACAGCTCGACCATGCCCGCAACGAGTTGGACGATGCCAAGCGGCGCGGCGATCTGGCCAAGGCGGGGGAGCTGTCCTACGGCCTGATCCCCGAACTGGAGAAGAAGCTGGCCGATGCCGAGAGCGCCGAAAGCGATGTTCTGGTCGAGGAGGCGGTCGCGCCCGAGCATATCGCGGCGGTGGTCTCTCGCTGGACCGGCGTGCCCGTCGACAAGATGCTCGAAGGCGAGCGCGAGAAGCTGCTGCGCATGGAGGAGGAGATCGCGAAGCGCGTGATCGGGCAGGAGGATGCGGTTTCCGCCGTCTCCAGCGCCGTGCGCCGCGCGCGGGCCGGCATCTCCGACCCGAACAAGCCGCTGGGCAGCTTCCTCTTCCTCGGCCCGACCGGGGTGGGCAAGACCGAGCTGACCAAGGCGCTCGCACTGTTCCTGTTCGACGACGACACGGCCATGGCCCGCATCGACATGAGCGAGTTCATGGAGAAGCACTCCGTCGCCCGCCTGATCGGGGCGCCCCCGGGCTACGTCGGTTATGACGAGGGCGGCGTGCTGACCGAGGCCGTGCGGCGCCGGCCCTATCAGGTCGTGCTGTTCGACGAGGTGGAGAAGGCGCATCCGGACGTGTTCAACGTGCTGCTCCAGGTGCTCGACGAGGGCCGCCTGACCGACGGTCAGGGCCGGACGGTCGATTTCCGCAACACCATCATCATCCTGACCTCCAACCTCGGCAGCCAGGCGCTGACGCAGATGGCGGACGGGGCGGCGATGGGACCGGCGCGGGATGCGGTGATGGAGGCGGTGCGGGCGCATTTCCGCCCCGAGTTCCTGAACCGGCTGGACGAGATCATCATCTTCGACCGGCTGGGCCGCGAGCACATGGCGGGCATCGTGGATATCCAGCTCGGCCGTCTGGAAGCCCGCCTCGCGGGCCGCAAGATCGGCATCGAGCTGGACGAGGGCGCCCGCGCGTGGCTGGCCGAGCGCGGCTATGACCCCGCCTACGGCGCGCGTCCGCTCAAGCGGGTGATTCAGAAAGCACTGGAAGACCCGCTTGCGGAACGCATCTTGTCCGGGGCCGTCAAGGACGGCGAAACCGTCGCGGTGACGGCGAACGAGCATGGCCTGGTAATGGGCGATGCCGTCGTCGCGCCCGCCCCGCCGCCCGCCGATGCGGGCGAGGGGCTGACGGTCCACTGATACCGCAAGGGAGCGCGGGTCGTCGTCCGCGCTCCCCGCCCCTGGAGAGATGAATGAGCACACTCGTTACCCTGACCCTGACCTTCCTGGCCCTGGCGGCGCTCGCGCGGGCGATCTACTATCAGGTTTCGGTCCTGCGCAGCATGGCATGGCCCTATGCCGACGAAGCCGTCCCCTCCCGCACCGCCCGCCCGCCCAAGGGCACCTCGGCGGAGCGGATGCGGTATTTCCTGCGCGACCCGGAGCACAGCGCAACGCGCCGTACCTGGATGGCGTCGTGGGTCTGGGCGTTCGTGTTCTTCTTCGCCCTGCTGGCCTGGATCGCCGCGATCCGCAGCGGCGCGGTCTTCTGATCCTGCCCACTCCGACGGAGTTTCCATGCGCTTCCTGATCCTTCTCGGCACCATCCTGGCCGTGGGCATCTGGCTCCACTTCTCGCTCAAACGCGACCGGCGGCTGGCCGAGGAGGCGCGCGCGCGGGAGCCTGAGCCGGCCCCGCCGCAGATCGAGGAGTCGCCCGAAGCGCCCCTCGTGCCGGATACGCCGCTGGAGACGGAACTGCGCGACGCGGTCGCCGCCTTTCTGGAGGCCCGGGGCGATGTGGCCGAGGACGGGCGCGACACCCGGGCCGCCATCGCCCTTCTGGCCGAGAAGACCTCGAAGCTGGAGACCCGCGTGCGCGCCGACGATGCCTTCGCCCGGCGGGTGCACAAGCCCGTCAAGCGCCTGCTTCTGGCCCTCTACAGCGTCGTGCAGCGCGCCGCCCGGGCCACGCACCGCTCCCCCTCCCCCGAGCGCGACGCGGTCATCGCCGCCAGCACCGACGCCCTGACCCGCGCCGCCGAGCAGATGGGCCGCGTGACGGAGAGGGCCGACGAGGTCGCCATGCGCAAGTTGGAGGCCGATCTGGAGGTTCTTGAGGAACGCTTGCAGGAAACCGCCTGACCCCCCTGTCTCGGCGCGGCATCTTGCGGTTAGGGTATCCCGCAAGACGAATCACGAGAGCGATGGGGAGACTTCCATGACCGAGGACAGGCTGCGCGAGGCGGCGTTGCGCTTTCACGAGGAGCCGGTGCCCGGCAAGCTGGCCGTCACCCCGACCAAGCCGCTCAACACCCAGCGCGACCTCGCCCTCGCCTACTCCCCCGGCGTGGCCGAAGCCTGCACCGAGATCGCCGCCGACCCGGCCAACGCCGCGCGCTACACGGGCCGGGGCAACATGGTCGCCGTCATCACGAACGGCACGGCGGTCCTGGGCCTCGGCAATATCGGCGCGCTGGCGTCCAAGCCGGTGATGGAGGGAAAGGCCGTCCTCTTCAAGAAGTTCGCCGGCATCGACGCCTTCGACATCGAGGTCGACGAGACCGACCCGCACAGGCTCGCGGCGGTCGTGCGCGCGCTGGAGCCGACCTTCGGCGCGGTGAACCTGGAGGATATCAAGGCCCCCGAGTGCTTCACCGTCGAAGCCGAATGCCGCAAGCACATGAAGATCCCCGTCTTTCACGACGATCAGCACGGCACCGCCATCGTCGTGGCGGCGGCGGTGCTCAACGCGCTGCGCCTCGTGGGCAAGGATATCGCCTCGCTCAAGCTAGTCTCGACGGGGGGAGGCGCGGCGGGCATCGCCTGCCTCAACCTGCTGATGTCACTGGGTCTCAAGCGCGAGAACATCTGGCTGTGCGATATCGACGGCCTGATCTGGAAGGGCCGCGCCGCCGACCCGCAGAAGGCCGATTTCGCGCAGGACTGCGCCCATCGCGACCTGTCGGAGGTCATCGACGGGGCGGACGTGTTCCTCGGCCTTTCCGGCCCCGGCGTCCTGAAGCCCGAATACCTCGCCCGCATGGCCGAGAATCCGATCATCATGGCGCTGGCCAACCCCAACCCCGAGATCGACCCCGCCTTGGCGCGCGAGACCCGGGCGGATGCCATCATCGCCACGGGGCGCAGCGATTATCCCAATCAGGTCAACAACGTCCTGTGCTTTCCTTTCATCTTCCGCGGCGCGCTCGACGTGGGGGCGACCACCATCAACGAAGAGATGAAGATGGCCGCCGCCCAGGCCATCGCCGACCTGGCGCGCAAGTCGTCGGTGGCGGAGGTGGCGACCACGTATCGCGACGAGCGCCTCGTCTTCGGGCGCGACTACCTGATCCCGAAGCCCTTCGACCCGCGCCTTCTGGTGAAGGTCGCCCCGGCGGTCGCGCGGGCGGCGATGGAATCGGGTGTCGCCACCCGCCCCATCGAAGATTTCGCCGCCTACGAGGCCAAGCTCACCCGCTTCGTCTACCGCTCCGGGATGCTGATGAAGCCCCTCTTCGAGAAGACCCGCGCCAATTGCCGCCGCGTGGTCTACGCGGAGGGCGAGGACGAGCGGACGCTGCGCGCGACGCGCACCATCCTCGACGAGGGCTATGCCGAGCCGATCCTCATCGGGCGGCCCTCCGTCATCGAGATGCGGTGTGAACGGGCGGGCATAACCCTCGAACCCGGCAAGGATTTCGAGGTCGTGAACCCCGAGGACGACGAACGCTACGGCGAGTACTGGCGCACCTACCACGCCCTGAACGCCCGGCGGGGGTGCAGCATCGACGCGGCCCGCGCCATCATGCGCACCAACACCACCGCCATCGCCGCCGTCATGGTCCAGCGGGGCGAGGCGGATGCGATGATCTGCGGGCTGGCGGGCGACTACGACTGGCACGTGCGCTACATCGACAACGTGCTGGCCGCCGAGACGCTGGGCGGCGTCTACGCGGCCCTCGGCGTCATCATCCTGAAATCCGGGCCGGTCTTCATCGCCGACCCCTACGTCAACTACGACCCCGACGCATCCGAGCTGGCCGACATCGCGGAGATGGCGGCGGCAGAGGTGCGCCATTTCGATATCGTGCCCCGCGTGGCCCTCGTCAGCCATTCGAACTTCGGCAGCGCCAACACGCCGAGCGCCCTGAAGATGCGCGAGACCCTGGCCATCCTCCGCAAGCGCGGCGTCGATTTCGAGGTCGAGGGCGAGATGCGCGCCTCCACCGCCTTCGACCGCCCCCTGCGCGAGCAGTTCGTCGGCGAGGGCACGATGCAGGATTCGGCGAACCTGCTGATCTTCCCGTCCCTCGATTCGGCGAATGCGTCGATGAACATCCTCAAGACGCTGGCCGACGGACAGCCCGTCGGGCCGCTGTTGCTCGGCGCGGGCGGGCGGGCGCAGATCGTCACGCCCTCGGCCACCTCGCGCGGCCTCCTGAACATCACCGCCATCGCCGGGACGTGGGATCAGGTGGCCCGACCTGACGCGGACGTTCCGAAGATTATATAGTACCGTACAATCGTAGCAAATCGGGACAGAGCCATGAACATGTTCGACATCCTGCGCGAGGCGCAGGGCGGCAACGGCATCGACAACCTCGCCAGCCGCTTCGGCCTCGGGCGGCAGGAGACGGAGCAGGTGCTTCAGCAGGTCCTGCCCGCCCTCTCCGCCGGGTTCAAGCAGCGCACGCAGGATGCGAGCGGGCTGGAATCGCTGTTGACGAAGATTCAGGGTACCGATTACGAGGACGTGTACGAGGATCCCTCGGCGCTCCAGAGCGAGGCGACGCGCGCGCGGGGGAACGACGTGCTGAACGAGGTGTTCGGCTCGAAGGATGTCAGCCGCGCGGTGGCCCAGCGGACGGAATTCGCGTCGGGCGTCGGCTCGACCGTGGTCAAGGCGATGCTGCCGATGATCGCGTCCATGATCCTCGGGGGAATGCAGCGCAAGACCTCGCGCGATGGCGGGATGGGCGGCATCCTCGGTACGCTCATCGGCGGCCTCGCCGGGGGCGGCGCGCGCCGGGGCGGCGGGGGGGGCGGTCTGGACGACCTGCTCGGCGCCGTCCTCGGCGGGGGTGGGGCGCGCCAGGCCCCCGCGCCGCAGCCGCGCGGCGGCGGATTGGGCGGAATCCTCGGCGGCCTGCTGGGCGGCGCGCGGTCGGGATCGTCCGGCGGCGGGGGCGGCGGCCTTGGCGGCGTTCTCGGCGGACTGCTCGGCGGCGGGGGGCGAACGCGCCAGCCCGCCCCGCAATCCCGCACGCCCCAGGGCGGCGGCGGTCTGGACGACCTGCTCGGCGGCATCCTCGGGTCCAACCCGCGTCAGCGCCGGAGCACGGGCGACCGCAATCTCGACAACGTGCTCGGCATGTTCGATTCGGACGGCGACGGCACCGTCGACCGCGAGGTGCTGCGGGAACTGGGCCGACGGCGCTGAGACCGTCCTATCGGGTGTAGACCCCGACGCTCCAGGGACCGCGCACCGGGATGCGCGGTCCCGACCACCCATCCCGGCGCAGCGCCCCCGCGACGAAGGCGTTCAGGATGCCATGACCGACGAGGCAGACGGACCCCCCGTCCCGCGCCCGCGCGGCCAGAAGGCGCGCGGTCTCCTCGCCCCGCAGGCGGGCGGCGCGGACCGGCTCCACCCCGCCGCGCCAGCCGAGGAACCAGCCGAGGCGGAACGCGGTGAGCCACAGGGCCGGCGGCAGGGCCGGACCCGTCAGGGCTGCGACGGGCAAGGCCGCCTCACGCGCCTGCGGCAAGATCTCGACAGCCCGCCCCCGGCTCAACCGGCGCGCGCTCTCGACGGCACGGGGCATGGGGCTGCTCAGGAGAAGAGCGGACGCATCCGCGATGCGTTGCGCGGCGAGTGGCGGCTCGTCCGCCGTGATTCCGTTCGCGTCGTAGGCGTCGATCCAGACCGCCATCGCGCGCGGCGTCCGCCAGGCGTTCGAAGCCGCCCCGGTCGGTCCATGTCGGACGAGGGCGATGGCGCGCGCTATGCCCTTCCCTCCACTGGCTCGATGAGCTGCGGGCCGGTGGAGCGGTTGCTGCTGACGGCGCGGTCGACCTCGTGCATCGCGAAATAGTCGTCCGGCACGGCGCGCATCAGCCGTGCCGCGCCCTTGCCCTCCTCGCCCAGCCACAGGCCATGGCTCTCCTCGTGGATGACGACCGGGAGGCGGTGGTGGATGGGGCGCATGGCGTCGTTGGCGTCGCAGGTGAGGATGGCGCAGGTCTCGACCGGCTCGTGCCCCTCCGCGCTCCACCTCTGCCAGATACCCGCGAAGGCGAAGAGCGGGGCTTGGGCGGCGTGGAAGTAGAACGGCGTCTTCGGCTTGGGGTCGCTCGCGCGCCATTCGTAGAATCCGCTCGCCGGGATCAGGCAGCGCCGCTCGCGGCAGGCGGCGCGGAAGGCGGGCTTCTCCGCCACCGTCTCGGAGCGGGCGTTGATGAGCAGCGGGCCGTCGGTCGGGGTCTTGTACCAATGCGGCAGGAAGCCCCAGCGCATCGGCACCCCCTCGCGCCCCTCCTCGCCCGCGCGCACGACCGGGACGGTCTGGGTGGGGCAGATGTTGTAGCGCGGCCGCGACAGGACGGGGTCGTCCTCCAGCACGTCCGACACGGTCTCCGCGCCCAGCGCCGCGACCGCCTGCGCGGCGGCGGTATCGAGGACGAAGCGCCCGCACATGTCAGGCCGCATCCTCCGCCGGCGCATCCGAGCGCACGCGGACGTAGGAGCCGGGGGCCGGCTCGATGGTGCCCAGCGTCGCGCCGGGTTCGCGCGCGGGGACCTTCTTGCCGGATTTCCCCGACAGCCACCCGTCCCAGTCCGGCCACCACGATCCCGGCGTCTCGGTCGCCTGCTCCAGCCATTCGGCGACCGTCTCGGGCCATGCGTCCTTCGGCGCGTCGTTCGTCCAGTACTGGTACTTCACGCGGTTCGGGTCGGGCGGGTTGATGACCCCGGCGATATGCCCCGACCCGCCGACCACCAGATGCACCGGCCCGCCGAGCAGCTTCAC
>JAHDDY010000245.1 GCA_020629115.1 Paracoccaceae bacterium | reverse complement strand
TCAACGATCGGCTGGCTGGACCAGTCAGAGGAACAACAAAGGCGCATGCGCGAGGTCATTGCGCTGTTCGCCGAGCCCGGCACGGTCGATGACATCGGTATCGGCGTCGTGCGAGACGCCTTCTCCGACCTCCTCTTCCCCGGCATCTCGACCGTCCAGACCCGCGTTCGCTACTTCCTGCTCGTCCCGTGGGTGTACCAACGCCTCGAACACGAGCGCATCCCGAGCGAACGAGCCGCCGACAAGGCCCGCCAGTGGGAGCTCCAACTCATCCACGCGCTCAAAGCCGGCGGCGAGTCGGAGGGCGTGATCGGCCGCTTCGCCGGTGACTCCCTCAAGCAGCTCCCGTCGTTCGTCTACTGGAACGGTCTCCGAGCCCTCGGCATCCGCCACTTCGCTGGCACCCGGTCCGACCTCCACCGCTCGATGGATCGCATCCACGGCGACAACCGTCGCGCCGTCCGATCCGAGAGCGACGAGGCCAGCCAGACTGCCCGCTCCCGCTGGCACCACAATCTGCCACCGGCACCCGACGGCCTCTTCGAGATGGCCTCACTCCAGCTCTCCTTCGACGAAGCTCGCTACCTCCAGGAGCGGTTCATCCAGGAGACCAGCCCGTCGCTCCTCGCCGAGCTCCTCCGCGCTCCTGCCCCGATCGACGACTCGCTCCCCTACCCGTGGGACGCCGTGCAGATCACCGCGCTTCCCGCCGAGACCGCTCGCCGCGTCGACTACGCCCGGTGGTTCTCCGAGACCATCCACGGCGCCCAGCTCCTCTACAACGTGATGCTTGGCGAGCAGGCGGCCGACCGGGGCCTTGCCCACGGCGATGAACGTCTCGAGCGGCACCAGTCCGCACTCGCCGACTGGCACGGCCTGATCGAAGCACGAGGCCCGGCCATCGACGCCGTCGACCGTCGTGAGTTCTGGGGCCTCGTCCACGGCACCGGCGCCCGCGTTTCGGCGAACGCCTACGCCTTCGTCAATGGCTGGCTCGACCTCGTCGTCGAACGGACCGACGTCGAGCACTCCGACGACGCCCGCCGCCTGATCCGCACCCGCGAGCGTCAGCTCAAGAAGAGCCTGTCCCGTCTCCACAACCCGAGGCAGCTCGAGAACTGGGGCGGAGCATCCGGCTCGGCACGGCTCACCTTCCGCTGGGCACAGGGTCGGGCTGCCATCAACGACATCGCTGCCGGGCTGGGAGCGACGGATGTTTGAGCCCACGAACCGGTTCATGCTGGTCGACGCCCTCCGCCCACCGGTCGGCGCCACGCTCGACACGGCCATCGGGACGACATTCACGCTCGACCTCGACGCCCTGCTCCTCGCAACGTTGTCGTTCGCCGTGGTCGATCGCCTCGACAACGACGACGGGCTGCCCGATCCGATCGCCCTGCTCGAGTCGGTCCGTCGCCACGCCGACAACATCACGGTCTTCGCTCAGGCGGGCGCGCTCTCCGGCCCCCGCAACCACCCGCCGATCCTCGCCTACCTGGAAGACGCCGTCGTGCCCGTGCGCCCGGCGAAGCCCGGTCACCTGTTCCACCCGAAGGTCTGGGCGCTGAAGTTCGTGCACGACGACGGCCGGGCCAGCTACCGCCTCCTCGTCCTCAGCAGGAACCTGACGTTCGACTCGAGCTGGGACACGATCGTCCG
>JAHDDY010000244.1 GCA_020629115.1 Paracoccaceae bacterium | reverse complement strand
CCTTCACATCGAGCGTCACGGCGGAGCCTTGCCAGGTCAGCAGGTTCGGAATGACGAAGCCCGTGGTCTTGCCGCGGCCCGTGGGCGCCACGATCAGCGCATGCGGGAAAACCTTCGAGCAAATGTAATTGGCGCGGGAGCCCGGCGGCCCCAGCTTGCCGAGGATGAACCCGGTCCCGGGCGCCCCGAAGAAGCCATTGGCCTTCATCTCGCGCGCGGTCTGCCAATGGGTCTGGCCAAACCGTGTCAGAGCGGACCCCGAGAGGGCGAGGCTCAGCATCAGGCCGGCGGCGGCGAAGCTGCCGATGATCAGGTGAATAAGTTGCGCGTCCTCCGGGCGGTGATCGAGGATCGCCAGATAGTTCTGCGCGATATAGGCAAAGTCGATCTCGGCACCGAACCCGAGATCCTGGTAGGTCAGCACCGCCGAGGCGATGGTATAGCCCATGGCCCCGGTCACCAGCGTTACCAGCAAGACCCCTGTTGCGATCCGCGCTTTTCCCATGGAGGCTCTCAATGGACCTGTCCCCGCTCGGTCTCGCCATCCACGTCTGTCGCGCGGTGTTTTTCATATTCGGTATCGGCAAGATCATCGACCACCTGGCGCAAGGCCTCCGTATTGGCCGTCGCGGCATCGGATTGCAGATAGACCTTGGCGACATAGAGCCGGTCGAGGCGGTCCTCGAGAACCTTTTCCAGCGCATCGGCATCGCCGGATGTGAGCCGGCCCAATTGGCGGTCATCCAGCACCCGCGCGATCTCGCCGCGGAAGGCGTCCCGCTCCGCCTCGGTCTCGAAGGGCGCGGACAACTCCCCTGCCCGCTCATGGTCCAGGACACGCGCAATCTCGTCTGCAAGGCGGTCGGTACGGGCAGACTGCGGCGCAGTTTCATCGCGGGTCGCGAGGATGTCGTCGCGCGTGCCAGACCCAAGCCCGTCGCGCATCTCGTTTTCGCGGCGGACCTGATTGATGACCTCCGTGTCCCGGATCTCGACGACGGCCGCATAGGTCGCGCCAAGCCCGCGGGCGAGGTGGGACGGCATGTCCGGATAGCGCGCGCGCAAGTCATCTGCGACAGCATCTGCAACAGGCGTGCGGACGTCGCGTGTCCCCGTGATCCGGTCGACCTCGCGGGTGATCTCGCTGGCGCGGGCCGCATCGGTGATGGTCTCCCTGTAGGGCTCAGACCGGTCGATCACATCGCCAGGACGTGCGAGCAGGTCCGGGTGTGCCTCGAGATACGCGCGCTGCTCCGTCTCGATCCGGCGCTCCGCCCTTGAGACAACCTCCCAGTCCCGGTCCTCGATCTGCTGCGCTGTCAGGCCCTCTGCGCGCATCTCCTGACGGATTGTCCCTTCCATCGCCCGGACCGAGTCCTCGTTATAGTGGAACCCCTCGCTGACCGCTTCTGCTTCCACGACGCCATCCCGGCGCAGCACGTTCTCCCGTTCCAGCAGCGTGCCGAGCGCGACATGCACGTCATTGAGAATGTCGCGGGCCTGTTCCAGATCGGCGCGGCGCTCGAGGTTCAGATCCCGCGCCTCAGCCACGCGTGTTAGATCATTGGCGATCCATTGATGCTCGAGAGCCGCATTCGAGGCCCCGGTCTCGATCCGGGCGACCACTTCCGCTGTGCTGATCCCAGTGCCGCGCAGGGCGGTGTCTATGCGCGACC
>JAHDDY010000243.1 GCA_020629115.1 Paracoccaceae bacterium | reverse complement strand
TCCTCCCTCTCCCTTGTTCTCCGATGCCGGCGCGCGAAGGCCCCGGATCGCATGGAGGCAGTATTGGACGTAGGGGAGGGTGCGCCTATCGGACCATGGTCGTAAGCCGTCCGCCCCAGGGGGCAAGCCGGAGAGGAAAAGGCGTCAGAAGAGGGGGCCGTAGCGCCAGGCATCGGCATCCGGCGTGACCGCGTCGGGGTCGTAGTCGGCCTCGGCGAGCGCCCGGGCCACGGGCAGGCCGTCGCGCGCCGCCTCGTCCACCATCCGGCGTCCCTCCGCCTCGTCGCGGGCGATGCCGTGGCCGCGCAGGAGGTTGAGGCCGTGGTTGAACTTGCCCACCGGATCGCCCGCCGCGGCGGCCTTGCGGTCCCACTCGGCGGCGGCATCGGGGTCGTAGTCGCCGCCGAGGCCGTTGTTGTCGAGCTGGCTCATCCAGGTCATCGCGCCGGTATAGCCGTCCTTCGCGCAGTTCTCGAACAGCAGGCGCGCGGTGTCGTGGTCGCCGGACTTGGTCATCATGTAGCCCATCGAGCACAGCACCATCCCCGTCTCGCCGCCCTCCGCCCGCTCGCGAAAGCGCATCCACGTCATCTCGTCGGGATTGGTGGTCCCGAAGGTGGCGGGGTCCTCGTCCTCGGCAAGGGCCGGCGTGACGAGGAGGGTGATGGCGAGGGCGAGGCGGTACATGGCGGGTCCTTTCGGGCGACGACGCGTGGCGGGCGCCGCCCCACAAGCGTAGGGCGCGGCGGGGGCGGTGTCGACGCCCGGCATCCGACCGCGTCGTCCTTGGCCGGCTATTCCCCCGTTTTTCCGGGGCGGAAGGCCGCGCCCCAGGGGAAGCGGCCGACCTTGATGGACTTGATGGCCGTGCGCTTGGCCACGTCGATCACCGTCACGTCGCCCGAGACGCCGTTGGTGGTGAAGAGCAGCGAACGGTCGCCGTTGAAATCCATGTGCCACACGCGCCGCCCGACCAGGATGTAGTCCTCGACCTCGTAGGTCTCGGCATCGACCACCGCGACATGGTTCGAGGGGCCGAGGGCGACGAAGGCGTGGGTGTCGCCTTCCGTGAACTCGAAGCCCACGGGCTGCACCCGGTCGGGATGCACGCCCTGCACCTCGAAGGCGATCTTGGCCTTCTCTTCCTGCGTGGCGGTGTCGAAGACGGTGACGGTGCCGCCGATCTCGGAGCTGACCCACAGCTCCGCGCCGTCCTCGGTGAACTCGGCATGGCGGGGGCGGCTGTCGACCAAGGTATTGGCGAACAGCTCGCGCGTCTCGGTATCGATCCAGTGCGCCATGTTCGTCGTCTCGGAGGTGGTGATGGCGATGGTGCCGTCGGGCGAGACGGCCATGCCCTCCGGCTCAATGCCCACGCCGATCTGCGCGATGACCTTGCGGGTCTCGGTATCGACGACCGTGGTGATCGCGTCGTCCTCATTGGCGAGGTAGAGATGCCGGTCGTTGGGGTGCAGGACGAATTGCTCCGGGTCCTCGCCCGAGGGCAGGTCATGCAGGATCTCGCCGGTCTCGGGGTCCATGACCTGTACCGTGTTGCTGTCGGAGGCGCAGATGTAGAGGCGCGAATGGTCTTTCGAGAACGTGATGCCGCGCGGGCGCTCGCCGGTCTCGTACGTCGCGACGACCTCCAGCGTCTCGACCGAGATGACGGAGACGGTGTCGTCCTTCTCGTTCGTC
>JAHDDY010000242.1 GCA_020629115.1 Paracoccaceae bacterium | reverse complement strand
GGCCGACTGGCCGGTAGCGTCCTCGTCTTCTCGCGGCCCGCGCTCGCCGCTGACCGCTCGAAGACGAGACCCCCCTCCCGGGCAGCACACCCGTGGTTGACGTGACCCACGCCCCCCTCCGAGGGGCGTACAGATGACGGGGACGCCTCCCCCGCCGCCTCCTGGCGACGCGGTCCCCCCCCCGCTGGATCCCGCCGCACTGCGCGCCCGCCTCGTCGACACCGAGGCCCGCCTGTCGCAGACGCGAACGGACCTGGCCGCCGCCCAGCACGTTCTTGCTGGGCGGGATGCTGCCCAAGTCGCCGCTGCCACAGCGGCGGCTGCGCTCCACGGCGGAGCGGGCGCGGCTGGCAGCCGCGGTACGGGCGGCGCAGCTGCTGGTGGGCAGGGCGGGGTCACCGCCACTCCACCCGCCGTTGGCACCGGAGGCGCCGCCGCGGGGATCACCCCCGCGGCGGCAGTCGGCGGCACGCCCGACGAGCGCGTCGTCCTCCCGACCCCCGCCGCCGGCGCCCGGGCGGAGGACTACGACACCGTCGGCGACGGGGAGGGGTCCGAGACCCCGTCCGACTGGCTTGGCCGCGTCAACGCCGCCCGTGCCGGACGCGGCGGCATCCCGCGCAGCACCCCGTACCCGGACGACGCCGTCATCTTCAACGACGGCTTCGACATCGTCAAGGTCCCAGCCGCCGACGAGTGGCTACAGGCCTTCGACGTCCCGCGCTCCATCCTGCGCACGGACGGCATGCCCGTCCCCTTCACGCCGGACGACAACGTCCACACCGCCACCTTCCCGGCTGGCAGCCGCGACGAGATCGAGGCCCGGTACTGGTACTGCACCTTGGCGTGGACGCAGCTCGTCCACAACAGGCGCTCGACGGCCACCACGCCGCCGACCGCACCGCCGCGGACGACAAGCAGCTCGTCGAGTACCTCCTCTGCGCCATCAACCGCATCTACGCCATCGGCGTCTCGCGGTATGACTACCTTGCCTTGCGCCAGTCCGAGCCGGCCCTTGCCGAGGCGTTCGCCCACAGTGACGCCGTACCCCGCAACACCCTCCGGGGCGACGGGGCCCGCCGCTACATCTCGCGCGTTGTCCGCCAAGAGACCATCGCCTCCGCCAAGATCGGGGCCGCCGAGCGCGGCTTCAGCTACGGCCCCCGCGCTCCCCCGCGGGCGGGCACTGCTGCAGCCGCCTCGGGTGGCGACGACAGCCGCCGTAGCGGCCGATCCGGCCGTGACGGTCGAGGTGGTTCGACCGGCAGCGGCAGCGGCAGCGCCGGCGGCGGGCGAGGCGGGAGCGGGGGTGGAGGCATGGGTGGCAGCCGGGGCCGCGGCGGAAGCCGCGGCCGTGGTGGGGGCCGGGCCTAGGTTTCGGCCAGGCGTCGGGCGGCACAGTCTCCCGTACGACGCCCACTGGCCCAGAGGCACCAGCGCGGCATCACCGCACGCGCAAACACCGACGGCGGCTGCCACGGCCCAGCACAACGCCAACGGTCCCGGTCTTCGCCTCGCTGCGAGCGGCGCTCCCCGAGTGGCGCGCGTTGCAGGCGTCGGCCTGGGTGCTCGAAACAATCGAGCACGGGGTCCAGATCGACTGGACCGAGGAGCCCGCGTACTTCCGGTCGAAGGAGTACCCGATGGGCGCGGACGACACGGACTTCATGCGGGGCGAAATCGCCCGCGAGCTGGCGGAGGGCTACATC
>JAHDDY010000090.1 GCA_020629115.1 Paracoccaceae bacterium | reverse complement strand
TCTGGATCAGGTCGCCGATATAGACGATGTTGTCGTTCTTCAGGCAGTTGGCCGAGCGGACCGACAGTTCCAGCTCGTCCACCTTCTTCAGGAGCAGCGGATTGAACTCCAGCTCCGGCTCCTCCGCCGGGCGGGTCTGCTCTTCCGGCTCCTCGAAGTTGACGAAGGTGCGCAGCTGATCCTGGAGGATGCGCGCGGCGAAGGCGAGCACGTCCTCGGGGGTGATCGAGCCGTCCGTCTCGATGGTCATGGTCAGCTTGTCGTAGTCGAGCACCTGTCCCTCGCGGGTCGGCTCGACCTTGTAGCTGACCCGGCGCACGGGGCTGTAGAGCGCGTCGACCGGGATCACGCCGATGGGCGCGTCCTCGGAGCGGTTGTTGTCGGCGGGGACGTAGCCCTTGCCCACCTCGACCGTCAGTTCCATGTGGATCTCCGCGCCCTCGTCGAGGTGGCAGATGACGTGGTCGGGATTCATGATCTCGATATCGGCGGTCTCGGTGATGGCCGAGGCCTTGACCGGGCCGGGACCCTTCGCGTGCAGCGACAGGCGCTTCGGCCCCTCGACATGCATGGCGAGCGAGAGCGCCTTGACGTTGAGCACGATGTCGGTCACGTCCTCGCGGACGCCCGCCACCGAACTGAACTCGTGCAGCACGCCGTCGATCTGGATCGACGTGACCGCCGCCCCCTGGATCGAGGAGAGCAGCACACGGCGCAGCGCGTTGCCCATGGTCAGGCCGAAGCCGCGTTCGAGCGGCTCGGCGACGATGGTCGCCTTCTTCTTGGGATCGACGCCCGACTGGATGTCGAGCGTGTTCGGCTTGATGAGATCGGTCCAGTTTCGCTGGATCATTGGAGCCTCCATTCTCGGATGGCCGGGTGAACCGCCCGCCATCTCTCCCGAGGATTCCTGTCCGTGGTTCAGTTCAGACGAAACCCCGCCCCGGAGAACCGGAACGGGGGCGGTTATCCTGCATCGCGGGCGACGCGGAATTCCTCTAGACGCGCCGGCGCTTGGGCGGGCGGCAGCCATTGTGCGGGATGGGCGTCACGTCGCGGATCGCGGTGATCGTGAAGCCGACCGCCTGGAGCGCGCGCAGCGCCGATTCGCGGCCCGAACCCGGCCCCTGCACCATCACTTCGAGGGTGCGCATCCCGTGCTCCTGCGCCTTCTTGCCCGCATCCTCGGCGGCCATCTGCGCGGCGTAGGGGGTCGACTTGCGCGACCCCTTGAAGCCCATCGTCCCGGCGGAGGACCACGAGATCGCGTTGCCCTGCACGTCGGTGATGGAGATCAGGGTGTTGTTGAAGCTCGCATTCACATGGGCGACGCCCGACGCGATATTCTTGCGTTCCTTGCGCTTCGCGCGCTGCTGTGCTCGTGCCATCGGACAGGCTCCTTATTTCTTCTTGCCGGCGATGGCCTTCGCGGGGCCTTTGCGGGTACGGGCGTTGGTATGGGTACGCTGGCCGCGCACGGGCAGGCCGCGACGATGGCGCAGGCCGCGGTAGCAGCCGAGATCCATCAGGCGCTTGATGTTCATCATCCGCTCGCGCCGCAGGTCGCCCTCGACCATGTAGTCGGCGTCGATGGCCTCGCGGATCTGGAGCACCTCGGCATCGGTCAGCTCGTTCACGCGGCGGGTGAGATCGAGACCCACCTTCTCGCAGATCTCCTTGGCGACGGCCGGGCCGATGCCATGGATGTAGGTGAGCGCGATGACGACGCGCTTGTTGGTCGGGATGTTCACGCCTGCAATACGGGCCACGGTCTTCTCTCCATCGGTGCGGAAGCGGCGGGGTATCCCGAACCGTCCCTCATTTCAAGTCCCTTTCGCGCCCCATGGCGCGGCGGGGTATTCAGCGGATGGCGTCGGCGATGCTCGCCGTCACCGTGTCGATCGCCGCCGTGCCGTCCACCGACTTCAGCGAGCCTTTCGCGTGGTAGTAGCCGATCAGCGGCGAGGTTTCCTTGTAGTAGACAAGCAGGCGGTTCTGCATCGCCTCGCGGTTGTCGTCGGGGCGGTGCTTGAACTCCGTCGAGCCGCACTTGTCGCAGACGCCTTCCTTGTCCGGCATCTTGTACGTCGCGTGGTAGCCCTCGCCGCAATGGGCGCAGGTGAACCGGCCCACGACCCGCTCGATCAGTTCCTCGTCGTCGCAGCGCATCTCGACCACCGCGTCGAGGGCCATGCCCTTCTCGGCGAGCAGCGATTGCAGCGCATCGGCCTGGGCGAGCGTGCGCGGGAAGCCGTCGAAGATGGCCCCGCCCTTCACGTCGGGCCGGTCGAGGCGGTCGGAGATGATGCCGATGACGATCTCGTCCGTCACCAGATCGCCCGCGTCCATCACCGCCTTGGCCTGCCTGCCGATCTCGGTCCCGGCGGCGACCGCCTCGCGCAGCATGTCGCCCGTCGAGAGCTGCACCATGCCGTCGCGGTCGACGAGGATGCGTGCTTGGGTACCCTTGCCCGCCCCCGGAGGGCCGAGAAGAATGATGTTCATCGCTTGCGCCCTCTCAGTTTCGACCGCTGGATCAGCCCTTCGTACTGATGCGCCAGCAGGTGGCTCTGGATCTGCGAGACGGTGTCCATCGTCACGGAGACGATGATGAGCAGCGAGGTCCCGCCGAAGTAGAACGGCACCGCCATGCGCGAGGTGAGGATCTCCGGCAGCAGGCAGACGAGCGAGAGGTAAATCGCGCCCACGACCGTCAGCCGGGTCAGCACGTAGTCGAGATACTTCGCCGTGTTCTTGCCGGGCCGGATGCCGGGCACGAAGCCGCCATGGCGCTTGAGGTTGTCCGAGACCTCCTCGGGATTGAACACCACCGCCGTGTAGAAGAAGGCGAAAAACACGATCAGGAAGACGTAGAGGCCGAGATAGAGCGGCTGGCCCCGGCCGAGCAGCGACGTCACCGTCGTCAGCCAGTCCGGGCCGCCCTGGCCGAAGAAGCCGACCGCCGTGAGCGGCAGGATCAGCAGCGAGGAGGCAAAGATCGGCGGGATCACGCCCGCGGTGTTGACCTTCAGCGGCAGGTGCGAGTTCTCGCCGCCCACCATCTTGCCCTGGTTCACCTGGCGCTTCGGATACTGAATCAGGATGCGGCGCTGCGCGCGCTCCATGAAGACGACGAAGGCGATGACCGCGATGGCCATGATGATGAGGCCGATGATGATCGCGGGCGACAGGATGCCCTGCTGGCCGAGCGAGAGCGTCTGCGCCAGCGCGCCCGGCAGCTCCGCGACGATGCCGCAGAAGATGATGAGCGAGATGCCGTTGCCGACGCCGCGCGCCGTGATCTGCTCGCCGAGCCACATCAGGAACATCGTGCCGCCGACCAGCGTGGTCGCCGCGACGACGCGGAAGAACATGCCCGGGTCGGAGGAGATGCCGTTCGAATCGAGACCCGAGGCCATGCCCCATGCCTGGACAGTCGCCAGCGCCAGTGTACCGTAGCGGGTATACTGGTTGATCTTCTTCCGGCCCTGCTCGCCTTCCTTCTTCAGCTTCTCCAGCGAGGGGACCATCGAAGTCATCAGCTGCATGATGATCGACGCGGAGATGTACGGCATGATGCCGAGCGCGAAGATCGACATGCGCCCGATGGCGCCGCCGGTGAAGGTATTCAGGATGTCGCCGATGCCGCCCTGCGCCCGCTCGACGAGCGCGGCGAGCTGATCGGGGTCGACGCCCGGCAGGGGGATGTACGTCCCCAGCCGGTACACGATGAGCAGCCCGAGGGTGAACAGCAGGCGGCTCTGGAGGTCCTTGGCCTTGCCGAAGGCCTTCCAGCTCATGTTCGCGGCGAGTTGCTCAGCAGCCGACGCCATCACGTACTCCGATTCGGGAGGGGACGCGAGCCGATGCTCATGCGTCCTGTTCGGCCGCCGTGTCCGTGGCGGCTTTCGGGGCGACGGCCTCGATGGTGATCGAGCCGCCCGCCTTCGAGACGATGTCGGTCGCCCCCGCCGAGGCGCCGGCGGCGGTGATCGTCAGGGCCGAGGTCAGGTCGCCCTTCCCGAGGATGCGCAGCCCGTGCTTGCGCGACCGGCGGACGACGCCGCCCGAGATCAGGCTGTCCATCGTCACCGGCTGCGACGCGTCGATCGCGCCCCGGTCGACGGCGGCCTGGAGCTGACCCGTGTTGACGACCGCGTATTCCTTGCGGTTCAGGCTGTTGAAGCCGCGCTTCGGGAGGCGACGGTGGATGGGCATCTGCCCGCCCTCGAAGCCCTTGATCGCGACGCCCGACCGGGAGGTCTGACCCTTGATCCCGCGTCCGCCCATCTTGCCGAGGCCGGAGCCGGGGCCGCGCCCGCGCCGCTTCTTGCGATGCGTGGCACCCTTGTTGTCGCTCAGTTCGTTCAGCTTAACCATGACGCTCTCCTTGACCGGAATCGGAAGGTCGCGTCAACAGCCTTCCGAACGCGGTATATTCGTTTCGACGCGAAGGCGCGGGATCAGCCGCGCTCTTCGATCACCTGCACCAGATGCGGGATCTTGCGGATCATGCCGCGCACGGAGGGGGTATCCTCCAGCTCGCGGGTCTTGTGCATCTTGTTCAGCCCGAGGCCGATCAGCGTGTCGCGCTGGTCCTTCGGGCGGCGGAT
Organism: Paracoccaceae bacterium; assembly: GCA_020629115.1. GTDB lineage: Bacteria > Pseudomonadota > Alphaproteobacteria > Rhodobacterales > Rhodobacteraceae > JAHDDY01. The sequence continues at coordinate 9,972 of JAHDDY010000090.1, read as the reverse complement.
CGGGCTGCCGATCTGCTTGACGACGACGGTCTTAGCCAACTTGTGCATCCTCCGAAATCGCTTCCTCGGATTTCTCGGTCCGGGGTGCTGCCTCGCCGCGGCGGGCCATGAGCTGCGAGACCTTCAGGCCCCGGCGGGAGGCGACCCGGCGCGGGCTGTCCTCGCCCTTGAGACCCTCGATGGTCGCGCGGACCATGTTGTAGGGGTTCTGCGACCCGTTGGACTTTGCCACGATGTCGCGGATACCCAGCGTCTCGAACACGGCGCGCATCGGACCACCGGCGATGATCCCGGTGCCCTCCGGCGCGGTGCGCATGATGACCTTGCCCGCGCCCCAGCGACCCTTCGTGTCGTGGTGCAGGGTACGGCCTTCGCGCAGCGGCACGCGAATCATGTTGGTCTTCGCCTGCTCCGTCGCCTTGCGGATCGCCTCGGGCACCTCGCGGGCCTTGCCCTTGCCGAAGCCGACGCGGCCCTTCTGGTCCCCGACCACGACGAGCGCGGCGAAACCGAAGCGACGACCGCCCTTGACCACCTTGGCCACGCGGTTGATGTGGACGAGGCGGTCGACGAATTCCGACTGCTCTTCTTCTCTGTCTCTACGTGCCATGGGCGCGCTCTCCTAGAAATTGAGGCCGGCTTCGCGGGCCGAATCCGCGAGCGCCTTCACACGGCCATGGAACAGGTAGCCGCCCCGGTCGAAATACACGTCCTCGACACCGGCGGCCTTCGCGCGCTCGGCAACCAGCTTGCCGACCTGCGACGCCGCGTCGACATCGGCCTTGCCGCGGAGGCTCAGGTCCTTGTCGAGGGTCGAGGCGGAGGCGACGGTGACGCCCTTGGTGTCGTCGATCACCTGCGCGTAGATATTGCGACCCGAACGGAACACGCTGAGCCGCATCCGCCCGCGCATGACGCGCTTGAGCTTGGAGCGGACCCGCATCCGGCGACGGGCGAGTGGAGACATGGATTTTGCCATTGTCGTAAGCCCTTACTTCTTCTTGCCTTCCTTGCGGAAGATGTATTCGTCGGCGTAGCGGATACCCTTGCCCTTGTACGGCTCGGGCTTGCGCCACTCGCGGATGTTCGCGGCGACCTGGCCGACCTGCTGCTGGTCGATGCCGCTCACCTCGATCTCGGTCGGCTTCGGGGTCTTGACCTCGATGCCCTCGGGGATCGCGAAGTCGATGTCGTGGGAATAGCCCAGCGACAGCTTGAGCGTTCGGCCCTGTGCCTGGGCGCGATAGCCGACGCCCTGCACGACCAGACTGCGCGTGAAGCCCTTCTCGACGCCCACCACGCAATTCTCGATCTGCGTGCGGGACATGCCCCACATCGCGCGCGCGCGCTGAGAGTCGTTCGCGGGCTTGACGGTGACCGCGCTGTCCTCCATCGCCACGACGACCTCGTCGGGCGCGGTGAAGCTGCGCTGACCCTTCGGGCCCTTCACGTTAACGGTATTGCCGTCCAGCTTGATCTCCACGCCCTTGGGCACGTCGATCGGTTTCTTGCCAATTCGGGACATGGTTCCCTCATTCCTTCCGGGCCGAAGCGCCCTGCATTAGAAGACGGTGCAGAGCACCTCGCCGCCGACATTCGCGTCCCGCGCGCTCGCATCGGACATCACGCCCTTGGGCGTGGAGACGATGGAGACGCCGAGGCCGTTGCGCACGCGGGGCATGTCCTTGACGTTGGAGTACACGCGGCGGCCGGGCTTGGACACGCGGCTCAGCTCGCGGATGACGGGCTGGCCCTCGAAATACTTAAGCGAGATCTCGAACTGCGGCATGCCACGGGCATCCTCGCCGCTCTCGTAGGCGCGGATGTAGCCCTCTTCCTTCAGCACGTCGAGTACCCAGCCGCGCAGCTTGGAGGCCGGCGTGATGACGGTCGACTTGCCGCGCATCTGCGCGTTGCGGATGCGGGTCAGCATGTCGCCCAGGGGATCGGAGACGTTCATCGAATGCCCTCCCTTACCAGCTGGACTTGGTCATGCCGGGGACGAGGCCCTGGCTGGCCAGTTCGCGCAGCGCGATGCGCGACATCTTGAGCTTGCGATAGTAGCCGCGCGGACGACCCGTCATCGAGCAGCGGTTGCGCAGGCGCGTCGGCGCGGAGTTGCGCGGCAGCTCGGCCAGGTCGAGGCGAGCCTTGAACCGCTCCTCCGGCGAGACGCTCTCGTCGTTGGCGATGGCCTTCAGCGCGGCGCGCTTCTCGGCGTATTTCTCGACCATGCGCTGACGCTTCAGGTTGGTCTGGATGGTTCCGTCTTTTGCCATTGTGTCCGTTCCCTACCCTTACTGTCCCGGCTGCGCGAAGGGCATGTTGAAATGCTTGAGCAGCGCGCGCGCCTCGTCGTCGGTCTGCGCGGTGGTGCAGATGATGACATCCATCCCGCGAACCTGATCGACCTTGTCGTAGTCGATCTCGGGGAAAACGATGTGTTCCTTGAGACCGAGCGCGTAGTTGCCGCGCCCATCGAAGCTGCCCGTCTTCACGCCGCGAAAGTCGCGGATACGAGGCATCGCCACGGTGATGAGGCGGTCGAGGAAGTCGTACATGCGCGCGCGGCGCAGCGTGACCTTCGTGCCGAGCGGCATGCCCTCGCGCACCTTGAAGCCCGCGATGGAGTTCTTGGCGCGGGTGATGACCGGCTGCTGGCCGGCGATCAGCGCCAGCTCCTCGGCGGCCTTCTTCACGCGCTTGGTATCCTGCACCGCGTCGCCGACGCCGATGTTCAGCACGATCTTCTCGAGCTTGGGCACCTGCATCGCGTTCTTGTAGGAGAACTCCTCCTGCATCTTGGCGCGGATCTCGTTGTCGTAGACCGTCTTGAGACGGGGGATGTACTGCGAACCGTCAGCCATCGATCGTCACTCCCGACTTCTTCGCAAAGCGAACCTTCTTGCCCTCTTCCATGCGGAAGCCGACGCGCGTCGCGCCGCCCTGATCCGGGTCGACCAGAGCGAGGTTCGACAGATCGATGGGGAGCGACTTGGGAACACGCCCACCCTGCGAGGTCTGGCTCTGGCGCGTATGGCGGATCACGGTGTTGACGCCCGAGACGACCGCGCGACCCTCGGAAGGCAGAACCTTCTCGATCTCGCCCTCGGTGCCCTTGTCGCGACCGGCAATGACGACGACCTTGTCGCCCTTCTTGAGTTTCGCAGCCATTCAGAGGACCTCCGGCGCCAGCGAAATGATCTTCATGTAGTTTTTGCCGCGCAGCTCGCGCGGGACCGGCCCGAAGATGCGGGTGCCGACCGGCTCGTTGTTGTTGTTCAGGATCACGGCGGCATTGCCGTCGAAGCGGATGACCGTACCATCCTCGCGGCGGATCGCCTTCGCGGTGCGCACGACGACGGCCTTGCGGACCTCGCCCTTCTTCACGCGACCGCGCGGAATGGCTTCCTTGACGGAGACGACGATCACGTCGCCCACGTGGGCGTAGCGCCGCTTCGCGCCGCCCAGGACCTTGATGCACTGCACGCGGCGCGCACCGGAATTATCTGCAACGTCCAGATTGGACTGCATCTGAATCATGGTTCAGTCTCCCGACCTTGTGGCATCACCGAAACACGTCGGATCGCCGCCGGTTTCGTGGAGCCGGATGCCTACCCCTGTTCGGAGAAAAGCTCCCAGCGTTTCAGTTTCGAGATCGGCGCGCATTCGATGATGCGCACCATATCGCCCACCTTGGCCGCGTTCTGCGGATCGTGGGCATGGTATTTCTTCGACTTGCGAAGCGTCTTCTTCAGGATCGGGTGGCGGAAGCGGCGCTCGACGTTGACCACGACGGTCTGGTCGTTCTTGTCGCTGACCACCTGTCCTTGCAGGATGCGTTTGGGCATGGGTGTCTCTCGTTCTCGCTCAGGCGGCGGCAGCGCCGGCCGCGTCGCGCGCTTTCTCGTTCATCACGGTGAGCACGCGCGCCACGTCCCGGCGAACGGTGCGGACGCGCGACGTGTTCTCCAACGTGCTGCCCGCCGCCTGAAAGCGCAGGTTGAACTGCTCCTTCTTCAGCGCCAGCAGCTCCTCGCGAAGCTCCTCGACCGTCTTCGAACGCATTTCCTCCACAGTCATTGTGGACCTCCAAAAACCGGCTGACGCATTCCCTGTCGGAATGCGCGCCGTCCTACCAATCTTCGCGGGCGACGATCCGACATTTCACCGGCAACTTCATCGCCGCGAGTCGGAGCGCTTCTTTTGCAACAGGTTCACCCACGCCGTCAATCTCGAACATGACCCGGCCAGGCTTTACTTTCGCGGCCCAGAACTCGACTGAGCCCTTGCCCTTGCCCATACGGACTTCGGTCGGCTTCTTCGTGACGGGTACGTCGGGGAAGATGCGGATCCAGATGCGGCCCTGGCGTTTCATGTGACGCGTGATCGCCCGGCGCGCGGCCTCGATCTGGCGCGAGGTGATGCGCTCCGGCTCCAGAGCCTTCAGGCCGTAGGAGCCGAAGTTCAGATCCGCGCCGCCCTTGGCCTGACCCTTGATCCGGCCCTTGAACATCTTGCGGAATTTGGTGCGCTTCGGTTGCAGCATATCCTAGTCCTCCCTCAGCGGTCGCGGTCGCGGCCGCGCGGACGACGATCGCCCCCGGGACGCCCGCCTTCCTGAAGCTCCTGGCCCTTGCGGTCGCGCGCGGTCGGATCGTGCTCCAGGACCTCGCCCTTGAAGATCCAGACCTTCACGCCGCAGATACCGTAGGGCGTCTTCGATTCGGCGGTCGCGTAGTCGATATCGGCGCGCAGCGTGTGCAGCGGCACCCGGCCCTCGCGGTACCATTCGGTCCGCGCGATCTCCGCCCCGCCCAGGCGACCGGCGATGTTCACGCGGATGCCGAGGGCCCCCATGCGCATCGAGGTCTGCACCGCGCGCTTGAGCGCCCGGCGGAACGACACGCGGCGTTCGAGTTGCTGCGCGATGTTCTCGGCGACGAGCTGCGCGTCCAGTTCCGGCTTGCGGATCTCGACGATGTTCAGGTGCAGCTCGCTGTCGGTGAAGCGCGTCAGCTTCTGACGCAGCTTCTCGATGTCCGCGCCCTTCTTGCCGATGATGATACCGGGGCGACCGGCGTAGATCGTCACGCGGCATTTCTTGTGCGGGCGCTCGATGACGACCCGGCTGATACCCGCCTGCTTGCATTCCTTGTGAATGAACTCGCGGATATTCATGTCTTCCTTCAGGAGATCGCCGTACTCGTTCGCATTGGCGAACCAGCGCGACTCCCAGGTCCGGTTGATCCCGAGGCGCAGGCCGATCGGATTGACCTTCTGTCCCATTACGCGGCCTCCTCGACTTCGCGGACCACGATGGTCACTTGGCTGAACGGCTTCAGGATCTTCCCGAACCGGCCCCGGGCGCGGGGACGACCGCGTTTCAGGGTGATGTTCTTCCCGACCCAGGCCTCGGCGACGACGAGCGCGTCGACGTCGAGACCGTGGTTGTTCTCGGCATTCGCGACCGCAGACTGAAGCGCCTTCTTCACGTCGCCCGCGATCCGCTTCTTCGAGAAGGTCAGATCGGCGAGGGCGGCGGCGACGGGCTTGCCGCGGATGGACTCGGCCACGAGGTTGAGCTTCTGCGGGCTGACGCGCAGCATCCGCGCGACGGCCATCGCCTCGTTCTCGGCGACGCGGCGGGGGTTCTTTTCCTTTGCCATGTCCTACTTCCGCTTCGCTTTCTTGTCCGCCGCGTGCCCGTAATAGGTACGCGTCGGGGCGTATTCGCCGAACTTCTGGCCGATCATGTCCTCGGACACCAGCACGGGGATGTGCTTGCGCCCGTTATGGACGCCGAAGGTGAGGCCGACGAACTGCGGCAGGATGGTCGACCGGCGCGACCACGTCTTGATGACTTCCTTGCGACCGGATTCGCGCGACTTCTCCGCCTTCTTCAGCAGATAGCCGTCGACGAACGGGCCTTTCCATACGGAACGGGGCATGTCTGGTGCTCCCTACTTCTTCTTGCGCGCGTGGCGGCTGCGGATGATGTACTTGTCGGTCGTCTTGTTCGACCGGGTGCGACGGCCCTTGGTGTCCTTGCCCCAGGGCGTAACCGGCGTGCGGCCCCCCGAGGTGCGGCCCTCGCCGCCCCCGTGCGGGTGGTCGATGGGGTTCATCGCGACCCCGCGCACGCTGGGGCGCTTGCCCATCCAGCGCTTGCGGCCGGCCTTGCCGAGGTTCTCGTTCGAGTGGTCTGGGTTCGAGACCGCGCCCACGGTCGCCATGCATTCCTGGCGCACCCGGCGCAGCTCGCCCGAGCCGAGGCGCACCTGCGCATAGCCGCCGTCGCGGCCCACGAACTGGACGTACGACCCGGCGGACCGGGCAATCTGACCACCCTTGCCGGGCTTCAACTCGACGTTGTGGACAATGGTCCCGACCGGCATCCCGGCCAGCGGCATCGCATTGCCCGGCTTCACATCGACCTTCTCGCCCGCGACGATCTGATCGCCGATCGACAGGCGCTGGGGCGCGATGATGTAGGTCCGCTCGCCGTCCTCGTACTGGACCAGCGCGATGAAGGCCGTGCGGTTGGGGTCGTACTCGATCCGCTCGACGGTCGCGGGCATGTCCCACTTCCGCCGCTTGAAATCGACGATCCGGTACAGCTTCTTCGCTCCGCCACCGATCCGGCGCGCCGTGATGCGCCCCGTGTTGTTCCGGCCACCCTTCTTGGTCAGACCCTCGGTGAGGGTCTTCTCGGGGCGGCCTTTCCACAGATCGGAGCGGTCGATCAGCACCAGCCCGCGCTGGCCCGGCGTCGTCGGCTTGTATTTCTTTAACGCCATGCTTCCTGTCTCCCGCGTCGGAGGCCCATGCCCCCGCCTAAGTTCAGGGGCCTCAGAGGCCCGTCATCACGTCGATCATGTGCCCGTCCTCAAGGCGCACGATCGCTTTCTTCATGTCGTTCTGACGACCGCGGCGACCGCGGAACGTCTTGGTCTTGCCCTTGCGGATCAGCGTGTTGACGCTGCGCACCTTCACGTCGAACAGCGCCTCGACCGCTTCGCGGATCGCGGGCTTCGTCGCGTCGATGGCGACCTCGAACACGACCGCGTTGGCCTCGGAGGCCATGGTCGACTTCTCCGTCACCAAGGGGCGGCGGATCACGTCGTAATGTTCCGGCTTCACGCTCATGCCGCTTCTTCCTTCTTCTCGGCGTCCGACAGGCGCGCGGTCAGCGCGTCGATGCCGGCCCGGGTCACGACCAGCGTGTCCTTGAGCATGATGTCGTAGACGTTCGCCCCGGCGCTCGGCAGCACGTCGACACCGGCGAGGTTGCGCGCGGCGCGGGCAAAGCCCTCGTCCACGTCGCCGTCGATGAACAGCGCCTTCTTCACGCCCAGCTTCTCCAGGTGCGCCTTGAGCGACTTGGTCTTGCCGTCTTCGAGCGTCGCCGAGTCGATGACGATCAGCCGGTCGGAGGACGCCTTGTCGGACAGGGCCATCTTCAGGCCGAGCGCACGGACCTTCTTGGGCAGTTCGTGCGCGTGGCTGCGCGGGGTCGGGCCCTTGTAGACGCCGCCTTTGCGGAAGATCGGCGCGCCGCGCGAGCCGTGGCGTGCGCCGCCCGTGCCCTTCTGGCGGTAGATCTTCTTCGTGGAGTAGGACACGTCGGAACGGCCCTTGGTCGAGTGGGTACCGGCCTGGCGCTTGGCGAGTTGCCAGCGCACGACGCGGTGGAGAATGTCGGCGCGCGGCGCGACGCCGAACACCGCCTCGTCCAGTTCGATATCGCCGGAAGCACCGGCATCGAGGGTCAGGACATCGTGTTTCATGCCTTGGTATCCCCTTCCGGTGCGTCGCCCTCGGATGCTTCCTCGGCCTCGGCGGCTTCGATCGCGGCCTGCTCGGCCTCGGCGGCGGCGGCGCGTGCCGCTTCCTCCTCGGCCGCGGCGGCGGCGGCGGCTTCCTCGGCGGCCTTCTCGGCGGCCTTGGCGGCGGAACGGAGCGCACCCGGATAGAGGACGGCCTCGCTCTGGTCCTTCTTGACCGCGTCGCGGATGATGACCCAGCCGCCCTTCGCGCCCGGCACGGCGCCGCGTACCATGACGAGGCCGCGATCGACATCCGTGCGCTCGACGCGCAGGTTCTGGGTCGTCACGCGGGCCGCGCCCATGTGACCGGCCATCTTCTTGCCCTTGAAGACCTTGCCCGGAAACTGGCACTGCCCCGTGGAACCGTGCGAGCGGTGGCTGATCGACACGCCGTGCGTCGCGCGCAGGCCGCCGAAATTGTGCCGCTTCATGGCCCCGGCGAAGCCCTTGCCGATGGACGTGCCGACCACGTCGACGAGCTGTCCTTCGAAGAAGTGGCTGGCGATCAGCTCCTCGCCCACGTCGATGAGGTTGTCCTCGGTGACGCGGAATTCCGCCATCTTGCGCTTCGGCTCGACCTTCGCGACCGTGAAGTGGCCGCGCATGGGCTTGGTTACGTTCTTGGGCTTGGCCGTGCCGGCACCCAACTGGACGGCGGTGTAGCCGTCGCGCTCCGATGTCCGCTGCGCCACGACCTGCACGTTGTCCATGGAGAGGACCGTGACCGGCACCTGCCGACCGTCCTCCATGAACAACCGGGTCATGCCCAGCTTCCGAGCGATTACGCCTGTACGCATCTCTCGCTCACTCCCTTACAGCTTGATCTCGACATCGACGCCGGCCGCGAGGTCGAGCTTCATCAGCGCGTCGACGGTCTGCGGGGTCGGGTCCACGATATCGAGGAGACGCTTGTGCGTCCTGATCTCGAACTGCTCACGGCTCTTCTTGTCGATGTGGGGCGACCGAAGGACCGTGAAACGCTCAATCCGCGTCGGCAAGGGGATGGGACCTCTAACCTGGGCGCCTGTGCGTTTGGCCGTGTTGACGATCTCGCGCGCCGAACTGTCGAGCGTGCGATGATCGAAAGCCTTCAGCCTAATGCGAATATTCTGTCCCTGCATGGGAACGCCTCTTGCCTGATCGGAGAAAAGAAAAGAGCCGGGGCGACCGCTTAGCCCCCCGGCTCTCCGGGTCCGTCTCGATTACTCGATGATGCTCGCGACGACGCCCGCGCCGACGGTGCGGCCCCCTTCACGGATGGCGAAGCGGAGCTTCTCTTCCATCGCGATCGGGTTGATGAGCGTGACGGTCATCTTCACGTTGTCGCCAGGCATCACCATCTCGGTGCCTTCCGGCAGCTCGACCGAACCCGTGATGTCGGTCGTGCGGAAGTAGAACTGCGGACGGTAGTTGTTGAAGAACGGGGTGTGGCGACCGCCTTCTTCCTTGTTCAGGATGTAGGCTTCGGCCTCGAACTTCGTGTGCGGGGTCACGGAGCCGGGCTTGCAGAGAACCTGCCCGCGCTCGATGCCCTCGCGGTCGACGCCGCGCAGCAGCACGCCCACGTTGTCGCCCGCCTGGCCCTGGTCGAGCAGTTTCTTGAACATCTCGACGCCGGTGCAGGTGGTCTTCTTCGTGTCGCGGATGCCGACGATCTCGATTTCCTCGCCGACCTTCACGACGCCGCGCTCGACGCGGCCCGTGGCGACCGTGCCGCGACCGGAGATCGAGAACACGCCCTCGACGGGCATCAGGAAGGGCTGGTCGATCGGACGGTCGGGGGTCGGGATGTATTCGTCGACGGCGGCCATCAGCTCGGCGATCTTGTCCTTGCCGATGTTGTCGTCACGGTCTTCGAGGGCCGCAAGGGCGGAACCCGCGATGATCGGGATGTCGTCGCCGGGGAACTCGTAGGAGGAGAGCAGCTCGCGCACCTCCATCTCGACCAGTTCCAGCAGCTCCTCGTCGTCGACCTGATCGACCTTGTTGAGGAACACCACCAGCGCGGGCACGCCGACCTGGCGGGCGAGCAGGATGTGCTCGCGAGTCTGGGGCATGGGGCCGTCGGCCGCGTTCACCACGAGGATGGCGCCGTCCATCTGCGCCGCGCCCGTGATCATGTTCTTCACGTAGTCGGCGTGGC
>JAHDDY010000241.1 GCA_020629115.1 Paracoccaceae bacterium | reverse complement strand
GTAAGCGTTCGGTCAGGCTGACCCTATGATGTGGGTTGGAAGTTCCACGGCATGAGGTCGTCGAGCTGACTGGCGGGGTGATCCGCGATGGTGCTGATGACGTAAGTGAGCCATGCTTGCGGATCGACGCCGTTCATCTTGGCGGTCTCGATGAGGGTGTAAGCGATGGCGGCGGCGCTGCCGCCTGCCTGTGACCCCATGAAGAGGTAGTTTTTGCGGCCCAAGGCTATGGGGCGCATAGCCCGTTCGGCGGTATTGTTGTCGATCTCCAGCTGCCCGTCATCGAGGTACGGCCTGAGCCTGGGAGTACGAGCGAGGGCATAGCGGATCGCGGCGGCGAGAGGTGTCTTGCCGGATATCCCGCGCAGTTGGGCGGTGAGCCAGTGCTCCAGTTCGTCGAGAAGCGGTCTGGCCCGTTCCTGTCGAAGCGCAGCGCGCATGTCGGGTGGTTGGCCCCGCGCTTCGCCTTCGACGGCGTAGAGTTCGGCGATGCGTCTGATCGCCTCTTCCGCGATGGCCGCGCCGGTGGATTGGTGAACATCAACGAACTTCCGGCGGACATGGGCGAGACAGGCGACTTCGGTAGCCTTGTCCGGTCCGAACAGTCCGTTAAATCCGGCATACCCGTCCGCGTGGACGTGCCCCCTGTAGTCCTTCAGGTGTTCGACAGGATGAAGGCCCTTGCGGTCCGGAGTGAAGCGATACCACGCTGCGGGGGCGGCGTCGCCCGACCAGGGGCGTTCGTCGCGGGCATAGACCCACATGCGAGCCGTTGCGGTCCTGCCCTTTCCCTTCGCCTGCAGCTTGACGGGAGTGTCGTCGGCGAAGAGCCCGGTCCCGGCCCGGACATGCGCGCCGATGGCTGTCGCGAGTGGTTCGAGCAGTGCGCAGCACTGGCCGACCCAGCCGGTAAGGGTGGACCGGGGCAGCGCCACGCCGTTGCGGGCATAGATCTGGCTCTGACGATAGAGCGGCAGGTGATCGGCGTACTTGCCGACCAGCACATGGGCGAGCAACCCCGGTCCCGGCCGCCCGCGCTCGATGGCGCGCGACGGCAGCGGAGCCTGGTGCATCGCCTCGCAATCGGTGCAGGCGCAGCGCGGGCGGACGATCCGGCGGACCTTGAAGCGGCCGGGGACGTATTCCAGTTCCTCGGTCACGTCCTCGCCGAGATGCTTGAGCTTGCCGCCGCAGTCGGAGCAGGCTTCCCCGGCGGACAGGGTCTGTGTCTCGCGCGGCAGTTCGGGAGGGAGGGGTTCGCGCTTCGGCTTCCTCTTCCCGGCAGGAGCCTTGTCCGCCCTCGCGGGCATGATCGCCTCCCCGATCTCGCGATCCTCGATGTCGAGCGCCAGCTGGTCGAGCGTCTCGGACGTGGCCCCGAAGCGGTGACGCCGGTGGCCCGCCAGCTGATGCTTCAGCTTCTCGATCATGAGATCGCGAACGTGGATCTCCGCATCCCTCGACACCACCATCGCCTGCAGGGCGTCCACGTCGGTCGGCAATATCGGAGCGGTATCCGTCATGCTCCGATCCTACAGGATCAGCGCATCAAACGGAATCCTCTGAAGGCGCAGGAAGCTGTTTTTGTTGGGCAATAACGGCACCCGTCGTCAGCGGCGTCCAGCTCCGTTGCGGTGCCCGCCAGTCGATCCCCTCCAACAGCATCGCCAACTGCGCAGCCGTGACATGGACCTTCCCCGACGCCGGAGAGGGCCAGACGAAGCG
>JAHDDY010000240.1 GCA_020629115.1 Paracoccaceae bacterium | reverse complement strand
ACGGATGATCGAGGTCTTCGCCGAGTCGGATCAAGGCGTCGACCGTCGACATCCGATCGATGCGACCAGCGAAGCGACGCAGCTCAGGAGCGATGGCGGTCGGGGCGACCGACGCCGAGGCGATGAGTGCCTGTTCGAGGCCCGACGAGCCAGCAATGTTGTCTCGGATCATCTCTGCCCACGACGCAATCGCCTCGGTCTTCGCTGACTCGTCGGCCCGTTCCGATCGCGCCGCCAGCGGTCGGGGTAGCCAGAGGATCGTGCCAGCCGTGATGCCTGCGGCCACCGGCCAACCGGTCATGGCGAACACGAGCGCCGCGCCCACAGCCGCACTGGCGACCCAGGCGAGAGCCTTCTCGCTTTCGAGGCCAGCAGGGAGCATGGATCGAAGGTCCGGGAGCAGGCGTGCGCCCCTCAGTCCGGCGAAGAACAGCCACAGGCCAAGGCCAACGCCTGTTCCGGCCAGCACAGCAACGAGTCCGATCATCGTGCCCATCCCGCGTGATGCGGCTGCAGCCAGGACGAGTCGAATCCGCAGCGCTCCAGCCTGGCCATGCTCGAATCGCTCAGACCGAATCGGGGCATCGCGCGACCGTCCGCTCCGGGCGCGTAGACCTCGTTGGAGGTGACCATTGGGCCGTCGGCGCCGGTGATCTCGCGGACGCTCGTGACGACCCGCTCGTTGGTGTCGAGCCGGGCGAGGTGAACGACGAAGTGGACGGCGTTGGCGATCATGAGGTTGGTGACCTCGACGTCGAAGCGCTCCGGGGTCATTGCCATGTACATCTGGAGCCGGGTGAACACGCCGAGGCTGGAGTCGGCGTGGATGGTGCACATCGAGCCGTCGTTGCCCTGGGACATGGCGAGCATCATTGGGAGCGCTTCGGCTCCTCGGACCTCTCCGACGATCACTCGGTCGGGCTGCATTCGCAGGCCGGATCGAACGAGGCGGTGCATGGGGAACTCGCCGACGCCTTCGAGGTTCGCCTCCCGTGCTTCGAGATCGACGTGGTTGGGGTGCAGGTGGGCGAAGTGCTCGAGCCCGATCTCGAGCGAGTCCTCGACCGTGATGATGCGCTCGTCGACCGCAACCTCGTTCAGCAGGCAGCGGAGCAGGGTGGTCTTCCCGGCTCCGGTTCCGCCGGCCACGATGACGTTGAAGCGGGCGGCAACCATCGCTCGGAGCAGGTGGTAGAGCGACTCGGAGATGGTCCCCATCCCGATCAGTTGCTTGAGATGGCCGATGTCGAAGTTGTGCCGTCGGATCGAGACCGACGGGCGGCCAGACACCCATGCGATGGCGTGGAGTCGGTCGCCCGATGGAAGGCGCATGTCGAGTTCCGGGCTGGCTGGGTCCCAGCGCTGTTCGCTGCGCCCTCGTCGCGCTTGCGTCTGGATCAGTTCGATGAGCTCTGCGTCGGAGTCTGCAATCGGAGCGCCCTCGATGACGGCTCCGTCGTTGCGGAGGAGCCAGACCTGGTCGCAGCCGTTGGCATGGATGTCGGTCCACTGCGGGTCGTCGATGTAGGCCTGAAGTCGGCCGAGCCCGAACAGACGGTTCATCACCGCCACCGTCAGCTGCTTCGACTCCGCGTCGGTGATCGGAGGCTGGCCGTCGGCGAGACGCTGGGAGTCGAGCCCGGCGAGTTGCTTGGTGATGAGTTGGCGGGCGAACTGGCGGCGGTCGTCGTGGGTCAGCGTTCGACGCTGTTCACGTTCATCGTTCGCATCACGTT
>JAHDDY010000009.1:56415-73398 GCA_020629115.1 Paracoccaceae bacterium | reverse complement strand
GCGCCGCAGTGAAACCCTCGCTCACGATTGCGCGCGCCTTATCGGGATGACTTGCGCGGCTTCACCCGTCAGGAAGCCGCTCCATTTCTCCATTAGCAAACGCCGCCGCTCGAAAAGGTCGGAGCGGGCATAGGCCCGCTCGACCTTGTTTCCGAGGGTATGGCTCAAGGCAGCCTCCGCGACTTCCCTATCGGCTTGTGCATATTCGCTGCACCAATCCCGGAAGGTCGAGCGGAAACCGTGTGTCGTGAAATCGGTAAAGCCCATGCGCTTCATCAGCGCCTTGAAGACGACATCGGATTGCGGCTTGGCTGCGCCATCAGAGGCGCTGTGGGCGCTTGGGAAGATAAGGGCATCGTCAAGCCCTTCTACGGATGCAAGGGCCGCTCTGGCGGCTTCTGTGAGCGGCACACGATGCTCGCTATGGGTCTTCATCCGCTCCGCTGGAATGGTCCAGATGTCACCGTCAATCTCAGCCCAACGCGCCCCGCGTATTTCTCCAGAACGTCCAGCCGTATGGATCAAGAATTCCAACGCCTTCGCAGAAATGCCTTTGCGTTGGGCGAGCGCCTGCATGAAGTCCGGCATATCCCGCCACGGCATGGCCGACATATGCTGCACCTTCACACCGACTGTTGGAAGCGCCTTCCGCACACCGTTGACGGGGTTTTCGGCATGATAATGCCCGGAGCCTTTGGCCCAGTCGAAAATCGCGGACAACCGATTCATAACCCGGCGCGCGGTGTCGTGCTTTTCGGACCATATAGGGGTGAGCACGGTCAGCACATCGGCAGAATTCAAGGTGTGGATCGGTCGGTCGCCAATGTGCGGAAATACGAGACGCTCAAGAGAAGACCACCATATCTCGCCCTGTCGCTGGCTTCGCCAAGTGGGCAAGAGTTGAGCATGGACGCGCTGGGCGGCATCCTTGAAGGACATTGTTTTGCGCTTGCGGACCAAATCCGGGTCGCCACCTTCGCGGGCGATCTTACGATATTTGGTAGCAAGGTCACGGGCTTCCGCCAAGCCTACCAGCTTGACGGACCCAAGGCCCAGTTCCTTCCGCTTGCCATGCACAACAGTTCGCAAAATCCAACTCTTGCTGCCGGTCTTGCTGACATTGAGATACAGGCCATCGCCATCATTGTGCATTCCCGTCTCGAAGATGCCCGCAATCTTCCTAACCGTGAGCTTTCCCATGAATCCTTCCCGCCAAACTTCCCGCCATCAAGTATAGGATTAGGTGAGAGAAATTGAAAGCGATAAAGATTGGATGGGCATTCAAGACATTGAATTGAAATACAATTTGAGATGGGTAAAGAGTGCCTGAAATCCCTTTCGGGTAGCCTCCTCCGCTACCATCCCCTTTCCGATATCGGCCGCGCGTCGCCCGAACCGGCCCCCGTCACCCCGCCGGGGGCAGGGGCGGCGGGGTCGCGGTGAAGAGGGGGGCGAGGTCGGGGACGCTGTGGGCGCGCTCCCAGCCCGCCATGCCGTCGCTCCAGACGAGGCTGTCACGGGTAAGGCGGCCGTCGCGGATGAGGCCCGACAGCGCCTCGGCCCCGTGCGGGCCGCTCGCCGCGCCGTCGACCGCCACGTGCCATTGCCGTCCGCGCGGGGGCAGGGGGGGCGGGGCCGAGGCTCTGCCGCCCTGGGCGAAGGCACCGCCGCCCTGACCGAAACCGCCCATCGCGCCGCCCATCATGTGGCCCATCGCCATGCCGATGCCCGCGCCGATCCCCGCGGAGGCGGCACCGCCCCCCTCGCCGGGGTTCGAGGCGGCGGCGCGCATGGCCTCGGCGGCCTGGAACTGGCCGTACTTGCTCAGATCGCCGATCACGCCCATCTGCGTGCGCCGGTCCATCGCCTTCTCCACCTCGGGCGGCAGGGACACGTTCTCGACCAGCAGCTTGGTCAGCGACAGCCCGTACTCGACCATCTCCTCGCCGATCTTCGACGCCGCGAAGGTGCCCAGATCGTCATAGTTCGCGGCCAGATCGAGCACCGGGATGCCGGACGAGGCGATGGCGTTCGAGAAGCGCGAGACGATGATGTTGCGCAACTGCCCCTGTATCTCGCCGGTCGTGAATTCCCCGTCCGTGCCCACGATCTCGCGCAGAAAGACCTTGGGGTCGGCCACGCGGATGGCGTAGGTGCCGAAGGCGCGCAGGCGGGTCGGGCCGAAATCGGCGTCGCGCAGCATCACCGGGTTCTTGGTGCCCCACTTGAGGTCCGTGAACTGCTTGAGGCTGACGAAGTAGATCTCGGCCTTGAACGGCGACTGGAACCCGTGGTCCCAGTGCTGGAGCGTCGAGAGGACGGGCAGGTTGTTCGTCTCCAGCATGTACATGCCGGGGGGGAAGATGTCGGCGACCTGCCCCTGGTTGACGAAGACGGCGGTCTGCCCCTCGCGCACGGTCAGCTTGGCGCCGTACTTGATCTCGTTGCCGTACCGCTCGAAGCGCCAGACCATCGTGTCGCCGTCGTCGGTCGTCCAGTCGATCACGTCGATGAATTCGCCGGTCAGGCGGTCCCACAGGCTCATCAGACTCTCCTTCGCGTTCTCAGAATGCGGCCCCGCCCAGGTCCGGGAACTCGCGGGCCATCAGGCGCACCACGGGCCGCGCCTCGGATTCGGTCATCCCGGCCCGGAGGCGCGGATCGTACAGCATCTTCAGGAGGTATTCATCGTGGCGGGTCAGGTCGATGAACTCCTGGTCGTCGTTGAAGATCGAGGGCCGCGCCCCGGCATCGTCGTTGATGAGGCCGAAGACCTGCGCGAACTCCTCCGTCAGGCAGGCGCGGCGGAAGTCGCCGCGCAGCTCCGCCTTGATGAAGATGAGGCCGTAGACGAGGCTGTCATCCATCGGATCGGTCGAGACCATCCCGATGCAGGGCAGTTCCGGCCGCTCGGTCCAGGCGGTGATGAAGCCGCCGAGCGACGGGCCGAACCGTTCCGCCAGCGTCTCGCGCAGGATCCGCCGGTCCCGCGCGCCCAGCATCCAGACGCGCACGTCCGCCGTGTCCGCATCCTCCACCGACACGACGGAGCGCCCGATCACGGTGCCGATGCGCCCGGCCAGCGCCTCCAGATGCGCCTCGTCCGGCGGGAAGAGGCCGAGCGTGGCGTAGCGCACGTCCGAGGGCCAGCGCAGGAGCTGCACCGCCTCGCCCGCGACGATGGTCCGCTCGTCGATCACCTGCGGCTCGCTGTTGAAGGCGAGCTTCAGGAAGTTGCGCTCCAGCAGGCCCGCATCGAGCGGGGCGTCGGGCGGATCGTAATCGGTGCGGAAGCGGTCCTCCGAACGGTACAGCAACTCGGCGCGGTCGTAGAGATCGGCCAGCGGCGCCCCGCCCATCGGTTGCGCGCACCCCGACAGCAGGAGCGCCGCCGCCCAGAGACCCGCGCGGCGCATCATCGGGACACCCCGGCGGGCCGCAGTTCCGCCACGATGCGCTCGGCGAGGGGCTGGACGCTGTCGCGGTGCATACCGGAACGGATGCGCGGGTCGTAGAGGATGCGCAGGAGCAGTTCGTCATGGGTGGTCAGCGCCTGGTACGCCCCGTCGTCGTTGAAGATCGACGGGTTGGCGCGCGGATCGTCGTTCAGGAGGCCCAGGCTCTGGGCCATCTCCTCGATGATGCAGGTCTCCCGCCAGACCAGGGGCAGCTCGTCCTTGATGAAGACATGCGCCGTGCCCGTCACCCCGGTCGTGGGGTCGCGGGTGGTCAGGGCGAAGCAGCGGTCGATCTCGTAGTCGCGCCAGCCCTCGGCCAGCCGCGCCACGCGGGGGCCGAGCCATTGGGTCGCCAGCAGCTCGCGCATCTCCGCGGCCCGGCCCTCGGGCGGGATGAAGCGGATGTCCATGTTGTACCGCTCCACCTCGCCCGCCTCGCGGATATCGAGGCCGGTCAGGGCGGCGAGGTGGTCCGAAAGCGCGGCGATCTGCACCCGGTCGCGGGTCCGCGCACCCACGAGGCGGTAGCGGATGGGGTCGCGCCATTTCGAGATCGCGATGCCACCGTCCGGTCCCACGTCGTCGGCGGCCTCGGCCCGGAGCGCGATGGACAGGAAGTTGCGCAGAACCTGATCGTTGGAATAGGGCGGCTCGCTGCGCGGCCGAACGGCGACGAAGGGCAGGGAGAGGCGCGAGGCGGGGGTCAGGATGTCGGGCGGCATCACCCCCACCGTGCTCGCCCGGGTGCGCGGCGCGACCCGCGCCCCGGCATCCGCCGGGGTCTCCACCCCTGTCTCCGGCCCCGCATCCGCCACGACGGTCGGCACGGTATCCAGGACGGCGTCCGGAACGGCGCGCGTCATCTGCAGGTCCGACGAGGACCGTCCGCACCCGGCGAGCGCCAGCATGCCGGCCAGCAGCAGCCCCGCACCGTATCCCGCCCGGACGCTCACCCGGCGGCGGTCCCGACGTTGTCGCCCGTGCCGTCGCGGCGGGACTTGGCGGCGGAGAGGGTCTTCTTCAGCTCCTCCTCCATCCGCTCCAAGTCCTGCTCGGCCTCGGCGCGCTTGCGCTTGCCCTCGTCGGCGATGGCGAGGCTCTCGTTGATCGTGTCGATCAGGCGCTGGTTAGCCTGCTTGACCGCCTCGATGTCGAAGACGCCGCGCTCCATCTGCTCGCGCACCTCGCGGTTGGCCATCTGGAGATTGTCGGCGTTCTTGGTCAGCAGCTCGTTCGTCAGGTCGGTCGCGTCCTTCACCGTCCCGGCGGCATCGCGCGAGCGCTGGATGGTGACGGCCTGGGCGAGCTGCGTCTGCCACAGGGGCACGGTGTTCACCAGGGTCGAGTTGATCTTGTTGACGAGGGACTTGTCGTTCTCCTGCACCAGCCGGATGGAGGGGAGCGACTGCATCGTCACCTGCCGCGTCAGCTTCAGGTCGTGGACCCGGCGCTCCAGGTCGTCGCGGGCGGCGCGCAGGTCGCGCAGCTCCTGCGCCCGGATGACGCCCTCGTTCTCGGGGGCCTCCTGCACCCACCGCTCCTTGGCGGGAATGTCGGTCCCGTCGAGATCGGCGAGCTTGGCCTCGCCCGCGGCGATGTAGAGCGCCAGCTCGTCGTAGAACTGGAGCGAGCTGTCGTAGAGCTTGTCGAGGAACTTGATGTCCTTCAGCAGCTTCGTCTCGTGGGTCAGCAGCTCGTCCTGGATGCGGTCGATCTGGCCGCGCACCTCCTCGTATTGCGAGATGAAGTCGGCGGTCGAGGCCGACTTGCCCATGATCCAGGCCCAGATGCGGGCGAAGAAGCCCTGCTTCTCGGTCCCGGACAGCTCGCTCACGTCGAAGCCGCGGATGGTGTTGACCATCTTGCGCAGGGAGGACCCGGCGGGGCCGACATCCTTGTTGCGCACCCCGTCGAGCATCTCGTCGGAGATGGCGGTCAGGTCCTCCTGCGCCTTCGAGCCGAACTTGATGATCGTCTGGGTGTTGCCCATGTCGATCTCGCCCATACGGTGGCGGATGGCGGCGACCTGGTCGGGGTCGGCGCTCTGGAGCGTCACCAGTTCCTGCGCGGGGGGCGGGGGCGTGATGGTGATGATCTCGTCCGCCTCGCGCACGGCCATCGCCGTCCGGGTCTGCAATGCGTCGGTCTGGTCTGCGGCCATGGTCGTCCGAGCCTCCTTCGGGAATGGTCCGCCCTGTCTTATTGCAGGACGGTTTCGCGATTCAAGCGTTCCGCCAGCACGTCGATCTCCACGTCGAGGTCGATGCGGTCGTTCGTGAGCAGCTTGTCGTATTGCTGGTCGAAGGTCGCCTGCATGTCGTCGAGCAGGGCGCGGAACTTGAGGTACATCCCGCTGTCGCCGAGGTCGTGCTGGCTGCGGGCGTACTTGCGCGTCGCCTCCAGCGCGCCCTCCAGATAGACCTTGAGGAACTTGCGCGCGCGGCGCAGGTCCGACGGGTCCTGCTCGATCCGGGCGAGGATGTCGCGCGCGCGGGCGGTGATCCGGGCGAGGCGGTCGCGCAGGGGAGCGTCGGCGATGTCGGCGGCGGCGCGCTCGATGCCGACGATGCGCTCCTCGGCCTCGGCCAGCGCCTCCTCGACCATGCGCGGGGTCACGCCCGACAGCGACACCTCCCCCTTCTGGCGCATCGGATCGAGGCCGAAGGTCAGGACGGAGGCCCCGGCGGCCAGCGCGCCCATGCCGATGGATTGCAGCGCGCCGATATCCCAGCCGAACAGCCCCGTCAGCAGCGTCGTCCCGCCCAGCGCCAGCGAGCCGAGCAGCTTGCGCGGCAGGGAGGGGGGCGAGGAATAGGTGCGCTCGATATACGCGTCCTCCGCCTCCAGCCCCTGCCGGATCAGGAAGATCGAGAAGACGTAAAGCGCGAAGAGGCCGAGACAGGTGGCCATCGCCACGGCGTTCCCGCCGAGCAGCGCGCCGAAGGCCGCGAACAGCAGCGGCGTGGCGGCGGCGAGGACGAGGCCCGTGCGGCGGCGGAACCGCGCCCGGCGCTGTCCCATCCCGTCGAAGCGCATGGCGCTGCGCAGGCCCCGCGCTGGTGCCCGGCGCTCCGGCGCGTTGGACGGGGCGAGCGGGCTGCGCGCGTTCGGCCCGCCGATGCGGGTGGCGGAATTGGGGATGTAGGGCTTGTCCTCGCCCGGCTCCTGGCTCATCGCCGCGCCTCCTCTGCCGCGTCCGTCATGCGCCGCCCACCTGCGCGAAGGTGGCGCAGGAGGCGGCGAACACGATTCCCGCCAGAACGACGAAAGCGATGGTGCGCAGCAATCTGGAATTCATCGGAACCGTCCTTCCTTCGGGTCGTGCGGTACGAAGCCACGGGAGACAAGATGGTTCCTGCCGGGGCCGGGTGCAAGCCATACCGTGCGCCGCGTGCCGCCGGTCAGTCGCGGTAGGGTCCGGTATCGACGAACTCTCCCTTCGGAAGCACCGCGGCCTCCGGCGCCGGGGCGGCGTCGAGCGGGCCGATGTCGATATACGCCCCCGCCGCGGGAACGGCCCGGGGGGCGGGAGCGCTCGCCACCGGCACGGCGGTGCGGGTCGTCGCCGGTGCGTCCGGCAGGCCCGCCGGGCGGACGACGAGGCGGCGCGCCGTCGAGAAGGGGGTGACCACCCGGCGGTCCGTACGCGCTCGCTCGCCGATCACCACCCGCGCGCCGATCTCGGCGGCGGGCACGACGATGTTGCCGTCCTGGGCCTGCGCGGCAGCGGGCAGGGCGAGGGCGAGGGCGAGGGCGGCTGCCGTCGGGTGAGGCATGTCGATGCTCCGGTTGCGGTTTCGCACGCCGACGATAGCAGGCCCCGCCCGCCCCGTCATCCGTCGCCGAGGAGCCAGCGCATCACCCGCGCCGCCGCGCCCGGTGCGGCGGCGGGCGCGGTCGGCACGGTCCCGCCCGTTCGCCGTCCGTCCCAGCGCCGGTCGTGGGCCGCGCCGCCATGCGGCACCGTCATCCCCGCCCCCCGCACCGCGGCGAAGGCCGGCACGACGTAATCCGCGGTCAGGACCCGCCCCGTCGTCAGCCGGTCCCGCACCGCCGCGCCCAGCAGCACGCGCCCTTCGTCCGCGTTGACGAAATAGTCGCGCTCCGGCACGGGGGGCGGCCCGTCGTCGTCGAGCGACAGGCGCAGGCTCCCGGCCTCGATATCGGTATGGGGCAGGAACAGCTCGCCCCCCGCCGGCGCAGGGAAGCGCACGATCGTCCGTCGCCCGGGGGCCGGGTCGGGCGCGCGGCCCGTGCCGGTTCCGCCCGGCCAGGCGGCGGCCCCCCCGACCCGCGCGGTCAGCAGCGCCCGGCGCATGGTTCCGTCGACGGCCAGGGGAATGGCGGCATCCGGATCGACGAGGGCGAGGGCCAGACGGTCCTGCGCGCTCTCCCGGTCGGTCAGCACCCGCCCCAGGGCCTGCGCCCCCGGCACGACCGCCTCGACCGCCATGCCCGCCGGGGCGGCCAGCCCGGGGTAGGGCGGCGCCTTGTCGAGGCTCCCCGTGCCCTTGATCCGCGCGCGATACGGGGGGAGGGGGGGCAGGACGACCGGCACGACCCCGACCGGCACGGCGCGCGTGCCGCCCATGATGGGCCGCCGGCTCTCGATCACGATCTCGTGCGGGCCGGGGGGCAGCGTCTGGCGCAGGACCCAGGCATCGCCCGCCGCCCGGAACCGCGCCCCGGACGCGCCCGGCCCCGTCGCGCCGGGCCAGCCCGTCACCGTCAGGGTCAGGCCGCGCCCGTGCAGGGGCAGCCGCAGGGCCTCGCCCGTCGCCAGCGCCCGCTTCCGCGCCGCATCCTCCTTCGCCAGCGCCTTGCGTTCGCGGGCCATGCGGTAGCGGGCCACCAGCATCTCCTGCGATGCCGTCCGCCCGGTGTTTCCCGCCACGTCGCGCACCGTCAGACGGGCGACCACCGTCTCGCCGGGCCGCAGGGACGGCCCGTCCGCGACCCGCCCGTCCCAGCGCAGGGGCCGGTCGAGATCGCGCGCCGTGCCGCGCCGCGACCACAGCGGATGCGAGAAATCCGTATCGCCGAGGCGGTAGAACCCGACCTCCCACGCCTCGATCGCCGCCAGCGCGTCGCTGCGCATCTCGACCACGACCGCCTGCGCGAAGCCGCCACGCGCCCAGACCGCGAAGGCGGGAACGGCGAGCGCGAGGGCGGGGGACGCTTCCCCCTCCGGGACGCTCCAGCCGACCGCCGCCCCGTTCGCGAGCGTCACCGTCCCGCCCGGTCCCGCCGTCGCAGGCCCGGCCAGCGCCGCGCACAGACCCAGCGCGGCGGCGATCCCTCGCGGTCGTATCGGTCCGAAATCCATCGTCGCGACGGTACGGCACGGGCGTTAACAGGCCCGGAATCCCGCGCCTTGACCGTAGGGCGTAAAAAAGTCCGACGGAAACGTCCGGACGATGCGTGCAACCTCCCGTCCGCACGCCCCTACACCGTGCGGACCGCGCGTCCGGCCCCTTTTCCCGCCAGCCATGCCGGGCGCGCGTCATTCTTCCCGTCTTGACAGATTCGTTCATCCGGTCCTATTGCAACGCAACATTGTTGCGGAGATCAGAGACCCATGAGCTTCAGGATTCAGCCCGCCCCGGTCGCGCGCCCCAATCGCTGCCAGTTGTTCGGCCCCGGCTCGCGGCCCGTCCTGTTCGAGAAGATGGCGGCCTCGGCGGCGGACGTGATCAATCTCGACCTGGAGGATTCGGTCGCCCCGAACGACAAGGATACCGCCCGGGAGAACGTCATCGCGGCGACGCACGACGTGGACTGGAACACCAAGTCCCTCTCCGTCCGCATAAACGGGCTGGACACGCCCTACTGGTACCGCGACGTTGTCGACGTGATGGAGCGGGCGTCCGACCGGCTCGACCTGCTGATGATCCCGAAGGTGGGCTGCGCCGAGGACCTCTATGCCGTCGACGCGCTGGTGACGGCCATCGAGCGGGCCAAGGGGCGGGCGCGGCCCGTCGGCTTCGAGATCATCATCGAGACCGCCGCCGGGGCGCAGAACGTGGACGCCATCGCCCAGGGCTCGCCGCGCCTGCAATCCATGAGCTTCGGGGTCGCCGACTACGCCGCGTCGATGGGGATGCAGGTCACGGGCATCGGCGGGACGCAGGCGGGCTACGACATGCTCGCGGACGGGGAGCCGGGGTCGGACCGGGCGCTCTTTCCCGCCGATCCGTGGCATTATCCGGTCACGCGCATGGTCGCCGCCTGCCGCCAGCACGGCATCCTGCCCGTGGACGGCCCGTTCGGCGATTTCTCGGACGACGCGGCGTATCGCGCGCAGGCGCGGCGCTCGGCCATCCTCGGCTGCGTCGGCAAGTGGGCGATCCACCCGAAGCAGGTCGCCTCGGCCAACGACATCTTCACCCCCTCGCCGGACATCGTCGCCCGCGCCCGCGCCATCCTCGCCGCGATGCAGGAGGCCGAGGAGGCGGGCCAGGGCGCGGCGGTGCTCGACGGCAAGCTGATCGACATCGCCTCGGCGCGTCAGGCCAGGGTGGTCGTGGACCAGATCGAGCTGATCGAGACGGCGGGGTAGACTCGCCGGAGGGCGGGGCGCATACGGTCCCGGTACAGCAAAGGGAGGTCCCCATGCCCCATCGTCTCGCCCTCGTCGGCATCGGCAAGATCGCGCGCGACCAGCACATCCCCGCCATCGCGGGCGAGCCGGCCTTCGACCTCGCCGCGACCGCCAGCCGCAACGCCACCGTCGAGGGGGTCGCCGGATACCGCGCGCTGGCCGACCTGCTGGAGGCGGAGCCGGACATCGCCTGCGTCTCGCTCGCCACCCCGCCCCAGGCCCGCTACGACGATGCGCGCCGCGCCATCGAGGCGGGCAAGCACGTCATGCTCGAAAAGCCCCCCGGCGCGACGCTGTCGGAGGTCCACGACCTGCAGGAGCGGGCCGCCGCGCGGGGCGTCACGCTGTTCGCGACCTGGCATTCGCGCCATGCCGCCGCCGTGAGCGCCGCCCGCGACTGGCTCTCGGGCCGCGCGATTCGCTCGGTCCGGGTCGACTGGCGCGAGGACGTGCGCCGCTGGCATCCGGGGCAGGACTGGATCTGGGAGGCGGGGGGCCTCGGCGTCTTCGACCCGGGCATCAACGGCCTCTCGATCCTGACGGCCATCCTGCCCGACCCCCTGCGCCTGACCGCCGCCGAACTGACCTTTCCCTCGAACCGCGAGACGCCGGTCGCCGCCGAGCTGACCTTCGCGCCCCTGGGCGATGCGCCGGTCGGCGCGGGGTTCGACTGGCTGGAGACGGGCGAGCCGGTCTGGAACATCGCCGTCGAGACGGACGGGGGCCGCATGGTGCTGTCGGAGGGCGGCGCGCGCCTCATGGTGGATGGTACCGAGGTCGCCACCGGCCCCGACCGCGAATATCCCGGCCTCTACGCCCGGTTCGCGCAGCTCGTGGCGGCGGGGGAGAGCGAGGTCGACCTGACGCCCCTGCGCCATGCCGCCGACGCCTTCATGCTGGGACGGCGCGTCGAGGGCGACCCGTTCCACTGGTAGCGCGCATCCCGTACGGAACCGCGGGAGCGCGGCGTCGTTTGTCCGGCAGCGCGGCCCCTTCGTCCTTGAATTGTCACGACGCATGGGACAGGGTGCGCGCCGATCACGGACCATGCCAGCGAGGGACGAACCCATGACGGAAGAACGGTCCCCCGGCTGGAAGCGCGTCCTCCTGAAGATATCGGGCGAGGCGCTGATGGGCGACCAGGGCTACGGCATCCATCCGCCCACCGTGCAGCGCATCGCGGAGGAGATCTACGCCGTGCAGCAGCAGGGCACCGAGATCTGCCTCGTCATCGGGGGGGGCAACATCTTCCGCGGCCTCTCGGCCTCGGCCGCCGGCATGGAGCGCGCCTCGGCCGACTACATGGGCATGCTCGCCACGGTGATGAACGCGCTGGCGATGCAGAACGCGCTGGAGGCGCTGGGCGCGGAGACGCGGGTGATGTCGGCCATCCCGATGCAGGCCGTGTGCGAGCCGTACATCCGCCGCAAGGGGATGCGCCATCTGGAGGAGGGGCGCATCGCCATCTTCGCCGCCGGCATCGGCAACCCCTTCTTCACCACCGACACCGCCGCCGCCCTGCGCGCCATCGAGATGGGCTGCGACGCGCTGCTGAAGGGGACGCAGGTGGACGGGGTCTACGATTCCGACCCGCGCGAGAACCCGGACGCCGTCCGCTTCGAGACGGTCGGCTACCGGCAGGTGCTGGCCGACAACCTCAACGTGATGGACGCCACCGCCATCGCGCTGGCCCGGGACAACAAGCTTCCCGTCGTCGTCTTCGACCTGCACCAGAAGGGCGGCTTCGCCTCGGTCTTGTCGGGCGCGGGGAAATCGACCATTGTACGCGAAGACTGAACGCATGGACCGCACACATGAGTGACGACACCGATATCGACCTCGACGATCTGGGCCGCCGCATGGACGGCGCGCTGACCGCCCTGCGCGGCGAGTTCGGCACCCTGCGCACGGGCCGGGCCACCGCCTCGATGCTCGACCCGGTGATGGTCGACGCCTACGGCGCGCAGACCCCGCTGAACCAGGTCGGCACCATCAACGTGCCCGAGCCGCGCATGGTCACCATCTCCGTCTGGGACAAGGGCCTGATCAAGGCGGTCGAGAAGGGCCTGCGCGAATCGGGCCTCGGCATCAACCCGCAGGTGGACGGCACGCTCTTCCGCCTGCCCATCCCCGAACTGAACGAGGAGCGGCGCGGCGAGCTGGCCAAGGTGGCCGCGAAATACGCCGAGAACGCCCGCGTCGCGGTGCGCAACGTCCGCCGCGACGGGATGGATCAGGTCAAGAAGGCGAAGGGCGCGGGCGATATCTCCGAGGATGACCAAAAACTTTACTCCGACGAGATACAGGAGATGACGGACGCCCATATCGCGAAGATCGACGAGGCGCTGTCCGCGAAGGAAAAGGAGATCATGCAGGTCTGACGCCCTTCGCACGAAACCGGCGGTCCGCGAGGACCCGAACGAGAGAGTAGCCCCGATGCGCAGATTGATGCCCGGCCGCAATGCCCTGTCGGCGGCCGACACGCCGAAGACGGCCGAGCCGCGTCCGATGCCCGGCCACGTCGCCGTCATCATGGACGGAAACGGGCGCTGGGCCACGGGCCGGGGCCTGCCCCGCATCGCGGGCCACAAGCGCGGCATCAACTCCGTGCGCAAGATCACGCGTCATGCTAAGGCGCGGGGCGTCAGGTACCTGACCCTCTTCGCCTTCTCCACCGAGAACTGGCTGCGACCCAAGGAGGAGGTGCACGGTCTCTTCGACCTGTTCCGCTACTACATGCGCCGCGAATGCCGGACGCTGGCCCGGGAGGGCGTGCGCATCCGCTTCATCGGCGATTCCTCCGAGATGCCCGCCGACATCCAGTCGATGATGGTCGAGGCCGAGGGGATGACGGCGACCGGCGACGCGATGACCCTGATCGTCGCGCTCAACTACGGCTCGCGCGGCGAGATCGTCGCGGCGAGCCGCCGTCTGGCCGCGCGGGCCGCGGCGGGCGAGATCGACCCGGCGGCCATCGACGACGCCATGCTCGCGGCGGAGCTGAACACCGCCGACTTCCCCGATCCCGACCTGATCATCCGCACCAGCGGCGAGCAGCGGCTCTCCAACTTCCTGCTCTGGCAGGCGGCCTATTCGGAGTTCCTTTTCGTGGACCGGCACTGGCCCGATTTCGACGAGGAAGCCTTCGACCAGTGCATCGAGCGCTACCGCCTGCGCGACCGCCGCTTCGGCGGGCTTCGCAAGTCCGGGTAGGGAGCCGATGCGCTTCGGTGCCGATCTGCGACAGCGGGTGATTTCCGGGTTCCTGCTGGCGGGGGCGGCGATCGTCGCCGTGATCCTGGGCGGCTGGGTCAACGCGCTGTTCGTGGCGCTGGGCACGGGCGTCATGGCGTGGGAGCTGACGCGCATGACGCGCGGGGTCCTGGGCTTTCGCAAGGTCGGCGCGGTCCTCGCCTTCCTGACCGGCGCGATCCCGCCCGTCGTGGTCGAGGCGGCGGGGCTGGTGCCCGCGCTGGCGACGGCAACGGTGCTGTCAATCGTCGCGGGCTTCGGGCTGGCGCGCAGGACGCCCCGGCCCGAGCTGCTGGCCTTCGGCATCCTGCTGCTCGCCTATGCGGGCACGTTCTTCGTGTGGATGCGCGACATTCCCGAGCACGGGCTGTCCATCGCGGTCTGGCTGGCGCTGGTGGTGGTGGCCGCCGACATGGGCGGCTATTTCTGCGGGCGCGCCATCGGCGGGCCGAAGCTCGCGCCGGTGCTCAGCCCGAACAAGACCTGGGCCGGGGCCATCGGCGGCATCGTCTTCGCCTTCGTGGTGTCGGAGGTCTTCGGCCTCGTGGTCGGGGGCGACGCGCTGGTGCTGGGCATTCTCGCGGGGCTGACGGCGGTGGTCAGCCAGGCGGGCGACCTGGTGGAATCGGCGACGAAGCGGCGCTTCGGGGTCAAGGATTCCAGTACGCTCATCCCCGGCCATGGCGGCGTGCTCGACCGCTTCGACGCGCTGGCCGGGGCCTCGCTCTTCGCCGGGGCCATGCTGGCCGCGTTTCCGGGGCTGATCGGCCAATGGTAGGGCATCGCGGCCTCCGGCGACGCATCACGGTCCTCGGCTCGACCGGCTCCGTCGGATGCAGCACCATCGACGTGATCCGCGCCCATGGCGGGGCGGAGACCTACGACGTGCGCGCGCTGACTGGGGGGCGCAACGCGGCGCTGCTGGCCGAGCAGGCCCGCATCGTGGGCGCGCGCCGGGCCGTCATCCGCGACGAGGCGATGCTGCCGGACCTGCGCGCGGCGCTGGCCGGATCGGGGATCGAGGCGGCGGCGGGGGAGGCGGCGCTGCTGGAGGCGGCGGGCGAGGGGGCGGACCTGTGCCTCTCGGCCATTGCGGGCGCGGCGGGGCTGGCCCCGACCCTCGCTGCCATCCGGGCCGGCTCGACCGTGGCGCTCGCCAACAAGGAATCGCTCGTCTGCGCCGGGCCGCTGGTCCGCGCGGCGGTCGCCGAGGCCGGCACGCGCCTGTTGCCCGTCGATTCGGAGCACAGCGCCATCTTCCAGGTGCTGGAGGAGCGCCACGCCGAGGCCATCGACCGCCTGATCCTCACCGCCTCGGGCGGTCCCTTCCGCGACTGGCCGCTGGAGCGGATGCGCGCGGTGACGCCGGAGCAGGCGCTGGATCATCCCAACTGGTCGATGGGGGCGGGTATCTCGCTCGATTCGGCGACGATGTTCAACAAGGGGCTGGAGCTGATCGAGGCGGAGCAGCTCTTTCCGGTGCCGGGCGAGGCCATCGAGATCCTCGTCCATCCGCAATCCATCGTGCATTCGATGGTCGGCTACCGCGACGGGTCGGTGCTGGCGCAGCTCGGCACGCCCGACATGCGCACGCCCATCGCCTACGCGCTGGGCTGGCCCGCGCGGGTCGATGCGCCGGTGGAAAGGCTCGATTTCGTCGCGCTGGCCCGGCTGGACTTCGAGGCCCCGGACGCGGCGCGCTTCCCGGCCCTGCGCATCGCCCGCGAGGCCATGGCGGCGGGGGGGCTGGTCCCCTGCGCGATGAACGCGGCGAAGGAGGTGGCGGCGCGCGCCTTTCTCGACCGGGCCATCCCCTTCCTCGATATCGCCGCATTGGTCGAGGATGTGCTGGAGGGATTCGACCCCTCCCCCGCCGCGGACATCGACGACGTGATCGCGGCGGATGCGCTGGCCCGCACCCGCGCGCGCGAGGCGCTGGACCGCCGCGCGCGCCGTTCGGCCTGAACCACGAAAGGACCCCGCCATGGGCTTCATCGAACAGATTCCGGTGATCGGGCCGACGGCCTATTACCTCCTGCCCTTCATCCTCGTGCTGGGGATCGTGGTCGCGGTGCACGAATACGGCCATTACATCGTGGCCAAGTGGTGCGGCGTGCATTCGGACGTCTTCTCCGTGGGCTTCGGGCCGGAGCTGCTCGGCTGGAACGACGCGAAGGGCACGCGCTGGAAGATCTGCGCCATTCCGCTCGGCGGCTACGTGAAGTTCCGCGGCGACATGGACGCGGCGAGCGCGCAGGCGGACGAGGGCGCGCTGGGGTCCATGACCGAGGCCGAGCGCGCGGCCTCCTTCCCCCGGGCCAAGCTGTGGAAGCGCGCCTGCATCGTGGCGGCGGGGCCGGTGTTCAACTTCGTGCTCGCCGTGCTGATCTTCGCGGGCGTCGCCATGGTCTCGGGCCTGCCCTCGGACGAGCCGGTGGTCGGGCTGGTGGTCGAGGAGGGCGAAGGCGCGCGGGCGGGCTTCGAGGAGGGCGACCGCATCCTCGCCGTCGACGGCACGCCGGTCGAGGGCTTCCGCGACTTCGGACGCACGCTGGCCGAAGATACCACTACCACGCGCGAGGTCGCGATCGAGCGTGGGGGCGAGACGCTGATCCTGCCCTTCGCCTACGCCAACCCCGTCACCGTCTCCAGCGCGCAGGGCGCGGCGGGGGAGGCGGGGATCGAGGCGGGCGACACGATCCTGTCCATCGACGGCACGCCGATCCGCGCCTTCGACGACCTGCGCCGGACCGTGCTCTCGTCCGGGGGGCGCTCGCTCGCCATCGCGGTGGAACGCGGGGGCGAGACGCTGACCTTCGACGTGACCCCGCGCGAGGACACCTACACCGACGCGGAGGGCGAGACGGCGACGCGCTGGCTCGTGGGCATCAGCGGCGATTCGGGGCTGGGTCTCGGCACGACGCTGCAGCGGGCCGGGCCGGTCGAGGCGGTGGTCCACGGGGTGCGCTCGACCGGCGCGATCCTGGGCGGCTCGCTCGCCTTCATCGCCGACATCTTCCGGGGTCAGGGCGATTCGGCCGATCTCGGCGGCCCGATCCGAATCGCGGAGGTCTCGGGCGAGGCGGCCGACGACGGCTTCGCCTCGCTGATGCGCCTGACGGCCATCATCTCGGCCTCCATCGGCCTCATCAACCTCTTCCCCATCCCGGTCCTCGACGGGGGTCATTTACTTTTCTACGCTATCGAGGCCGTGCGTGGTAAGCCGTTGAGCGAGCGGATGCAGGAGATCGGGCTGACGATTGGGCTTGCGATGGTCGTAATGCTCATGGTTTACGCCACGTACAACGATGTTATGCGATTGTGATCTCGAATCGGGACGGTAGGCTCCGTTCGACGCAGGGTTAACGAGGGTGGAGCGGCGGGAGAACCGCCGAGGATGCAGATGCAGAAGATACTCGGATCGTCGGCCGTCATCGGCCTCCTCGCGTTCGGCTTCGGTGCCGCGCCGGGCATCTCGCTGGCCCAGACCTTCGGCGTGCTCGCCCCGACGGAGCCGGTGGTGGTAACCACCCAGCCGACGGTGACGACCCGGCCCGTGGCGACCCAGCCCATCGTGACGCAATCGGTGCCGGTGCAGCCCGCCTTCGTGCAGCCCGCCCCGGTGACGCTCCAGCCCGCTCCGGTACAGGTTACCCCAGTGCAGGTGGCCCC
>JAHDDY010000009.1:30053-56315 GCA_020629115.1 Paracoccaceae bacterium | reverse complement strand
GCCCCTGTGCAGGTCGCCCCCGTGCGGGGTGCCCCCGCCCAGCCCTTCGTCGCCCGCTCCCTGCCGGTTCAGGCGCCCCGGGCCGGCACGGTGTCGCAGATCGTGGTCGAGGGGAACCAGCGCATCGAGCAGGCGACCGTCGAATCCTACATGACCGTCTCCCCCGGCCAGCCCGCCACGCCCGACGACATCAACGACAGCGTCCGCGCCCTGTTCGAGACGGGCCTGTTCCGCGACGTGCGCATCGAGCCGCGCGGGTCGGCCCTCGTGGTGATGGTCGAGGAGAACCCGGTCATCAACCAGATCTCCATCGAGGGGAACGACCGCATCGACGACGCGCCGCTGCGCGCCCTGCTCACCAGCCGCGAGCGCCGGGTCTACACCCGCGCCAAGGCCGAGGCCGACGCCGACGTGCTGCTGGAGCAGTACCGCCGCGCGGGCCGCTACGCCGCGACCGTCGAGCCGCAGATCATCCAGCTGCCCCAGAACCGCGTCGACCTGGTCTTCGAGATCGACGAAGGCCCGCTGACCGGGGTCGAGAGCCTGCGCTTCGTCGGCAACACGAAATTCTCCGACCGCCGCCTGCGCCGGGTGGTCTCGACCGACGAATCGACCCTCCTGAACTTCCTCTCCGCGACCGACACCTACGATCCCGACCGGCTGGAGCTGGACAAGCAGCTCCTGCGCCGGTTCTACCTCGCGAACGGCTACGCCGATTTCGAGGTGCTCTCGGCGGTGGCGGAACTGGCCCCCGACCGCGAGGGCTTCTTCCTCACCTTTACCGTGGACGAGGGCGAGCAGTACGATTTCGGCCCCGTCGACATCGTCTCGAACGCCGAAGGGGTGGACGTGGAGGAGCTGCGCTCGCTCATCGAGATTCGCGAGGGCGACACCTACGACGTGGACGAGGTCGAGGACGCCATCGCCGCGCTGACCCTGCGCCTCGGCGAGCTGGGCTACGCCTTCACCGAGATCGACCCCATCCCCGAGAAGAACGCGGAGGCCCGCACCCTCGGGGTCACCTTCGAGGTCAACGAGGGCGAGCGCGTCTTCGTGGAACGCATCGACATCGAGGGCAACTCGCGCACGCTCGACCGCGTGGTGCGCCGGGAGTTCGAACTGGTCGAGGGCGACGCCTTCAACGCGCTCCAGGTCCGCCGCTCGCGCTCCAACATCCGGGGCCTCGGCTTCTTCCGCTCCGTCGACGTGGAGACCGAGCCGGGCAGCGCGCCCGACCGCGTCGTGCTCAAGACCACCGTCGAGGAGCAGTCGACCGGCCAGATCAGCTTCGGCCTCGGCTTCTCGACCTCCGACAGCGTGTCGGGCGAGGTCAGCATCGTCGAGCGCAACCTGCTGGGCCGGGGCCAGTTCCTGCGCGCCCGCGCCCGCATATCGGGCGCGAACCAGCTCTACGACCTGAGCTTCACCGAGCCACGCTTCCTCGACCGGGACGTGGCCGTCGGCTTCGACCTCTACCGCCGCGAGACGAACGACCAGGACACCTCGTCCTTCGACACGCGCAATACCGGCTTCTCGCCCCGGATCAGCTTTCCGCTGGGCCGCTACGCCCGGCTCTCGACGCGCTACCGCATCTCGCAGGACGAGATCATCGACGTGCCGGACAACGCCTCGCCGCTCATCCGGGACGACATCGGCAAGAACATCACCTCCTCGATCGGCTACACGGTCGTCTACGACCGCCGCAACGACGTGGTGGAGCCGAGCGGGGGCTATATCCTGAAGTTCGACCAGGATTTCGCCGGTCTCGGGGGCGATACCCGCTACGTGCGCAGCGAGGCGTCCGCGAAGGCCTTCACGCGCCTCGTCTCGGACGAGGTGATCGGCAGCATCGAGGTCGCGGGCGGGGCCATCACCGGCTTCGGCGACTACGACCCCACCATATCCGACCGCTTCTTCCTGGGCGGCGACACGTTCCGCGGCTTCGAGAATGCCGGGCTGGGACCGCGCGACCAGAACACGGACGACACGCTGGGCGGCAAGTTCTACGGCATCGTGCGCACCGAGGTCACCTTCCCGCTGCCCCTGCCGGAGGAATACGGGCTGGCGGGCGGCCTCTTCGCGGATGCGGGCACGGTCTGGGGGCTGGACGACACCACCTACAGCGACCCGAACATCAACGGCGGGGCGCTCCAGACCATCGACGACGATCCCGAGCTGCGCGCCTCCGTCGGGGCGAGCGTGTTCTGGCAGTCGCCCTTCGGTCCCGTGCGGATGAACTTCGCGATTCCCGTGGTCGAGGAGGATGGCGACGATGCCGAATTCTTCCGCTTCACGGCGGGTACGCGCTTCTAGCGTCGCCGTGGCGCGTCGTGCCGGCGCGGCGCTCGTGGCGCTGGCTCTGGCGCTCGCCGGTCCGGCCGCCCTCGCGCAGGGTGACGACGCGGCCCCGGTCGCCGCGCCGACCGCCGTCCTCGTCGTCGACATGCAGCGCATCAAGAGCGACACCGCCGCCGGGCGCGACATGCTCGCCAAGACGGTCGAGATCCGCCGCCGCATCCAGGCGGGCATCGAGGAGCGCGAGGCCGCCCTGCGCGAGGAGGAGCGCCGTCTCGCCGAGGAGCGCGGCAGCCTCGGCCCCGGCGATTTCCGGGAGCGGGTGCGCGCCTTCGAGCAGCAGGTGATCGACAACCGCGCCTTCTCGGAACGCGAGAGCCGCCGCCTGCAACTCGTCCTCTCCCGCGCCTCGGGCCTGCTGCGCGACCGGGTGACCGCCGTCCTCGCCGCCATCATGCGCGAGCGCGGGGCCGAGCTTCTGCTCGATTCGACGCAGATCGTCCTGAGCGCCGACCGGCTCGACATCACCGACGAGGCGATCGGACGCCTCGACGCGGTCATGCCGGAGATGCCCGTCACCATCGTCGACGTCCCCGACCCCGACTGAGCCGCCCTTGCCCGCCGCGCGCGCCGCCGATAGGGTCGCGCCTCGTGCGGAAGGGGGGCGTCATGCGCTACTGGTTGTTCAAGTCCGAGCCGAACAAGTGGTCCTGGGACCAGCAGGTCGCCAGGGGCGAGGCCGGCGAGGAATGGGACGGGATACGCAACTACCAGGCGCGCAACAACATGCGCGAGATGGCGCTCGGCGACCGGGGCTTCTTCTACCATTCGAACATCGGCAAGGAGATCGTGGGCATCGTCGAGGTCTGCGCGCTCAGCCATCCCGATTCCACGATCGAGGATGCGCGCTGGGACTGCGTCGACGTGAAGGCGGTGCGCCCCTTCGCCGTGCCGGTGACGCTGGCGCAGATCAAGGCGGCCCCGGCCCTGGCCGAGATATCCCTCATCCGCCAGTCCCGCCTGTCGGTGGCCCCGATCACGGAGGAGGAATGGGGCCTCGTCTGCGCCATGGGCGAAACCGACCCTTCCTGAGCCGCATCCGTCCCTTGCGTCGCGGGGCCGAATCCCCTCAGATCGGCGGGGGGACCGGCACGGGGAGGGCGGCATGCAGGACTTCACGCTTCCCGGGGTCGTCGGGCTGGCCGGCGTGGCCCTCTACGTCCTCGCCTATGCCGCGATGCAGCTCGGCTTCGTGCGCGGGCAGACCTATCTCTACGCGGGCACGAACCTCGCCGCCGCCGCCTGCGTCCTCTTCTCCCTGACCGAGACCTACAACCTCTCCTCCGCCCTGATCCAGATCATGTGGATCCTCATCAGCATCGCCGGCATGACGCGCCTGTGGCTGATCGAGCGGATGGTGCGCTTCTCGGAGGAGGAGCGCCGGATGCTCGACGCCATCGCCCCCGGCCTGCCCAAGGATCAGGCATCGAAGCTTCTGGAGATCGGCGACTGGCATCATCCGGCGCGGGGCGAGGCGCTGATCGAGGAGGGCCGCCCCGCCCCGGTGCTGGGCTGGCTGGCGAGCGGCTCGCTGGCCGTCTCGATGGGCGGCCTGCCCATCCTGTCCCTTGGGCCGGGCGCGGTGATCGGCGAGATGACCTATCACGACGCCGCCCCCGCGAGCGCGCGGATCGAGGCGCTGCACGGGGCGCGTCTCTTCTGCATCGACGCCGCGCGCCTGCGGGCCCTCATCTCGCGCAACGACGCCGTCGCCACCGCGCTGGAGCGCAGCATCGCCCACACCCTGCGCGGCAAACTGCGCACGACCTCGGCCGAATTGCGCGACCGCGCCTCTACCGCGTTCTCCTCGCGATAGAGTGGAGACCGACAACCCTCTCATTTAAGGGTGTCTGGCACGATACCTGCATTTTAACCTTTTAAGTTCGTCGTGATGGGGAACACTTTCTCGCCTTGGACATTAAGTCATTGTTAAGGCAGCGGTGAGATTAGGAGCGTACACATGAAAGTTCATCGGTTTTTCAGCATCTTCGCATCGGTCGCCGCCTTCGTGGTCGTGGCGAACCCCGCGCTTGCCCGCCTGCCGGAGGCGTTCTCGAACCTGCCGAAGGAAATCGTGCGTCAGGCGGTGCACATGCCCACGGGATGCCTCGCCCAGATCACGGTGACCGACCGCCGGGTGGTCCACGCGAACATCATCGACCCCGACTGCCTGCCCCAGGGCGTCACGGCGCAGCCCGTGCCCGGCAAGGCCCGCGACTTCACGATCATCGAGGGCTTTCGCTGATACCCACGGCGAAGCACATTCGAATCGACCACAACCCCGGCCTCGCGCCGGGGTTTTTCGTGCCGTCCGTCCGGAGGGTGGCGGGGTCGCAGGCGCAGGACGGGTCTCGTTTTGAGACGCGGTATCGTCGAAATCGCCTCAGCCTTCCGCCGCGAGGATCGCCGAGAGCCCTTCGCGGTAGGTCGGGTAGGCGAGGGACACGCCGAGGCGCTCCTTGATGCGCGCGTTCGAGACGCGCTTGTTCTCGCCGTAGAAGCTGCGCGCCATGGGCGACATCTCGGCCTCCTCGAAGGGTACGAGCGGCGGGCGGGGCAGACCCAGCAGGTCGGCGGCATGGCCGATGACCTCCTGCGGCGGGCAGGTCAGGTCGTCGGTGACGTTGTAGGCCGTGCCCGGCTCGGGGCGCGCGATGGAGGCGTCGAGCACGCTTGCGATATCCTCGACATGGATGCGCCCGAAGACTTGCCCCTCCTTCACGATGCGCTGCGCCGTCCCGCGCCGGATCTTCTCGAACGGCCCGCGACCGGGACCGTAGATCCCCGCGAGGCGGAAGGTATGGACCGGCAGGCCCGCTTCCGCCGCCAGGGCGAGCCAGTCCCGCTCCGCCGCCGCCCGCCGCCTGCCCCGCTCGCTCGCCGGGTCGAGCGCGCCGGTCTCGTCCACCTCCCCCCCCTGCCGGTCGCCGTAGACGGCGGTGGTGGAGAGGTAGCCGATCCAGGCGAGGCGATCCGCCTGCCGGATCAGCGCGTCGCGGTAGCGCGCGAGCACCGGGTCGCCCGCCTCCCCCGGCGGGGCCGAGAGCAGGAGATGCGTGCGCGGGGGCAGGGCGGCCATCAGGGCATCGGGCGGCCAAGCATGGGCGTCGATGCCCGCCGCGCGCAGGGTCTCGGCCTTGGCCTCCTCCCGCGCCGTGGCGGCGATGCGCCATCCGCGCTCGGCGAGCCGCCCGGCGAGGGTGCGCGCGCTGTACCCGTATCCGATGCACAAGAGGGTGGGGGCTTGATTTGCGTCCATAATCGCGCCTTATCGCGATGCCACCCTGCCGCGCAAGACCGTTCAGCTTGGAGACCGCCCGCATGACCGCCCGCCCGCTCGCCCTCGCCGCCCTGTCCGCCGCCGCGCTTCTCGCCCCCGTGGACTCTCGCGCCCAGGTGGCGACGGATTACGACGGATGCATCGCCACGGCGCAGGCGACCCCGTCCTCGGGCCTCGCCGCCGCCGATGCGTGGATCGCCGGGGGCGGGGGCGAGGCGGCGCGGCATTGCCGGGCCATGGCGCTGGCCATGCTCGGCTCTTTCGCCGAGGCGTCGCGCGCGGTCGAGCAACTGGCCCGCGAGACGGCCGATACCGCGGCGCAGGCCGATCTCTACGCCCAGGCGGGAGACCTGCGCATGGCCGCGAGCGACCCCGTCAGCGCCCGCACGCTCTTCGGTCAGGCGCTGGCGCTGGAGCCGTCGAGCCTGGAGGCGCTGGACGGACGGGCGCGGGCCGCCGCCGCCCAGCGCGACTTCGCCGGGGCGATACAGGACCTCGACCGCCTGCTGTGGCTGGTTCCGGCCGATGCCGAGGCGCTGGCCCTGCGCGCGGCGGCCCGGCGGCAGACGGGCGACGCGGCCGGGGCGCTGTCCGATGCCGATGCCGCGGTCGCCGCCGATCCCGCCTCCGCGGTCGCCTGGTTCGAGCGCGGCGCGGCGCGGGCCGTGGGGGGCGACCGGCAGGGGGCGCGCGAGGACTGGGCCTATGCCGAGCAGCTCGACCCCGCCGGCGAGACCGGACGCCTCGCCGCGACGAACCGCGCCCGGCTTCCTTGACGTCAACGAGACTTGACGCGGGTAAACTTATTTTCCTACCCTGCCGCCCATCGCCTCCGCCAAGAGGGGCAATCCCCGGGGAGAAGTCATCGTGCAGCCGCGCGCCGTCAGAAGCATGGAGGAATTCGCGGCCCTGAGCGGCATCTCGCGCCCCACCGTGTCGAAATACTTCAACGATCCGGCCAGCGTGCGGCCCTCGACCCGCGAGCGCATCGAGACCGCGCTAGAGCGCTACGACTACCGGCCTAACATCTACGCCATCAACCAGAACCGCAAGCTGACGAAGAACGTCGGCATCGTGGTGCCCTATCTCGCCGACCCCTTCTTCGCGGAGATGGCGCGCACGGTCGAGCGGCGCTGCATCGAGGCGGGATACTGGCCCATCCTGTTCAGCTCCCACGGCGAGCGCGACACCGAGCGCAACATCCTCGACACCATCGCCCGGATGAAGCCGGCGGGCGTGCTCATGGCGCCCCTGGGCCGCGCCTCGGACCGGACGGCGGTCGAGCGGTTCTGCCGCGAGGTGCCGACGGTCGTGTTCGACAGCCATATCGAGGGGGTGGGCGAGGCCTTCGTCGGGTCGGACAACTTCCAGTCCGTGCCCCTGATGATCGACTATCTCTGCGCCACCGGGATGCCGCCCTGCTGGCTGGAGATGCAGCCCGTCAACCCCAATGCCAACAAGCGCCGCGACGCCTATCGCACGGCCATGACGGCGCGGGGCCACGAGCCGCGCATCCTGCGCGTCGATGGCGACGACTGGGATTTCGAGCGCATCGGCTACGAGGGTGGCCTGCGGCTTCTCGACGCGGGGTTGCCGGACACCGATACCGTGTTCTGCAGCAACGACCGCCTGGCCATCGGCTTCTTGTCGGCGTGCTACGAGCGGGGCCTGCGGGTGGGGCGGGGGGGCGACCTGAGGGTGGCCGGCCACGACGACCACCCCTTCGCGCGCTACACCTGCCCGCCGCTCACCACCGTCGCGCAGGATTACGAGGCCATTTCGCTCCACGCCGTGCGGACGCTCTTCTCCGTCATCACCGGCAAGGGGCCGCAGGTGCGCAAGGAAATCCTCTTCGGCGGCCGGCTGGTCGAGCGGGCGTCGGCCTGAATCGAATAGGACGTGTAAAACATCTTTACGCGCGTAAATTTCCTGTTGACCCCTTAAGGAATGGTTACTATGCCTCCCGGTATAAGAAGCAGCATCTAGGGAGGATATCGGATGCGTCTTGGACTGTCAGTTTGTCTCGCCAGCACGCTCGCGCTCGCCGCGGCGCCCGCCATGGCCGACACGATCACCATCGCCACCGTGAACAACGGTGACATGATCCGCATGCAGGGCTACACGGACGAATTCACCAAGCAGACCGGCCACGACGTCGAGTGGGTGACGCTCGAGGAGAACGTCCTGCGCCAGCGCGTGACCACCGACATCACCACCAAGGGCGGTCAGTTCGACATCATGACCATCGGCATGTACGAAGCGCCGATCTGGGGCTCGAACGGCTGGCTCGTCCCGCTGGACGACCTGTCCGAAGAGTACGACGTCGACGACATCCTGCCCGCCATGGCCGGCGGCCTGTCGCATGACGGCACCCTCTACGCCGCGCCCTTCTACGGCGAATCGTCGATGATCATGTACCGCACCGACCTCATGGAAGAGGCCGGTCTGGAAATGCCCGACGCACCGTCCTGGGCGTTCATCGCCAAGGCGGCCCGCGCCATGACCGACCGCGAGAACGACATCAACGGCATCTGCCTGCGCGGCAAGGCCGGCTGGGGCGAAGGCGGCGCGTTCATCACCGCGATGGCCAACTCCTTCGGCGCGCGCGTGTTCGACGAGGAGTGGAACGCCCAGCTCGACAGCCGCGAGTGGAACGACACGCTGACCTTCTTCGTCAACATGATGGAAGATTCCGGTCCCGCGGGCTACGCGACCAACGGCTTCAACGAGAACCTGTCGCTGTTCCAGCAGGGCAAGTGCGGCATGTGGATCGACGCGACCGTCGCGGCGTCCTTCGTGACCAACCCCGACGACTCGACCGTCGCCGACAAGGTCGGCTTCGCCCTCGCGCCCGACAACGGCATGGGCGTGCGCTCGAACTGGCTCTGGGCCTGGGCGCTGGCGATCCCCGCCGGCACGCAGAAGGAAGACGCCGCGAAGCAGTTCATCGAGTGGGCCACCTCCAAGGACTACATCGAGCTGGTCGCCGCGAACGAAGGCTGGGCCAACGTTCCTCCGGGCGCGCGCACCTCGCTCTACGAGAACGCCAACTACCAGGAAGTTCCCTTCGCGAAGATGACGCTCGACTCGATCCTGTCGGCCGATCCGAACAACTCGACCGTCGACCCGACGCCCTATGTCGGCGTGCAGTTCGCCGCGATCCCCGAATGGGCCGGCTTCTGGACCGAAGTGAGCCAGGAATTCTCCGCCGCCTATGCCGGTCAGCAGACCGTCGAGGAAGCGCTCGAGAAGGCCCAGGCCATCGTCAACGACGCGGTGGAAGCCGCCGGCTACCGCTAGGCCGAGACGGGAAGGCGGTCTCCGGGCCGCCTTCTCCCTTTACGCGACCCGGCCCGGGGCGATCCGTCCCGGGCCTCGCCTGACGCCTTGAGGCCTCTTCGGCGTCGGCTCCCGCTTTATCGGCATCCTTGGACGATGGACCGCGGCCGTGACGGCCGTGCATGGGGAAGGTGCATCCATGGCAACCCAGCATTCACGATCCGCCGCCCGCGCGATGATGGCGCCCGCCGTCGTCCTGCTCCTCGGCTGGATGCTCATACCCCTCGGGATGACGCTCTACTTCTCGTTCAAGAAGTACCTGCCCCTGCGCGGCGGCGACCTCGGATGGGTCGGCTTCGAGAACTACGAACGCTTCGTCTCCTCCAGCGCCTTCTGGCCCTCCGTCCAGGCCACGCTCATCATCGTCGGCGGCGTGCTCGCCATCACCGTGACCCTGGGCATCCTGTTCGCCCTTCTGCTCGATCAGCCGATGTGGGGGCAGGGCGTCGTACGCATCCTCGTCATCGCGCCGTTCTTCGTCATGCCCACCGTCTCGGCGCTGGTGTGGAAGAACATGTTCATGGACCCCAACAACGGCCTGTTCGCGCATCTGTGGCGCTTCTTCGGGGCCGATCCGGTGGTCTGGCTGACCGAGGCGCCGCTCTTCTCCATCGTGCTGATCGTCAGCTGGCAATGGCTGCCCTTCGCCACGCTCATCCTGCTCACGGCGATCCAGTCGCTCGACGGGGAGCAGCTGGAGGCCGCCGAGATGGACGGCGCGCCGACGATCAAGCGGTTCTGGTACATCATCCTGCCGCATCTCTCGCGCGCCATCACCATCGTCATCCTGATCCAGACCATCTTCCTGCTGTCGATCTTCGCCGAGATCTTCGTGACCACGGGCGGGGCCTTCGGCACCAAGACGCTGACCTACCTGATCTACCAGCGCGTGCTGGAGAGCCAGAACGTCGGCCTCGGTTCGGCGGGCGGGGTCTACGCCATCATCCTCGCCAACATCGTCGCCATCTTCCTGATGCGCATCGTCGGCAAGAACCTGGACGCCTGAGGGAGGATCGCATCATGGCCCGCGCCGTCACCACCCGCCGCAAGACGATCAACACGGCCCTCGCCTGGGCCATCGGCCTCTTGATCTTCTTCCCGATCCTCTGGACGATCCTGACCAGCTTCAAGACCGAGGGGCAGGCCATCGCCGACCCGCCCATCTTCTTCTTCTTCGACTGGACGCTGGAGAACTACGCCATCGTGCAGGAACGCTCCAACTACATGCGCTTCCTGTGGAACTCGGTCATCATCGCCATCGGCTCGACGCTGCTCGGGGTCGCCATCGCCATCCCCGCCGCCTGGTCCATGGCTTTCGTGCCGTCGAAGCGGACCAAGGACATCCTGCTCTGGATGCTCTCGACCAAGATGCTGCCGGCGGTGGGCGTGCTGTACCCGATCTACCTGATCTTCATCGAGCTGGGCCTCCTCGACAGCCGCGCCGGCCTCGTGATCGTACTGATGCTGATCAACCTGCCGATCATCGTCTGGATGCTCTACACCTACTTCAAGGAGATCCCCGGCGAGATCCTGGAGGCGGCGCGGATGGACGGGGCCAGCCTGCGCTCGGAGATCCTCTACGTCCTGACGCCCATGGCGATCCCCGGCATCGCCTCGACGGTGCTGCTGAACGTCATCCTCGCCTGGAACGAGGCGTTCTGGACGCTCAACCTCACGGCGGTCAACGCCGCTCCGCTCACGGCCTTCATCGCCAGCTATTCCAGCCCCGAGGGGCTGTTCTACGCCAAGCTGAGCGCGGCCTCGACCATGGCCATCGCGCCGATCCTCATCCTCGGCTGGTTCAGCCAGAAACAGCTCGTCCGCGGCCTGACCTTCGGCGCGGTGAAATAGGAGACCATCATGGGACGCATCGTGCTGGAGCAGGTCTCCAAGAGCTTCGGGGATACCGAGGTCATCCCGCCCCTCGACCTGGCCATCGAGGACGGGGAGTTCGCCGTCTTCGTCGGGCCGTCGGGCTGCGGCAAGTCGACCCTCCTGCGCCTGATCGCTGGGCTGGAGGACACGTCGGGCGGGCGCATCCTCATCGACGGCGAGGACGCGACCGCCGTGCCGCCCGCCAAGCGCGGGCTGGCCATGGTCTTCCAGTCCTACGCCCTCTACCCGCACATGACCGTGCGCAAGAACATCGCCTTCCCCATGCGCATGGCGGGCATCGACAGGGCCGAGCAGGACCGGCGCATCGAGAAGGCGGCCGCCGCGCTCAACCTGACCGACTATCTCCACCGCCGCCCCGGCCAGCTCTCGGGCGGTCAGCGCCAGCGCGTGGCCATCGGGCGGGCCATCGTGCGCGAGCCGGCCGCCTTCCTGTTCGACGAACCGCTGTCGAACCTCGATGCGGCCCTGCGCGTCGGGATGCGGCTTGAGATTTCCGAGCTGCACAAGCGGCTCGACACGACGATGATCTACGTGACGCACGACCAGGTCGAGGCCATGACCATGGCCGACAAGATCGTCGTGCTGCGCGCGGGCGTGATCGAGCAGGTGGGCAGCCCGCTGGAGCTGTACAAGACCCCCCGCAACACCTTCGTCGCCGGCTTCATCGGCTCGCCGAAGATGAACCTGATCGAGGGGCCGGAGGCGCAGCGGCACGGGGCGCACACCATCGGCATCCGCCCCGAGCATATCGCCGTCTCCGCCGAGGGCGGGCCGTGGTCGGGCGTGGTGGGCGTGTCCGAGCACCTCGGCTCCGACACGTTCTTCCACATCCACGACACGGGCCTGGGCGACATGATTACCGTGCGCGCCGATGGCGAGGTCGGCTTCCGCCACGGCGACCGGGTGAGCCTGACCCCGCGCATGGACGTGCTGCACAAGTTCGACGCGAACGGTCTGCGCATCGCATGAAACGGCTGGACGGCAGAGCGGCGTTGATTACCGGCGCGGCCCGGGGCATCGGGCTGGCTTTCGCGCAGGCCTACGTGCGCGAGGGCGCGCGGGTGGCCATCGCCGATATCGACACCGACCGCGCCCGCGCGGCGGCGTCGGAGATCGGCGAGGCGGCCATCGCCGTCGAGCTGGACGTGACGCGGCAGGAGAG
Organism: Paracoccaceae bacterium; assembly: GCA_020629115.1. Lineage (GTDB taxonomy): Bacteria > Pseudomonadota > Alphaproteobacteria > Rhodobacterales > Rhodobacteraceae > JAHDDY01. The sequence continues at coordinate 44,283 of JAHDDY010000009.1, read as the reverse complement.
CATCGACGCCGCCGTGGCCGAAACGGTGCGCGCCTTCGGCGGCATCGACATCCTGATCAACAATGCCGCCGTCTTCACCGCCGCCCCGATCGTGGAGATCGCGCGGGAGGACTACGCCCGCGTCTTCGACATCAACGTCGCCGGCACGCTCTTCACCATGCAGGCGGTCGCGAGACACATGATCGCGCGCGGGCAGGGCGGGCGAATCATCAACATGGCGAGCCAGGCCGGACGCCGGGGCGAGCCGCTGGTCGCCGTCTACTGCGCCACCAAGGCCGCCGTCATCAGCCTGACCCAGTCGGCGGCGCTGAACCTGATCGAGCACGGCATCACCGTGAACGCCATCGCGCCGGGCGTGGTCGACGGCGAGCACTGGGACGGGGTGGACGCCTTCTTCGCGAAGTACGAGAACAAGGCCCCCGGCCAGAAGAAGCGCGAGGTCGGCGCGGGGGTGCCCTTCGGGCGCATGGCCACGCCGGACGACCTGACCGGCATGGCCGTGTTCCTTGCCAGCGACGAGGCACGCTACATCGTCGCGCAGACCTACAACGTGGATGGCGGGCAATGGATGAGCTGACCCGCGTCTCCCGGGAGACGCTCGATGACATGCCGGCCTCCGTGGCCCGGCCCGCCTACGACCGCGCGGCGCTGTCGCCGGGCATCGTGCATGTGGGCCTCGGCAACTTCCACCGGGCGCATCAGGCGATCTATCTGGACGATCTGTTCGCCACGGGCCGCGACCATGACTGGGCATTGGTCGGCGCGGGCGTGCGCGAGGCCGACCGGGCCGTGCGCGACGACCTGAAGGCGCAGGACTGGCTGACCACCGTGGTCGAGCTGAACCCCGGCGGCCTGACGGCGCGCGTCTGCGGGGCGATGATCGACTATGTCGAGCCGGGGGCCGCGCCGCTGATCGACGCGATGAGCGACCCGGCCATCCGCATCGTCTCGCTGACGGTGACGGAAGGGGGATACTTCATCGACCCCGCCACGGGCGGCTTCGCGCTCGATCATCCCGACGTGGCCGCCGACATCGCCGCGCCGGACGCGCCGAGGACGGTCTTCGGCATCATCGTCGCGGCGCTGGCCCGGCGGCGCGCGGCGGGCGCGCGGCCCTTCACCGTCATGTCCTGCGACAACCTGCCCGAGAACGGCCACGTCGCGGCGAATGCCGTGCTGGGGCTGGCGCGGGCGGTGGATGCGGACCTGGCCGCCTGGATCGAGGCCGAGGGGGCCTTTCCGAACGGCATGGTCGACTGCATCACCCCCGCCACCGGCCTGCGCGAGCGGGCGCTGGTGGAGGAGAAGTTCGGCATCCGCGACCGCCGCCCCGTGGTGTGCGAGCCGTTCCGGCAATGGGTGCTGGAGGACCGCTTCTGCAACGGGCGGCCCGCGCTGGAGACGGTGGGCGTCGAGTTCGTGGAGGACGTCGCGCCCTACGAGCTGATGAAGCTGCGCATCCTGAACGGCGGGCATGCGGCCATCGCCTATCCGGCGGCGCTGCTGGGCATCGACATGGTCCACGACGCGATGGCCGATCCGCTGGTCTCGGGCTTCCTGACCCGGCTGGAGCGGACGGAGATTGTCCCGACCGTCCCGCCCATCCCGGGGGTCGATTTCGACGCCTATCTCGCATCGGTGCAGGAGCGGTTCTCCAACGCGGCGGTGGGGGATACCATCCCGCGCCTGTGCTTCGACGGGTCGAACCGGCAGCCGAAGTTCATCCTGCCCGTCATCGCCGACCGCCTCGCCGCCGGGCAGTCGATCGACGGGCTGGCGCTGGAGGTCGCGCTGTGGTGCCGCTACTGCGCCGGCACCGACGAGGCGGGGCGGACCATCGTGCTCGAAGACCCCATCGCGGACACGCTGGGCGACCATGCCCGGCGGGCGAAGGACGATCCGGCGGCCTTCCTGTCGCTCGACGCCGTGTTCGGCCCGCTGGGGCGCGACGGGACCTTCCGCGCGGCCTTCGCCGATGCGCTGGGCGCGCTGTGGCGCGACGGGGTGGCGCGCACGCTCCGGGACTACATATCCCGGTCCTGACGGTACCGAAGCACGCCAAGAAGGGGGAACGCCATGTTCGTCGTCTGCGGAGAGGCGCTCTACGATCTGTTCGTGACCGGCGAGGGCGCGCGCGGTCAGGCCGACATCGACGCCCGCCCCGGCGGCTCGCCCTTCAACGTGTCCATCGGCATGGCCCGGCAGGGCGCGGAGGCCGCCCTGATGACGGGTCTGTCCACCGATGCGATGGGCGAGCGGCTGGCGGGCATCCTCGACGACGAGGGGGTCAGCCCCGCCTACCTGATGCGCACCGACCGGCGCACGACCCTCAGCCTGGTCGACCTCGATCCGTCCGGCTCGCCCGCCTACGCCTTCTACGGCAACGGCTCGGCGGATACGAGCCTGACGGGGGACGACCTGCCGCCCCTGGGCGAGGACGTGACGGGCCTGCATTTCGGGTCCTATTCCATCGCCGTGCAGCCCGTGGCCGACGCCTTCGTCCGGCTGGCGGAGCGCGCGCGCGGGCTGTTCGTCTCGCTCGACCCGAACGTGCGCCCGACGATCCAGCCGGACATGCAGGTCTGGCGCGCCTGGATCGACCATTTCCGGGAAGTCGCGACGCTCATCAAGGTCTCGGAGGAGGATCTGCTCCTGCTCTACCCGGATCGCGACGCCGCCGACATCGCGCGCGAATGGGCAGGGGGGGCGGCCGAGCTGGTCGTGGTCACGCGCGGGGGCGGGGCGGTGCTGAGCGTGCGCGGCGACGAGGCGTTCTCCGTCTCCCCGCCGCAGGTCGAGGTGGTCGATACGGTGGGGGCGGGGGACACGTTCCAGGCCACCCTGCTGGCTGCCCTGACCGTGGAGGGCGACCCGGCGGGCACCCTGCGCGCGATGGATAGCGCCGCCGTGGAGGCCCTGCTGACCCGCGCAGCGATGGCGGCGGCCATCACCTGTTCGCGGCGCGGCGCCGAGCTACCTACAACGGTGGAGATCGACAGCTTTCTGGAAGGCCGCGCCCCATGACGACCCGCATCATCCCCGTCGATCCGTTCGATCTGGTCATCTTCGGCGCGACGGGCGACCTGGCCGCGCGCAAGCTGCTGCCGGCCCTGTTCCACCGCGACCGCGACGGGCAGATCCCGGATCGGGCGCGCATCGTCGGCTGCGCCCGCTCCGACCTCGACGACGAGGGGTTCCGCGACCTGGCGCGCGCGGCGCTCGAAGAGCATGTGGATGCGGAGTACCGGACGGGCGACGCGCTCGACCGCTTTCTCGCCCGGTTGCACTACATCTCTATCGACGTGTTCGGCGACAAGGGCTGGTCGCCCCTGCGGGCGCTTCTGTCCGAGCCGGAGGAGGCGCGCATCCGCGTCTTCTACCTCTCCGTCGGCCCCTCGCTCTTCGGTCCCATCGCGGACGCGCTGAAGACGCACGGCCTCGCCGACGAGGCCCGGCTGGTGGTCGAGAAGCCCATCGGCCATGACGGCGACAGCGCCAAGGAACTCAACGACCGCATCGGCGCGGTCTTCGACGAGAGCCGCGTCTACCGGATCGACCATTACCTCGGCAAGGAGACGGTGCAGAACCTCATCGCCCTGCGCTTCGCCAACGCCCTGTTCGAGCCATTGTGGAACGCCAAGCACATCGAATCGGTGCGCATCACGGTGGCCGAGACCCTCGGCGTCGAGGATCGGGCGTCCTACTACGACAAGGCCGGGGCGATGCGGGACATGGTGCAGAACCACCTGCTCCAGCTCCTGTGCCTGACCGCGATGGAGCCGCCGCACCATTTCGAGGCCGACGCCCTGCGCGACGAGAAGCTGAAGGTGCTGCGCGCGCTGCGCCCGCTCTCGGGCACGGAGGCGCTGAAGGCGAGCGTGCGCGGCCAGTATGCCGGCTATCCGGAGGAGGCGGAGAACCCCGCCTCGACCACCGAGACGTACGTCGCGCTGAAGGCCGAGATCGGCACGTGGCGCTGGGCGGGCACGCCCTTCTACCTGCGCACCGGCAAGAAGCTGCGCTCGCGCCTGTCGGAGATCGTGGTCCTGTTCCGCCAGACCCCGCACCAGATCTTCGACGACCTGGCCACGCCGGTCGCGCCCAACTCGCTGGTCATCCGCCTCCAGCCCGACGAGGCGATCACCCTGTCGATCACCACCAAGGACCCCGGCCCCGGGGGCTTCCGGATGCGCGAGACGCCGCTGGACATGAGCTTCACCGGCAAGGACGAGGAGGGCTTCCGGATGCCCGACGCCTACGAGCGGCTGGTGATGGACGTGGTGCGCGGGAACCAGACGCTGTTCATGCGCCGCGACGAGGTAGCCGCCGCCTGGGCCTGGATCGACCCGATCATGGACGCCTGGCGCGAGGGGGGCGGCAAGCCCGAGGAATACGACCGGGGCAGCGAGGGACCGATGAGCGCGATGGAGCTGATGATCCGCGACGGACGCCGCTGGCGGAGCCTGGCGCCATGAGTCGCCTCGTCGAACACGAAAGCCGCGACGCGCTGCGCGATGCGCTGGCCGACACCCTCGCCGCCGACCTGACGCGCATCGTCGGGGAGAAGGGGCGCGCGGTCTTCTGCGTCTCGGGCGGCTCGTCCCCGCCGCCGGTCTTCGAGCGGCTCGCGGCCATGGACCTGCCGTGGGACAAGGTGGTCGTCACCCTGAACGACGAACGCTGGGTGCCGCCCGACCACGAGCGCTCGAATGCGCGGATGGTCCACGAGACGCTGCTGCAAGGCCCCGGCGCGGCGGCGCGGTTCGTGCCGCTCTACCATCCGGTGGACACGCCGGAGCAAGGCATGGAGGCGGTGGCCGAGGCGGTGACGGCCGGGGCGCTGCCCCTCGACGTGCTGCTGCTGGGCATGGGCGAGGACGGGCACACCGCCTCGATCTTCCCCGGCGCGGACCTGCTGGACCAGGCGCTCGACCTGGCCTGCCCGGTGCCGGTCCTGGCCATGCGCGCGCCCGGCGCGGTGGAGCCGCGCATCACGCTGACGCTGCCCGCCTTGCTCTCGGCGCAGGCGACCTACCTCCTGATCACGGGCGAGAAGAAGCGCGCGGTGCTGGAGGCGGCCCGGCGCGAGGGGGCGGAGTCCGAACTGCCCATCCGCGCCATCCTGCGCCAGGCCGATCCGGCCATCCATTACGCGCCCTGACGCATCCGGCGTCGGGGTATCCCGAGGGAGCCATCCATGCCGATACACCCCACCGTCGAGGCCGTGACCGCGCGCATCGCCGCGCGCAGCGCAGGTTCCCGCAGCGACTACATGGAGCGCATGCGCCGGGCGAGGGACAAGGGCGTCGCCCGCGCCCATCTGGGCTGCTCCAACTTCGCCCACGCGGTCGCCGGGATGCCGCGCGCGACGCAGATGGACATGGCGACGAACGCCGCGCCGAACATCGGCATCGTCACCGCCTATAACGACATGCTCTCGGCCCACGCGCCCTTCGAGCGGTTCCCCCGCCTCATCAAGGCCGCCGCCGAGGAGGTGGGCGCGACGGCGCAGGTCGCGGGCGGCGTGCCCGCCATGTGCGACGGGGTGACCCAGGGCGAGCCGGGGATGGAGCTGTCGCTCTTCTCGCGCGACGTGATCGCGATGTCGGCGGCGGTCGCCCTGACCCACAACTGCTTCGACGCCGCCGTCTTCATGGGCATGTGCGACAAGATCGCGCCCGGCCTCGTCATGGCGGCGGCGACCTTCGGGCATATCCCCTGCATCTTCCTGCCCGCCGGGCCGATGCCCTCGGGCCTGTCCAACGACAAGAAGGCCGAGACGCGCCAGCGCTTCGCCGCCGGCGAGATCGGGCGCGACGAACTGCTCAAGGCCGAGATGGCGAGCTACCACAGCCCCGGCATCTGCACCTTCTACGGCACGGCCAACACCAACCAGATGCTCATGGAGGTGATGGGCCTGCACCTGCCCGGCGCCAGCTTCGCCAATCCGGGGCAGGATATCCGCGACGGCCTTACCGTCGCCGGGGCCAAGCGCGTCCTGTCCCTGACGGCGCAGGGCGACGACTACACCCCCACCTGCGAGATCCTGAGCGAGAAGGCGTTCGTGAACGGCATCGTCGGCCTGCACGCCACGGGCGGCTCGACCAACCTCGCCATCCACCTCGTCGCCATGGCCCGCGCGGCGGGCATCATCATCACGTGGGAGGACATGAGCGAGTTGTCCCAGGTCACCCCGCTCATCGCCCGCGTCTACCCGAACGGCCTGCGCGACGTGAACCATTTCTATGCCGCCGGCGGCCTGCAATACCTCATCGGCGAGCTGCTCTCGACCGGGCACATGCAGGACGACGTGCGCACCGTCGCCGGGGACGGGCTGAGCCGCTACACGCAGGAGCCGAAGGTCAAGGGCGACGCGCTCGTCTGGGAGGACGGCGCGGGCGAGAGCCTCGACACCGATATCCTGCGCCGTGTCGCCGAGCCGTTCCAGCCGACCGGGGGCCTGACCCTCCTGAGCGGGAACCTGGGCGAATCGGTCATCAAGATCTCCGCCGTGAAACCGGAGCGGCGGCTCGTCGAGGCCCCCGCGCGGGTGTTCGACCACCAGGACGCCGTGCAGGCGGCGTTCAAGGCCGGGGAGCTGACCGGCGACTTCATCTGCGTCCTGCGCTTCCAGGGACCGCAGGCGAACGGGATGCCGGAGCTGCACAAGCTGACCCCCATCCTCGGCGTGCTTCAGGACCGCGGGAACAGGGTCGCCCTCGTCACGGACGGGCGCATGTCCGGCGCGTCGGGCAAGATCCCGGCGGCCATCCACCTGACCCCGGAGGCGGCGGTCGGCGGCCCCATCGCGAAGATCCGCGACGGCGACCGCCTGCGCCTCGATGCCGAAGGCGGGACGCTGACGGTGCTGGAGGAGGGCTTCGAGGCCCGCGAGGCGGCGACCGCCGACCTGTCCGCCAACGAATACGGGCTGGGCCGCGAACTGTTCGCCCCCTTCCGCGCGGCGGTCGGCTCGGCATCCGAAGGGGCGAGCGTGTTCGGAGGCGTACGGTGACGGCGAGCCTGGAGCGTCTCGACGATCCTATGGATCGGTCGTCGTCGGCCTTGTTCCGACGATCCATCTCTCGATCTTTGCGGTTGTCTGAAATCGAGAAATGGACCCTCGTGACAAGTCCGAGGGTGACAGGCCCATACATCCATTTTCCACTCGACCCCCTTGCGCCCGTGAGGGGAGCGGAAACTCCCGAATATCCCGTGAGGGCGAGACGATGACCGATACCGACAATGCCTGGAATCACGTCGCCGCGCAGGCCCAGCGGCTGAAGCCGATGCACCTGCGCGAGCTGTTCAAGGGCGATCCGAGGCGCTTCGAGCGGTTCTCCCGCTCCGGCGCGGGGCTGACGGTCGATTTCTCGAAGGAGAAGATCGACGAGGGCGCGTTCGACGCGCTGATGCGGCTGGCCGAGGCGGCGGACGTGGCCGGGCGGCGGGATGCGATGTTCGGCGGGGAGGCGATCAACCTGACCGAGGGCCGCGCGGTGCTGCACGTCGCCGCCCGCGATCCGGACGGAGCCTACGACGCGCCCGGGGCCGACGAGGTGGGCGCGGCGCTCGACCGCTTCCTCGCCTTCGCCGAGGACGTGCGCGCGGGCCGGGCGACGGCGTCGGACGGGGAGCCGTTCACCGATGTCGTCTCCATCGGCATCGGCGGGTCGGACCTCGGCCCGGTCATGGCGACCCGGGCGCTGGTACCCTGCGCCGACGGGCCGCGCGTGCATTACGTCTCGAATGTGGACGGGTCGCACTTCGCCGACGTGTCGCGGGGGCTGGACCCGGCGCGCACCCTCGTCGTCGTCCAGTCGAAGACCTTCACGACCCAGGAGACGATGACCAACGCGGCCACCGCGCGGGCGTGGCTGGCGCGGGCCGTGGGCGAGGCGGAGGCGAACGCGCATCTGGCCGCCGTCTCGACCAATCTGGAGGCGACGGCGGATTTCGGCGTCGATCCGGCGCGCGTCTTCGGTTTCTGGGACTGGATCGGCGGGCGCTATTCCCTCTGGTCGGCCATCGGCCTGCCGCTCGCCATCGCCATCGGGGCCGACGACTTCCGCGCCTTCCTCGGCGGCGCGCGGGACATGGACACGCATTTCCGCGAGGCCGAACCGGGCGACAACCTGCCGATGCTCATGGGCCTCCTGGGCGTCTGGCGGCGCAATGCGATGGGCTGCGCGTCGGTCGCCGTCATCCCCTACGACGAGCGCCTCGCCCGCCTGCCCGCCTACCTTCAACAACTCACGATGGAATCGAACGGCAAGCGCGTGACGCGGGGCGGCGAGCCGGTGGTGCATGACACCTGCCCCGTCGTCTGGGGCGAGCCGGGCACGAACGCGCAGCACAGCTTCTTCCAGCTTCTCCATCAGGGGACGGACGTCATTCCTGTCGATTTCCTGCTCGCGGCCGATGCCCACGAGACGGAAGGCGACCATCACGCCAAGCTGACCGCCAACTGCCTCGCGCAATCCAAAGCGCTGGCTTTCGGCAAGACGGAGGACGACGTGCGCGCGGAGATGGCGGCGGGCGGCGAGGCCAAGGCGCGGATCGACATCCTCGCCCCCCACCGCACCTTCCCCGGCGACCGGCCCTCGACGACGATCCTCTACCCCCGCCTCGACCCCGCGACCCTCGGCGCCCTCGTCGCGCTCTACGAGCACAAGACCTTCGTCGAGGCGGCGATCTGGGATATCAACGCCTTCGACCAATGGGGTGTGGAGCTGGGCAAGGCGCTCGCGCAATCGCTCCTGCCCGTGGTCAAGGGCGAGGCCGAGGCGGGGAGCGAGGACGCCTCGACCGCCGGACTTCTGGACATGCTCGAAGGAATGAGACGATGAACGCACGCGATATCTGCGACCTGGCCCCGGTCATCCCGGTCATCACCGTGAAGGACGCCGCCCACGCCGCGCCGCTGGCCAAGGCGCTGGTGGCGGGGGGGTTGCCCGCGCTGGAGGTGACGCTGCGCACCCCGGCGGCGCTCGACGCCATCCGCGCCATGGTCGATATCGAGGGCGGCGTGGTAGGGGCGGGCACGCTGCTCACGGCGCAGGACGTGAAGAAGGCCAAGGCCGCCGGGGCGCGGTTCGGCGTCTCGCCGGGCTTCACGCCCGAATTGCTCGACGCTGCCGAGGGCGAGGGGCTGCCGCTCCTGCCCGGGGCCGCCACGCCGTCCGAGGTCATGGCCCTGCTGGCGCGCGGCTACGAGACGCTGAAATTCTTCCCTGCCGGGGCCGCGGGTGGCCCGGCGATGCTCAAGGGCATGGGCGCGCCCCTGGCGGCGGTGCGGTTCTGCCCCACGGGCGGCATCTCGGCCTCGAATGCGCACGAATACCTGTCGCTGCCCAACGTGCTGTGCGTCGGCGGTTCCTGGGTCGCGCCGGGCGGCCTCATGGAGGCGGGCGACTGGGACGGCATCACGGCGCTGGCAAAGGAAGCGGCGGGCCTGCCGCGCTGAGGGCTGACGCGGGTGCATCGTTCTGATATGCACGCTTGTCGAGCATCGTCGCTCGACGGCAATGCAAGGCTCCGCCCATGTCCGACGCCCTCGTCGCCGCCATCCGCGCGCCCATCGACCCCGGCATGCCCGAGGGCGCGCCTCTCGATGACGACGATCCCGACTTCGCCGCGCTCGATACGGAACTGATGAAGCGCGGGGGCCTGTCGCAAGGCTCCATCGACTGGGGGCGGGTCGAGGCGCTGTCGCGCAGCATCCTGATGGAGAAGTCCAAGCACATGGCCGCCCTGTCGGGCCTGTGCGGGGCGCTGGGCCGGCGGGGCGATTGCGCGGCGGCGGCACGGGTGGCGACCGCCTTCGTGGAGACGTACTGGGAGATCGCGCATCCCGCCGGCAAGCGCATGGCCCGCCGCCGGGCCGCCATGGCCGAGGAGATCGCCCATTCCCTCGCCCGCGCGACGCAGCCCCATGTCCGGGACGACGCGGACGCGCGCGCCCGGCTGGCTGCGGTGCTGGAGACGATGCGGGAAAGCTGGCGCGGGCGGTCGCTGCCGGTCAAGGCGCTGGACGAGGCCGTGGAGCGGCTGGGCATCGGTCCCGAAGCGGCGGTGCCCGCGCCCGCCGCGTCCGGGGGGGCGACGGCTTCCGCTCCGTCCCCTGCCGCCGCCGCATCCCCTCCCGCCGCTGCCGATACGGACCCACTGGCGGCGATGGATACGCGCGAGATCAAGCGCTACCGCGAGGAGATCAAGGGCTTCGCCGACCGCATCGGCGCGCTCGATCCCGAGGCGGCGATGCCGTATCTCCTGCGCCGCTACGGCGCGTGGCTGCGCCAGAACCAGGCCCCCATCGCCGATGGATCGGGCCGCACGACAATCCAGCCCATGCCCGGCTTCGTCGCGGGCGAGTTCATGGCCGCGCTGGCCCAGCCCGACCGGGGGGTGCTGTCGCGGCTGGAGGATCGGCTGTCCAGCGATCCCTACTGGTTCGAGGGCCATCGCCTCGCCGCACAGCTTGCTGCCGCCTGCGGCCTGGGCGCGGCGGCGCGGGCCATCCGGAGCGCGGTCGCCGAGCGGGTCGCGCGGTTTCCGGAGCTGGACGACCTGCTGCTGACGGACGGTACGCCGATGATCGACGACGAGGTGCGCGGCTGGCTCGCCGGGGCGGGGGAGGGCGGGGACGGGGGCGACGAGGCCCCGTGGACGGCGGCCCTGGCGGAGGCGCGGCGCGAGATCGACGCGGGGGCCAACTTCGCCGCCGCGCTCGACCTGCTGGAGCAGGGCCTCGACGGCGCGGCGGGCGAGCGGGACCGCGCCCACTGGCGGCTCGCCTTCGCCGACCTGCTGTCGGAGATGGGGCTGGAGCGGCTGGCGCGGGAGATGTACGCCGCGCTCCTGCGCGATGTCGACGTGCCCGCGCTTCAGGCGTGGGAGCCGGCGCTCCTGCGTACCCTGCGCGCGCGGGCGGGAGACAGGCCCGCATGAAAACGCCGCCCGGATCGCTCCGGGCGGCGGCATCTCGGTCGGTGCGATCCGGCGGGATCAGGCGTCGTTCATCCACCAGCGCTTGATGAAGTGACCGCCGTCCATCTCCCAGCCGCCGCCCAGCTTGGCGGGCACGCCGACCTTGACGTTGGCGGCGGCGATGTCCTTGCCGAAGGCGGGGACGATGGTCGCGCCCTCGGTGGACAGGAGCATCTGCACCTCCTGGTACATCGCCGTCCGCTTGGCCTGGTCCAGCTCGGCCCGGGCGGCGACGATCAGCTCGTTCACGCGCGCGATGTCGATGTTGGTGTCGTTCCACTTCGCGCCGCCCATGTAGGCGATGGACAGGATCATGTCCTCGACCGGGCGCGGCCCCCAGTAGCAGGCGCAGAAGGGCACGACGTTCCAGATGTTGGTCCAGTAGCCGTCCTTCGGCTCCTTCTGGAGGTTCACGTTGATCCCGGCCTTCTGCCAGTCCTCCAGGAAGATCTGCGCCGCCTCGCCCGCGCCGCTATAGGCGGTGTCGGCGAACTGGTACTTGATGGCCGCGTCGCCCACGCCCGACTTCTTCAGGTGGTAGGCTGCCTTGTCGAGGTCGAAGTCGACGGTGATGCTGGGGTCGTAGCTGGCCATCTTCGGGCCGACCGGCTGGTCGTTGCCGACCGTGCCGTAGCCGAAGAGCACGTTGTCGACGAAGGCCTGACGGTTCGTCGCGTGCTTGAGCGCGAGGCGGAAGTCGAGGTTGTCGAAGGGGCCGGCCTCGGTGCGCATCGGGTGCGTGAAGGCGAGGTTCGATTCCACGTCGATGATGTTGACCGACCGCACGCGCTTAAGACGGTTGAGCGTCTTCAGCTCGGGGCGGTTGATGACGTCGACGTCGTTGGTCATCAGCGCGTTCACGCGGGCCGTGTCGTCGAGGATCGTCACCAGCTCGGCGCTGTCGACATGGCCGAACTCGTCCGACTGCCAGCTATTGGGGTTGCGCTCCAGCGAGGCGCGGATGCCCGGTTCGAACTCGGTGAGGTTGTAGCACCCCGTGCCGTGGCGCGAGAACACGTCCGCCTTGCCGTCGACGGTCGGCACGATGTTCATGTGGTAGTCGGTCATCAGGAAGGGGAAGTCGGCGTTGCCGTTCTCCAGCTTCACGACGACCGTACCCTTGCCGTCCTCCGAGACCTCGGTGATGCCCTCGAAGACGCCCTTCGCGCCGGACTTCGATTCCTCGCCCCGGTGCACGTTGATCGAGTTGATCACGTCCTCGGCGGTCAGGCTCTTGCCGTTCGAGAATTCCACGCCGGGGCGCAGCTTGAAGCGCCATTCCCGGGCATCCTCGGAGGCTTCCCAGCTCTCGGCGAGGGCGGGAGAGGCGCTGTCGTCTTGGCCGACTTCCACGAGGCTGTCGCGGAAGGCGCGGGAGATGACGATCATGGTGGTGGCGTTGAAGGTCGCCGGATCGAGCGAATCGACGGTGTTCGAGTCGTTGAGGCCCGCGCGCAGGTGTCCGCCCTTCTTGGGCATGGTGTGGCCGTCCGCATGGGCGCGGCTGGACCACAGGGCGGTGGCGGAGGTGGCGGTCAGGCCCATTGCGGTCGCGCCGACCATGAAGTCGCGGCGGGTGGCTTTCTGGTCGGCCAGCATCCGCTCGATGACGGGGTTCTTGTCGGTCATAGGGTCTCCCGGGGGTCTTTCGCGGACGCAGCGCCCGCGTCTATTATGGTTGTCGCGTCGTGGTGCCGGGCACCCTAGACGCTTCCGTAGTCGGATGACAACCTGACGTAGGGTCAGTATATTGCCCTGCGGCCCGGTGTCACTCCCAGCCGCCGACGGCCTTCACCTCCATGAATTCCTCCAGGCCCCAGCGTCCGCCCTCGCGTCCGTTGCCCGACGCCTTCATCCCGCCGAAGGGGGAGCCGGCGGCGCGGGCCTTGCCGTTCATGTCGACCATGCCGGTGCGCAGGCGGCGGGCGACGCGGCGCGCCTTGTCCATGTCCTGCGTCTGGACGTAGTTGGTCAGGCCGTAGGGCGTGTCGTTGGCGATGGCGATGGCCTCCTCCTCGTCGTCGAAGGGCATCATGGCGAGCACGGGACCGAAGATCTCCTCCCGGGCGATGCGCATGTCGTTGTGCACGTCCGCGAAGACGGTGGGGCGGCAGTAGTAGCCCCGGTTCAGCCCCTCGGGCCGGCCCGGCCCCCCGGCCACCAGCCGCGCGCCCTCGTCGATGCCGACCTGGATGAGGCCCTGGATCTTGTCGAACTGCGCCTCCGAGACCACCGGGCCGATATGCTTGCCGCTCTCGTGGGAGGAGGCGACGCTCAGGCCGTTCGCGAAATCCGCCGCCTGCTCGACGGCCTCGGCGTAGCGCGAGCGCTCGACCAGCATCCGGGTGGGGGCGTTGCAGGACTGGCCGGTATTGTTCATGCAGCGCATGACGCCCTGGGGCACGGCCTTCTCGTGGGCGTCGGCGAAGACGATGTTCGCCCCCTTGCCGCCCAGTTCCAGAGAGACGCGCTTGAGCGTGTCGGCGGCGTTCTTCGAGATGGCGATGCCGGCGCGGGTCGAGCCGGTGAAGGACACCATGTCCACGTCCGGGTGGCCCGACAACACGGTTCCCACGCCGGGGCCGTCGCCGTTCACGAGGTTGAAGACGCCCTTCGGCGTGCCTGCCTCGTCCATGATCTCCGCGAAGAGATGGGAGGAGAGGGGCGCGATCTCGGAGGGCTTGAGGATCATCGTGCAGCCCGTGAGCAGCGCGGGCAGGACCTTGAGCACCACCTGGTTCATCGGCCAGTTCCACGGCGTGATCAGGGCGCAGACGCCGATGGGTTCGTAGAGGATGCGCGTGTCGGTCGCCTTCGCATGCAGCGCATGATCGAAGTCGAAATCCCTCGCCGCGCGGATGAAGGCCTTGATATGGCCCGTGCCGGTCGGGGCCTGCTGGACGTGGGCCATGTCGATGGGCGCGCCCATCTCCAGGCTGATGACCTTTGCCATGTCCTCCTTGCGCCGCTCGTAGATCTCCCCGATGCGCTCGGCCAGGGCGATGCGTTCGGCGAGGGGGGTCGTGGCCCAGCCGGGGAAGGCGGCCTTGGCGGCGGCGATGGCGGCATGCGCGTCGGCCTCCCCGCCCAGCGATATGACGGCGCACGGCTCCTCGATGGAGGGGTCGATCACCGTCATGTCGGTCCCGGCCCTGGGCGCGGTCCAGGTGCCGTCGATGTAGAAGTCGCGTTTGTCCAGCATGATTCTCGCTCCCGGTCGGCTCTCGCGTTCGCGCCGGTT